>NZ_JARUWZ010000020.1:0-78274 GCF_030433775.1 Erwinia sp. PsM31
CAAAATATGGTGCATCCGGGAGGATTCGAACCTCCGACCGCTCGGTTCGTAGCCGAGTACTCTATCCAGCTGAGCTACGGATGCATAACAAATTCTGGTATAACGCAGGGGTGCTGACGACTCACCTTGATACAGGCTGCTAACGCTGTATCGGTACTACTTAAACAAAGCGGCGACTTGCTAAGCCACTTTATAAAATATGGTGCATCCAGGAGGATGATTCGGCTTACGCCTCACCCTTACGGGCCGTTGCTAAAGCAACGTTATCATCCCTTGTGCTGGCCGCTAATACTTACTGCTTTGCCAGAACACAATGGCTGCAACACTTCTTAAATATGGTGCATCCGGGAGGATTATTCGGCTTACGCCTTACCCTTACGGGCCGTTGCTAAAGCAACGTTATCATCCCTTGTGCTGGCGGCTAATACTTACTGCTTTACCAGAACACAATGGCTGCAACACTTCTTAAATATGGTGCATCCGGGAGGATTCGAACCTCCGACCGCTCGGTTCGTAGCCGAGTACTCTATCCAGCTGAGCTACGGATGCAAATGGCGGTGAGGCGGGGATTCGAACCCCGGATGCAGCTTTTGACCGCATACTCCCTTAGCAGGGGAGCGCCTTCAGCCTCTCGGCCACCTCACCATACGCGCTCTTATCGAGCTGTGCTTCTGAACTTGTTTCTGCTCATCGGCACTGCGTGGCGCACATATTACTTTCTGGGCCTTATAAGTCAAACATATTTTTTCACTCTCGCGTTTGATTGCGCATTTCCCAGCCAAAATGGGTATTTGGAAAGCAAAAAGAGTGATTTATCAACAATAATCGGCCCTTTCACAGCAGGGAAGTGTGTACAGGCCCGAAGAGATACAGCGAAAGAAAAACAAAGAAAGGCGGGAAAGAAGGACAAAACCGGTAGCGCCTCGCCTGGGCGGCAAGGCGCTGGATCCGTTAGTAACTCGTTTGCTGAGTTTTTTCGGCCTGAATACGCTGATAAATCTCTTCGCGATGAACCGAAACTTCTTTAGGGGCATTCACACCGATGCGAACCTGATTCCCTTTTACTCCCAGCACCGTTACAGTCACCTCATCACCGATCATGAGGGTTTCACCAACTCGACGAGTTAGAATAAGCATTCTTTGCTCCTTGAAAGATTAAAAGAGTCGGGTTAACTGTCGCCCGGCATTATCCATCATATAACGCTAAATATAGACTATGACAAATGCACAACAAGTGCATCATCACGGTAATACATTCTGCTGATACTTAGTTTAGCCGAAATACACACCATCAACCTGACTTTGTGTTTTTTGCGATAACATCTGACAGAATGACGCGGTGAAGCCCTGCCCCACCGCGCTTTCCGGGATGCTTTTTTATAGTGTTACAGTTTTGCCGCCACCCAGCTTTCAACACCGGCCAGAGCCCCTGGTAGTGCTCCGGCATCGGTGCCGCCGGCCTGAGCCATATCCGGGCGGCCGCCGCCCTTACCGCCAACCTGCTGAGCCAGTTCGCCCACCAGCTCGCCGGCTTTCACGCGATCGGTTACATCTTTGGTTACGCCGGCAATCAGCGAAACCTTTCCTTCCGCAACGGTAGCCAGCACGATAACGGCTGACTTCAGCTGGTTCTTCAGATCGTCCACCATCGTACGCAGCATTTTCGGCTCGACGTTGGTCAACTCGCTTACCAGCAGCTTAACGCCCTTGACGTCGATAGCTTTACTGCTGAGAGAAGCGCTCTCCTGCGCGGCCTGCTGATCTTTCAGCTGCTGCAGTTCTTTTTCCAGCGCGCGGACGTTATCCATCAGGCCACGCACTTTTTCATTCAGATTGCTGCTGTTGGCTTTCACCAGGTGAGCGATCTCCTGCAGCTGCTCGCTCTGGGCATACATCTGCTTTAACGCGCCTTCGCCCGTCACCGCTTCAATACGGCGAATACCTGCCGCCGTACCGGCTTCAGAGGTGATGCGGAACAGGCCGATATCGCCCGTGCGGCTGGCGTGCGTGCCGCCGCAAAGTTCGGTAGAGAAATCGCCCATCGTCAGCACGCGGACGCGATCGTCATATTTTTCGCCAAACAGCGCCATCGCGCCCAGCGCTTTCGCTTTTTCCAGCTCCATCACGTTGGTGTCGACCGCCAGGTTACGGCGGATCTGTGCGTTGACGATTTCCTCAACCTGACGGATTTCCTGCGGCTTCATCGCTTCAGAATGGGAGAAGTCGAAGCGCAGATATTTATCGTTCACCAGTGAGCCTTTCTGTGCCACATGATGGCCCAGAACCTGACGTAGCGCAGCGTGTAACAGGTGCGTCGCTGAGTGATTCAGACGAATACGCGCGCGACGCTCTTCGTCCACGTGCGCGGCCAGACGATCGCCGACCCGCAGCTGACCGGAAGCCAGCTTGCCGATATGACCAATCGCCTGCGCATATTTTTGCGTGTCGGTAACGGTGAACACCGCATCGTTGTTACGCAACTCGCCGGTATCGCCTACCTGGCCGCCTGATTCGCCGTAGAATGGCGTTTCATCCAGCACGATAACGCCTTCCTGACCGGCGGCAATCGCATTTGCAGGCTGACCGTCCACAAAGATAGCGGTAACGGTCGCGCTCAGCTCAAGCTGGTCATAACCTTTGAAGGTCGAGGCTTCATCAATGCGGATAACGTTGCTGTAGTCCGCGCCAAAGCCACTGGCTTCACGAGCACGCTGACGCTGCTGCTCCATCGCTTTCTCGAAGCCCGCTTCGTCAATTTTCAGATTACGCTCGCGACAGACGTCGGCGGTTAAATCGACCGGGAAGCCAAAGGTGTCATACAGGCGGAAAACGGTTTCACCGTCCAGCGTGTCGCCCTGCAGCTTCTCCAGCTCTTCGTCCAGCAGCGCCAGACCGCGCTCCAGCGTTTTCGCAAACTGCTCTTCTTCGGTTTTCAGCACCTGCTCAACCTGAGCCTGCTGCTTCGCCAGCTCTTCGCCCGCTGCGCCCATAACGTCAATCAGCGGCGCTACCAGTTTCCAGAAGAAGGACCCCTGCGCGCCCAGCATGTTGCCGTGACGAATAGCGCGGCGAATAATGCGGCGCAGCACGTAGCCGCGGTTTTCGTTGGATGGGATCACGCCATCGCAAATCAGGAAAGCGCAGGAACGGATATGGTCGGCAATGACGCGCAGTGATTTGCTGCTCAGATCGGTGGCGCCAGTCGCTTCTGCAACAGCCTTGATCAGCTTCTGGAACAGATCGATTTCGTAGTTGGAGTTAACGTGCTGCAACACGGCGGAGATACGCTCCAGGCCCATACCGGTATCGACGGAAGGCTTCGGCAGCGGCAGCATGGTGCCGTCAGGCTGACGGTTGAACTGCATAAAGACGATGTTCCAGATCTCAATAAAGCGATCGCCGTCCTCTTCCGGACTGCCCGGCGGGCCGCCCCAGATATGGTCGCCGTGGTCAAAGAAGATTTCGCTGCACGGGCCGCACGGGCCGGTGTCGCCCATCTGCCAGAAGTTATCAGAGGCGTAAGCGCCGCCCTTGTTATCGCCAATGCGGATAATACGCTCACGCGGCACGCCGATTTCATCTGCCCAGATATTGAAGGCTTCATCATCGGTTTCGTAGACGGTAACCCACAGCTTCTCTTTCGGCAGGTTAAACCACTGCGCGCTGGTCAGCAGCTCCCACGCAAAACCGATAGCTTCGCGTTTGAAATAGTCGCCGAAGCTGAAGTTGCCCAGCATTTCAAAGAAGGTATGGTGACGGGCGGTATAGCCAACGTTTTCCAGGTCATTATGTTTACCGCCTGCGCGTACGCAGCGCTGCGAGGTGGTTGCGCGCGAGTAGCTGCGCTTGTCCTGGCCCAGGAAAACGTCTTTGAACTGGTTCATCCCGGCGTTGGTAAACAGCAGCGTCGGGTCATTAGTCGGGACGAGGGAGCTACTGGCTACAACCTGATGTCCCTTGCTATGGAAAAAGTCGAGAAACGCCTGGCGAATCTCCGCAGTGCTCTTGCTCATAATTGTCCTGGAATCACGCTAACGAACGTTTCGTGGGTTTAAACCTGCCGTAAGGCTAAGCAACACACGAACAAAAAGTGGTGAATAAGATAAATTTTCTTCGGTGCGAAGTAAAATCCCATTGGCGCTCAATCTTCAAAATTTGAAAAAACGCTGCGGATATCTTCGGAAAAGAAGCCTTTAGTCATTAAATAGCGCTGCACTTTGGCTTTTTCCTTCCATTCGGTCGGCAGCGGCAGGCCAAACTTCCGCTCCGCCGAGTCGAACGCCATTTGCTGCCAGTCGATTTCCGTTTTGGCCAGCGTTTCATCGATCAGCGGCTTCGCCACGCCCTTCTGCCCCAGCTCCATACGGATGCGCTGCGGGCCGTAGCCCTTACGGCTGCGGCTGGCGACAAAGCGCTCCGCAAAGCGGGCATCGTCCAGATAATTGCTTTCATAACACCAGGCGACGACCCGATCGATTTGCTCTGGCGTAACGGATTCAGGCTGCTGCGCCTGCGTTTTAGCATACATCGCGGCCCGCTCTGCAGAGAGCGAAAGCTTGCGACGAAATTCCGCCTCGCTGTGATCGCGCATGGCCAGAATGCGCATGGCCCGATCTAACAGGCGGGTAAACTGGCTTCGTTCGGTGGCGTCAGACATCTTGCTCCGGTTATGCAAAAAATTAACTCATGGTAAGGGTAGCGAGGAACCGCAAAAGAAACAAAGCGCTTTGGCTAATGTGTGGGGAAAGGCGGCAAAGGCGATTTGTAAGCGGGAAACAGGTGATACAAGGCGTTTCGTAACGCTAAAACAGGTAGCGCCAGGCGGCTCGCCCCCTGAAACAAGTTAGTTCGTACGTTAAAAGCAGGCGCCGCCGGGCGGCTCGTACACTGAAAAAAATTGATACAAGGTGATTCGTACGCTGAAAACAGAGGGCGCCTGGCGACTCGTACCCTGGAAAAATCAGTACAAGGCAGCTCGTTCGCTGGAAAAAAACTCGCCTGGGCGGTTCACAGCGCTGAAAACAATGCTCTTTTGCGCGTGTGCGCAATAGAAAGAACCTGGCTGCTGCCGTAACAAGCTGGTTCAGAAAGCGTAAGTCGAAAATAAAAAAGGAGCGGCACAGGGCCACTCCTTTTCAGCGCTTTCCGACTATCTGCCCTCGCGGGCTGCTAATCAGAAGTTTTCGTTAGTTTCGCTGGCTTCGTTGGCATCATCTTTGTCAGCCACGAAGTCTGGCGTCGTGTCCGGATTGTTCATCAGCGTAGCGCGCAGCTTGTTTTCGATCTCGGTAGCCACAGCCGGGTTCTCTTTCAGGAAGTTGCCGGCGTTTGCCTTACCCTGACCGATTTTATCGCCGTTGTAGCTGTACCAGGCACCCGCTTTTTCAATCAGCTTGTGCTTCACGCCAAGGTCTACCAGCTCGCCGTAGATATTGATGCCTTCGCCGTACATAATCTGGAACTCAGCCTGCTTGAACGGCGCGGCGATTTTGTTTTTCACCACTTTCACGCGGGTTTCGCTACCGACGACTTCGTCACCCTCTTTAATCGCGCCGATACGGCGGATATCCAGACGGACAGAGGCGTAGAATTTCAGCGCGTTACCGCCGGTAGTGGTTTCCGGGTTACCGAACATCACGCCGATTTTCATACGGATCTGGTTGATGAAGATCAGCAGCGTGTTGGAGTTCTTCAGGTTACCGGCCAGCTTACGCATAGCCTGGCTCATCATACGAGCCGCCAGACCCATATGCGAGTCGCCGATTTCGCCTTCGATTTCCGCTTTCGGCGTCAGCGCCGCCACGGAGTCAACGATGATTACGTCAACCGCGCCGGAACGCGCCAGCGCATCACAGATTTCCAGCGCCTGCTCACCGGTGTCCGGCTGCGAGCAGAGCAGATTATCAATGTCCACGCCCAGCTTTTTAGCGTAAACCGGATCGAGCGCATGCTCGGCATCGATAAAGGCGCAGGTTTTGCCCTTGCGCTGTGCAGACGCGATAACCTGTAACGTCAGCGTGGTTTTACCGGAAGATTCCGGCCCGTAAATTTCGACGATACGGCCCATTGGCAGGCCGCCCGCGCCCAGCGCGATATCCAGCGAAAGCGAACCGGTAGAGATGGTTTCCACATCCATAGTGCGGTCTTCACCCAGGCGCATGATGGAGCCTTTACCAAATTGCTTTTCAATCTGGCCCAGCGCTGCTGCCAGTGCTTTTTGCTTGTTTTCGTCAATAGCCATTTCCACTCCTAATCACGCGGGGGTAAAGCACGCTTTCGCGGCTTCGTGTCTCAATCAATATGGGTGCAATTATACTGTATAGTCATACAGTATCAAGCTTAATTTTTAAGAAAATGGTCACGTAGCGTCAACAGCGCATAAGCCGTGGCCTGACGTCGAACGGCCTCTCTGTCGCCCGCAAAAATTTTGCGCTGCGCCAGCGAGTTAGCGCCTTCCGCTGCGAAGCCGAACCACACCGTTCCCACCGGTTTTTCCGCCGTTCCGCCATCGGGGCCGGCGATGCCGCTGACAGCTACAGCATACTGCGCGCGGGCCTGTTTAAGCGCCCCTTCCGCCATCTCTGTCACCACCTGTTCGCTGACCGCGCCAAAGCTTTCCAGCGAGGCGGCCGTCACGCCCACCAGCGTCTGCTTGGCCTCATTGCTGTAGGTGACAAAGCCCCGCTCAAACCATTGTGAACTGCCGGCGACGTCGGTAATCACTTTTGCTATCCAACCGCCCGTACAGGATTCCGCCGCGGTAACCGTGGCATTAAGGCGCTGTAAATGCTGACCGATTTCCTGGCTTAACAGGCGCAATTCGCTGTCCGTCATTCTTGTTCCCTGCTTGCTTATCGTAAGAATGAAGATTAGCACTTTTTAGCCAGGCACGAAGAGACAAAGGCGGGATTTGCGAACCGCTTTCATAAAGTCAGTCAGGAAAAGCGTTGTAGAAACAGGCGATTGCCCGGCAACGCGCCGCCGGGCGATCGGGAGGTAAAACTGACGTTACTGACGGGCGTCGCGTACGGCCTGGCCCAGCTGCCACACGGCCATCGCATAGTGATTGCTGTGGTTATAGCGGGTAATAACGTAAAAATTCGGCAACCCGTACCAGTATTGATAGTAAGTGCCCATATCAAAACGCAGCAGGCTGACCTGCTGATTGTCCTGTAGCGGCACCTGCGGCGACAAACCGGCGGCAGAGAGCTGCGCGGCCTTATAGCGGGTTTTGAAGCCCGTTTCCAGCTGCGGCGCTTCGCCGTTAGCCGGTACGGCTACGGTGCCGCCTTTTATCCAACCGTGCGCGCTGAAATAGTGGGCCACGCTGCCTATTGCGTCTACAGGATCCCAAAGATTGATATGGCCGTCGCCATTGAAATCAACGGCGTATTGCTTAAAGGCAGAAGGCATAAACTGGCCGTAGCCCATGGCGCCAGCGAACGAACCGCGTAAATCAAGCGGATCGTCGTTCTCTTCTTTCGCCATCAGCAGGAAGGTTTCCAGCTCGCCGCTAAAGTACTCGGCGCGACGAGGATAGGCGAACGCCAGCGTCGCCAGCGCATCGATAATGCGCGTTTTACCCATTACGCGTCCCCAGCGGGTTTCGACGCCAATAATGCCGACGATGATTTCCGGCGGCACGCCGTAAACTTCCGAGGCACGATTGAGCGCGTCCTGATATTGATTCCAGAACTGGACGCCGTTCTGCACGTTATCCGGCACGATAAATTTTTTGCGATAGCGGATCCAGGCGCCGTTCGGGCCGGAGGGTGCCTGATAAGAAGGCGCCTGCCGATCCATCAGCCGCAGCACCCAATCCAGCCGCTTCGCCTGTGCCAGCACGTTATGCAGCTGCTGACGGTTAAAACCGTGTTCGCGCACCATTTTATCGATAAAGGCTTCGGCCGTCGGGCTGTTGGCGAAATCGCCGTCCAGCGGCGCTACGTTATGCTCGGGATCCAGTAAAAAGCTGTTGTTGCCCCGAAAAGGATTGCCGTGAGGCTCAGGCGCAGGGGCTTTACTGCTGCAGGCGGAAAGCAGCAGCAGCGCGGGCAAAAATGAGGCCAGATAACGCATTGAATATCCAGAGTGCAAAACGGAAAAGTAGCATTCATGTTAGAACATCGCCAGCCCTTCTGAAAACAGATGTTATGTAAATCTGCCGCTTTTTTCCTTTCTCTTTTCCTGCGCGGCCAGACGGCGTAAACTCGCTGCTGCCATTAAAATAAAACGCCATTTCATTTAATAGAAAATAGCATTTTATCAAATCAGGAGGAGTAATGAGCAAACAGGCTGCGGTGCTGCTGGCGCCGGGATTCGAAGAGGCGGAGGCCTTTATTATTATTGATATATTAAACCGTCTGCACGTTAAGGTAACGACTGTCGCCTGCCATGATACGCGTGAGGTGCCCAGCTACCATGCCGTGCCGGTGGTAGCGGATGTTCTGCTGGCGGGCCTGGATAAAGAGTTTGACGCCGTGGTTATCCCTGGCGGGCCGGAAGGCACCGTTAACCTGGCGGCCAACCCGCTGGTCACGGCGTTTATTCGCCGTCATGACGAAGCGGGCAAATGGATTGCGCCGATCTGTTCTGCTGCCGCGCGCGTGCTGGGCGGCAATCATCTGTTGAAGGGCCGTCGCTATACCTGCTCAGGTGATTTGTATAAGGGCGTTACCGATGGCGTTTATAGTGCGGAGGAGGTGGTGGAAGACGGCAACCTGCTGAGCGGCAAAGGGCTGGGCAAAAGTTTTGAGTTCGCCTTTCAGCTGGCCTGGCGCCTGACCGACGATACCGAAACGGCCGATTTCCAGGCTGACCATATCTATTTTGACCACTGGCGCTCTTACAGCGGGCTAAACGCCAACTAGTCTGTGCTGTCGGCAGGCGCCCTCGCCTGCCAACCTTTACAGCGTCAGCGACTCGCGGCTGATGTCGGCTACCGATTTCGCGCCGGTCAGCGTCATCGCCACGCGCATCTCTTTTTCCATCAGCGAGAGCAGATTCACCACGCCAGCTTCGCCCGCTGCGGCCAGCGCATAGACAAAGGCTCGGCCCAGCAGCACGCTGTCCGCGCCCAGCGCCAGCATCCGCACCACGTCCAGCCCGGTTCGTATCCCTGAATCCGCCAGGATCTTAATGTCGCCTTTTACCGCATCGGCAATGGCGGGCAGCGCACGCGCGGTAGAAAGCACGCCGTCCAGCTGACGGCCGCCGTGGTTAGACACCACAATGCCATCGGCGCCGAAGCTCACGGCATCCTTCGCATCCTGCGGATCGAGAATGCCCTTAATGATCATTGGCCCTTGCCAGAACTCACGGATCCACTCCAAATCTTTCCAGGAGATAGAGGGATCGAAGTTGGCGCCCAGCCAGCCAATGTAGTCTTCCAGCGTGGTCGGATGGCCGCGATAGGCCGAGACATTGCCCAGATCGTGCGGCTTGCCGTTCAGGCCCACATCCCACGCCCACTGCGGATGCAGCATGGCCTGCACCATCCGGCGGAAAGCCGCATTCGGCCCGCTCATGCCGGAATGCGCATCGCGGTAGCGCGCGCCAGGCACCGGCATATCCACGGTAAAGACCAGCGTTTTTACCCCTGCGGCTTTGGCCCGCTCCAGCGCGTTTCGCATAAAGCCACGGTCTTTTAAGACGTAAAGCTGGAACCACATAGGCCGTGAAATCGCCGGCGCGACCTCTTCGATGGGACAGACGGAAACGGTGGAAAGCGTAAAGGGAATGCCCATTTTTGCCGCCGCGCGCGCCGCCTGCACTTCGCCACGCCGTGCATACATGCCCGTCAGTCCTACCGGCGCGAGAATGACCGGCATCGCCAGCTTCTCGTCGAACAGCGTGGTTTCCAGGCTCAGCTCGGCCATATTTTTCAGGATGCGCTGGCGTAGCGCGATATCGGCCAGATCGGCCGTATTGCGCCTGAGGGTGTGCTCGCTATAGGCACCGCCGTCGATATAGTGGAAAAGGAAAGGCGGCAGCCTGCGCCGTGCCGCTGCCCGGTAATCCGTTGATGCGGAAATGATCATCTGGTTTCCTGCCTTGTTAAAACGCTCGGCTTCATCGCGAAGCAAAGTAAACGAGCCGCGAGAGCGGCCCGGAAGAACAGGCAGTGTAGTCGAGACGGAAAACGGATACGCTGACCCACATCTCAACATTTTGGCAACAAACCAGACGATCGCCTTTTTTGCACAAGGTAACGCCGCACAACTAACGGCGATTGCGTACCAGCTGATAGCGCCGCGTCAAATATTCCAGCGGCACGCTCCAGATATGCACCAGGCGGCAGAACGGAAACAGCAGAAACAGCGTCATGCCCAGTACCATATGCACGCGGTAAATCAGCGCCACGCCTTCCAGATGCTGCGACGCGCCCGCATGGAAGGTCACGATCGCCTGCGCCCAGCCGACCAGCTTCATCATTTCGCTGCCATCCATATGCTGCGCGGAGAAAGGAATGGTCAGCAGCCCCAGCGTGGCCTGCGCTACCAGCAGCGTCAGGATCAGGATATCGCCGGCGCTGCTGGTGGCCCTGACGCGCGGATTGAGCAGGCGACGCTTAAGCAGCAGCGCGCCGCCCGCCAGCGTCAGCAAACCGCAAACGCCGCCGGCCACCATCGCCAGCTTCTGCTTGGCGGCGATCGGCAGAAAAGCCTCGTACATCCAGTGCGGCGTCAGCAGGCCGACGAAATGGCCGAAGAGAATACCAATGATGCCGATATGAAACAGGTTGGAGGCGAGCCGCATCCCTTTTTTATCCAGCATCTGGCTGGAGCCGGCGCGCCAGCTGTACTGGCCATAGTCGTAGCGCAGCCAGCTACCAATCAGGAAAACGCTGCCTGCGATATAAGGATAAATATCGAAAAAGAAACCTGAGAGAAAATTCATGATGAACGCCCCGTGGATGTTGTCATTGCCGCCACGTCCAGATACTGCGGCGCGACGGCGTCGGCAAAGCGGCGCTGATGCGCGGCCTGTTGGGCGGAAGCACAGCCCTGCTCGCCGAGAAACTTAATCTGCTCCTCTTCCCAGACCGCATCCAGCGCCGCTGGCGTATCGTCGCGGGCCTCTTTATGGATTTTCGGCGTCAGGTCATCTACCGCCAGCCCGGCCCCGGAGAGCGCCAGCAGCACGGTGAACAGCTCGCTATAGCGGCTTTGGCGCTGTTTTAGCCTGGCGGCCAGCAGCGCGAGGATTGGCGCCACGTCGGCCAGGCCAGCGCGGGCGCGGGTGACGTCAAGGCTGGCCAGATACTCCAGATAGAGCGGCAGAAAATCGGGCAGCTCTTTCGCGCTCAGCTCCAGGCCGTCGGCGCGATATTGCTCCAGCAGATCGACCATTGCCTGGCCGCGATCGCGCGACTCGCCGTGAACATGCTCGAACAGCAGCAAAGAGGTGGCCCGACCGCGATCGAACAGCTCGCAATAGTCGGCCTGCCTGTCCAGCAGCGAGCCTGCGCAGAATTCCGTAATAAAATCGGTGAGCTGCGCGCGCTGCGCGGCATCAAGCTCGCTGCCCGCTTTCAGCGCCGCCAGCATTTCAGCCTGATGCGTAAAGAGCGCTTCATCGGGATAATCCAGCAGCCGGGCGACGATACGTAGCGTGATCATGGCTGCTCCTCCTGCGTTTTTTTGCCAATATCAATCGCGTCGATGCGGCGGCTGTTAAACAGGTTGAAGCGCCCGTCGCTGCCGTGGCAGCCATCGCCGAAGCTGAAGCCGCAGCCTTTGCTTTCCGGGAAGGCTTCCCGCGCCAGTTCACGATGGCTGGAAGGCACCACGAAACGATCTTCATAATTGGCGATGGCCAGATAGCGGTACATCTCCTGCGCCTGCGCTTCGCTTAAGCCGACCTGTTCCAGCGCCCGCGTGTCGACAAGGTTATCGACGGTTTCCGCGCGTTTATAATGACGCATGGCCAGCATTCTCTTTAGCGCCAGCAAAACCGGCGCGGTATCGCCCGCCGTCAGCAGGTTCGCCAGGTACTGCACGGGAATGCGCAGGCTTTCCACGTCCGGCAGAATACCGTTGTGCGGCAGGTCGCCCGCGTCCGCAGCGCTCTGAATGGGCGACAGCGGCGGCACGTACCAGACCATCGGCAGCGTGCGGTATTCCGGATGCAGCGGCAGCGCCAGCTTCCACTCCATCGCCATTTTATAAACCGGCGAGCGTTGCGCTGCGTCAATCACGCTTTGCGGGATACCTTCTTTTAACGCTTCGGCAATCACATCGGGATCGTGGGGATCGAGGAAGATCGCCCTCTGGCTTTCATAAAGATCCTGTTCATGCTCGCTCGCTGCCGCTTCTTCAATACGATCCGCGTCGTACAAAAGCACGCCAAGATAGCGGATGCGCCCTACGCAGGTTTCGGAACAGACCGTGGGCTGGCCCGCTTCAATACGCGGATAGCAGAAAATACACTTCTCCGATTTGCCACTTTTCCAGTTGAAGTAGATTTTTTTATAGGGACAGCCGGTCAGACACATGCGCCAGCCGCGACACTTGTCCTGATCGATCAGCACGATACCGTCTTCGCCGCGCTTATAGATGGCGCCGCTTGGGCAGGTCGCCACGCACGCCGGGTTCAGGCAGTGCTCGCACAGGCGCGGCAGATAGGCCATAAAGGTGTGTTCAAACTGGCCGTACATCTCTTTCTGGATGTTATCGAAATTTTTATCCTGCGAGCGTTTGGAAAACTCGCCGCCAAGGATCTCTTCCCAGTTCGGGCCGTTTTCGATTTTTTTCATCCGCTTGCCGGTGATCAGCGAGCGCGGCCGCGCTATCGGCTGATGTTTGCCAGCGGGCGCATTGTGTAAATGCTGATAGTCGTAGTCGAACGGTTCATAGTAATCGTCCAGCGCGGGCACGTCCGGGTTAGCGAAAATTTTCGACAGCAGCCCGACGCGGTTGCCCATGCGCGGCACCAGCCTGCCGTTGATTTTACGGATCCAGCCGCCCTTCCATTTTTCCTGATCTTCCCATGCCTGCGGATAGCCGACGCCCGGCTTGCTTTCAACGTTGTTAAACCAGGCGTATTCCATCCCTTCACGGCTGGTCCAGACGTTTTTACAGGTCACGGAACAGGTGTGGCAGCCGATACATTTATCCAGATTCAGCACCATGCCGACCTGCGAGCGAATTTTCATGATTTTCTCCCCTTGCCGCCCTGGCAGTCGTCGTTACCTTCACCGTCCAGCCAGTGAACGTGATTCATTTTGCGCACCACCACAAACTCATCGCGATTGGACCCTACGGTGCCGTAATAGTTAAAGCCGTAGGAAAGCTGCGCGTAGCCGCCGATCATATGGGTTGGTTTAGGACAGGCGCGGGTCACGGAGTTATGAATGCCGCCGCGCTGGCCGGTAATTTCCGAACCGGGAATGTTCACAATGCGTTCCTGCGCGTGGTACATCATGGTCATGCCTGCCGGTACGCGCTGGCTGACCACTGCGCGAGCGGTCAGCGATCCGTTGGCGTTAAAGGCTTCAATCCAGTCGTTGTCCGCAATCCCCAGCTCCTGCGCGTCTTCTTCACTCATCCAGACGATAGGGCCGCCGCGCGACAGCGTCAGCATCAGCAGGTTGTCGCTGTAGGTAGAGTGAATGCCCCATTTCTGGTGCGGCGTCAGGAAGTTCAGCGCCTTTTCCGGATTGCCGTTCGGCTTTTTGTTCAGCAACGGTTTGGCCGCCCTGGTATCAATAGGGGGACGATAAACCAGCAGGCTTTCGCCAAAGGCGCGCATCCACTCGTGATCCTGATAAAGCTGCTGGCGTCCGCTGAGCGTGCGCCACGGGATCAGCTCATGCACGTTGGTATAACAGGCGTTATAGGAGACGTGCTCGTCTTCCAGTCCTGACCAGGTGGGGCTGGAGATAATTTTGCGCGGCTGCGCCTGGATATCGCGGAAGCGAATTTTTTCGTCTTCTTTGTTCAGCGCCAGGTGAGTGTGGTCGCGGCCAGTAATGTCGCTCAGCGCCTGCCAGGCTTTAACTGCCACCTGACCGTTGGTTTCCGGCGCGAGGGATAAAATGACCTCGGCCGCATCGATGGCGCTGTCGATATTCGGCCGGCCGGCGGCCGGGCCATCCGTCTTGACGTAGTTCAGCTCTTTAAGGAAATCGACCTCTTTTTGCGTGTTCCAGCTGATGCCCTTACCGCCGTTGCCCAGCTTGTCCAGCAGCGGGCCAAGCGAGGTAAAGCGTTCCCAGGTGGCCGGATAGTCGCGCTCTACGGCAATAATGTGCGGCGCGGTTTTGCCGGGGATCAGGTCGCACTCGCCTTTTTTCCACTCTTTAACGTCAAAAGGCTGCGCCAGCTCCGCCGGCGAATCGTGCTGCACCGGCAGCGTGACGATATCGGTTTCCACACCGAGATGCCCCGGACAAAGCTCCGAGAAGCGTTTGGCGATGTCTTTATAGATCTCCCAGTCGCTTTTCGCTTCCCAGGCCGGATCGACCGCCGCCGACAGCGGATGAATAAACGGATGCATATCCGAAGTATTCATATCGTCTTTTTCATACCAGGTGGCGGTAGGCAGCACGATATCGGAATAGAGACAGGTACTGGACAGGCGGAAATCCAGCGTTACCACCAGATCCAGCTTGCCCTCGCCGCCTTTCTCCTGCCATTCCACTTCTTCCGGCTTCACGCCGCCCTGCACGCCTAAATCTTTACCCTGAATGCCGTTTTCCGTGCCCAGCAGATATTTGAGCATGTACTCATGGCCTTTGCCGGACGATCCCAGCAGGTTGGAGCGCCAGACAAACAGGTTACGCGGGAAGTTCTGCGGATTGTCCGGCTGCTCGGCGGCAAAGCGCAGCGTGCCGGTTTTCAGGCTTTCCACGGTGAAATCCACCGGCGGCATCCCGGCCGCTTTCGCCTGCGCGGCGATGTTCAGCGGATTGCCGTTCAGCTGCGGCGCGGAAGGCAGCCAGCCCATGCGCTCGGAACGCACGTTAAAGTCGATTAAACTGCCGCCGTAGCGCTTTTTATCGGCCAGCGGCGAGAGCAGCTCGCTGGTCTGCACGGTTTCGTAGCGCCACTGGCTGGAATGGTTATAGAAGAACGAGGTGCTGTTCATATGGCGCGGCGGACGCTGCCAGTCGAGCGCGAAAGCCAGCGGCGTCCAGCCGGTCTGCGGCCGCAGTTTTTCCTGACCGACATAGTGCGCCCAGCCGCCGCCGCTCTGCCCCACGCAGCCGCAGAAGATCAGCATATTGATCAGCCCACGGTAGTTCATATCCATGTGATACCAGTGGTTCATCCCGGCGCCGACGATAATCATCGAGCGGCCACGCGTTTTTTCCGCGTTGTCGGCGAACTCGCGCGCCAGCCGAATGATATTCTGCCGCGACACGCCGGTGATCTGCTCGGCCCAGGCCGGGCTGTAGGCTTTGATCTCGTCATAGCTGCCTGCGCAGTTTTCGTCGTGCAGACCACGATCCAGCCCGTAGTTCGCCAGCGTCAGATCATACACGCTGGCGACCAGCGCAGCGCTGCCGTCGGCCAGCTGCAAACGCTTCACCGGCAGCTTGTGCAGCAGGATCTCCTCCAGCGGTACGCTGCTGAAGTTTTCGCTTTCCAGGCCGCCGAAATAGGGAAAGCCGACCTCGGCGATCTCGTCATGGCTGCCCAGCAGGCTAAGCTGAAGCGTGACTTCCCGCTGCGAGCCACCTTCACGCGACTCCAGGTTCCACTTGCCTTTTTCTCCCCAGCGATAGCCGATGGATCCCTGCGGCGCCACCAGCTCACCGCTCTCCTGGTCGATGGCGATGGTTTTCCACTGCGGGTTGTTTTCCTGCCCCAGGTTATCAATCAGATCGCTGGCGCGGAGCTGGCGTCCGGCGGCGTAGTAGCCGCCCTCGCGCGGCTCCAGCAGCACCAGCATCGGCATATCGGTATAGCGGCGCACGTAGTCACGGAAATAGGGCACCTCGCGCTCAAGGTGAAACTCCTTCAGCATCACGTGTCCTAAAGCCAGCGCCAGCGCGCTGTCGGTGCCCTGCTTAGGATTCAGCCACTGATCGCACAGCTTGGCGACCTCGGCATAGTCAGGCGTGATCGCCACGGTTTTGGTGCCCTTGTAGCGCACCTCGGTAAAGAAATGAGCATCCGGCGTGCGCGTCTGCGGCACGTTAGAGCCCCAGGCGATAATATAAGAAGAGTTATACCAGTCGGCCGATTCCGGCACGTCGGTCTGCTCGCCCCAGGTCATGGGCGAAGCGGGCGGCAAATCGCAATACCAGTCATAAAAACTCAGGCAGACGCCGCCGATCAGCGACAGATAGCGCGCGCCTGCGGCATAGGAAACCATCGACATCGCCGGGATCGGTGAAAAGCCGATAATGCGATCCGGGCCGAAGGTTTTCGCCGTATAGATATTGGATGCCGCGATCAGCTCGTTGACCTCCTGCCAGCTTGACCGGACGAAGCCGCCGCGACCGCGAGCGATCTTATAGCTCTGCGCTTTTTGCGGATCGCTGACGATCGATCCCCAGGCCGCGACCGGATCCTGATGCTCCGCTTTGGCTTCGCGCCACAGCTTGAGCAGCTTTTTGCGCATCAGCGGATATTTCAGGCGGTTGGCGCTGTAGAGATACCAGGAGTAGCTGGCGCCGCGAGGACAGCCGCGCGGCTCGTGATTCGGCAAATCCGGTCGGGTGCGCGGATAGTCGGTTTGCTGTGTTTCCCACGTGACGAGGCCATTTTTGACGTAAATTTTCCAGCTGCAGGAGCCGGTGCAGTTTACGCCATGCGTGGAGCGCACGATTTTATCGTGCTGCCAGCGGCTACGGTAGCCCTCTTCCCAGTCGCGATTGGTGTTGAGTGTCTGGCCATGTTGACCAGCAAAGGGTTCCGCCAGCTGTTTAAAGTAGCGAAACCTGTCGAGAAATTTGCTCATCCGGAAAACTCCTGAAGGCTTAGGTGATATTGCTCAGGCGGCGGAGGGACATTGCCTCCGCACGTTATCAAAATTTATTTTTGCGGCCGTAAACCAGCCAGGTGACGCCAACGCAAAGCAGATAGAAGGCGAGGAAGATTTTCATCGCGCCCGTCGGCGTACCCAGCATGGACAGCGAAAGGCCAAACGTCTGCGGAATGAAAAAGCCGCCCAGCGCGCCGATAGCGGAGATAAAACCGAGCGCGGCGGAGGTTTCGGTCACTGCTTCCCGCTGCGCAGTCTCTATGTCTTTCCCTTCCGCGCTCGCCTTCTCCAGGGTGAGCTTGCGGAAAATCACGGCGATCATCTGATAGGTCGAGCCGCTGCCCAGGCCGGCGGTTAAAAACAGTCCCATAAACACGGCGAAAAAGGCGCTAAAGGATCCGCTGGTTCCTTCCCCCGGCAGCGTCAGGAACAGCAGCGCGGCAAACAGCGCCATCAGCACAAAGTTAGCCAGCGTCACGCGTACGCCGCCCAGCCTGTCGGAAATAATGCCGCCCGCCGACCGCGCCAGCGCGCCCAGCAGCGGGCCGAAAAAGGCGTAGTGAAGAATGCTGATATCCGGAAACTGCGTTTTGGCGAGCATGGCGAAACCGGCGGAAAAGCCGATAAAAGAGCCAAAAGTCGCCAGGTAAAGCAGCGCCATCACCCACAGGTGGCCGCGTTTCAGTACCGGCAGCTGCTCGCGCAGAGAAGATTTCGCCGCCGCCAGGTCGTTCATGCCGAACCAGGCCGCCAGCGTCGCGACAAGCAGGAACGGCACCCAGATCCACGCGGCGTTTTGCAGCCAGATCGTTTCGCCGCTGCTGGTGTGCTGCGCGCCGCCGCCGAAGGCGCCGAAAACGGCGATGGAAACGGCCAGCGGGGCGGCGAACTGCATTACGCTGACGCCCAGGTTGCCCAGACCGCCGTTGATGCCCAGCGCCCCGCCCTGCTGCGCTTTAGGAAAAAAGAAGCTGATATTGCCCATGCTGGAGGCAAAGTTCGCGCCCGCAAAGCCGCACAGCAGCGCGATCAGCACAAAAATGCTGAAAGCGGTGCTGGTGTCCTGCACGGCAAACCCAAGCCACAGGCAAGGGACCAGCAGGATACCGGTGCTGAAAGCCGTCCAGCGCCGTCCGCCGAACACGGGGATCACAAAAGAGTAAGGGATCCGCAGCAGCGCGCCGGAAATGGAAGGCAGCGCCGTCAGCAGAAAAAGCTGCTCGGTGGTAAAGGTGAAGCCAACTTTGTTCAGGTTCACTGCAACGGCGCTGAACAGCATCCAGACACAGAAAGCGAGCAGCAAACAGAAAACGGAAATCCACAGGTTACGGTTGGCGATGCGTTTTCCACGCTGCTGCCAGAACCGCTCGTTTTCCGGCTGCCAGTCCTGGATAACGGCACCGTTTTCTTCGGGTTGAAGAGGGGCAAGTTGCGTCATAGTCATCTCCGGTTTGAATGGAGCGCATTCTGCTTAACCGCTTCTGACGCCGGGTTGACGCAAATCAACGTGGATGCAGGTGATCTTTTGCCTCCGTGCTGCCGCTGCGCCTGGATGAGTAGAGACATATCGGAAACATATTTATAAAATTCATGTAATTACTCCGCACAGCGGGGGCTTTTTTCAGTTAGACTGCGGAAAGAAGAAATTTATGGTTACTCCCTTAGTGGTATAGGGTTAACGTTTTTAATCGGTAAGATTAAGAGGCTAACCGGGAATCATTCGCCGCCCTCTGACTGTGGAAAATCCAAGCGTGAAAGAAGAAGCTGCCACTATCCTGCTGATTGACGATCATCCGCTGCTGCGGAACGGCGTTAAACAGTTGATTGAAATGGAAGAAAGTTTGCAGGTTATCGCAGAAGCCAGCGACGGCGCGCAGGGCGTCGTACTGGCGGAACAGCATGACCCCGACCTGATCCTTTTGGATTTAAATATGCCAGGCATGAACGGGCTGGATACGCTGGTGCAGCTGCGCACCATCGAGCTTTCCGGGCGCATCGTGGTATTCAGCGTTTCCGATCATGAAGATGACGTGGTAAACGCGTTAAAACACGGCGCGGATGGTTATCTGCTGAAGGATATGGAGCCGGAAGCGTTGCTGAAAGCGCTGCATCAGGCCGCCGCCGGCCAGATGGTGTTAAGCGAAAAGCTGACCAACGTGCTGGTGGCCAGCCTGCGTGAATCACGCCCGACAGAAGCGCGCGATGTGGAACAGCTGACGCGCCGCGAACGCGATATTCTGAAGCTAATCACGCTGGGGATGACCAATAAAGCCATTGCCCGCAAGCTGTCGATTACGGAAAGCACGGTAAAAGTGCATGTTAAACATCTGCTGAAAAAAATGAAGCTGAAATCCCGGGTGGAAGCGGCCGTCTGGGCGCTGCAAAACGGCCACGGCTGATAAAAACTTTCTTCGCTCCGCTTTTCCGGCACCGCAGTAGTCGCCGGACAGGGCTGCGCTTCACCCTCTGTCGCTAAACGGTTTCGCCAACGCTATCGCATTTTGCTCCCTCTATTTTTACGCTTTGCGGCCCGTCTCTGGCTTTTACCTGTGACAGCATCGATCGCGCTGCGTTACTATAGCCCTCAGAAAAAGGCGCCGCTCTCGTGCCCGTCACCTGCGCTGACCTCGCTGGCGCGCCTGCCCAATCACCGTTTTGAAGTAAAACTCAGCGTCCCGCGCCGACTTTATATTCAATGGACTGGAAAAGAAGACCTGATAATGACCACTGACAATCTTTCTTCCCATACGCCCATGATGCAGCAGTACCTGCGTCTGAAAGCCGAGCATCCGGAGATCCTGCTGTTCTACCGCATGGGCGATTTTTACGAGCTGTTTTATGACGATGCTAAACGCGCCTCTCAGCTGTTGGAAATCTCGCTGACCAAACGCGGCGCTTCCGCTGGCGAACCGATCCCGATGGCTGGCGTCCCGCATCATGCCGTGGAAAACTACCTCGCGAAACTGGTGCAGCTGGGCGAGTCGGTGGCGATCTGCGAACAGATCGGCGATCCGGCGCTGAGCAAAGGCCCGGTCGAGCGTAAAGTGGTACGCATCGTCACGCCCGGCACCATCAGCGACGAAGCGCTGCTGCAGGAGCGTCAGGACAATTTGCTGGCGGCCATCTGGCAGGGTTCGCGCGGCTTCGGCTACGCCACGCTGGATATCAGTTCCGGCCGCTTCCGCCTGGCGGAGCCGAGCGATCTGGAAACGATGGCGGCAGAGCTACAGCGCACCAATCCGGCGGAGCTGCTCTATCCCGAAGATTTTGCCGCCATGTCGCTGATTGAAAATCGTCGTGGCTTACGTCGTCGTCCGCTGTGGGAGTTCGAGGTGGATACCGCGCGCCAGCAGCTGAACATGCAGTTCGGCACCCGCGATCTGAACGGTTTCGGCGTCGAGCAGGCGCAGTTTGCGCTGCGTGCGGCAGGCTGCCTGCTGCAATATGTAAAAGATACCCAGCGCACCTCGCTGCCGCATATCCGCTCGCTGACGATGGAGCGTCAGCAGGATGGCATCATCATGGACGCCGCCACGCGCCGCAATCTGGAAATCACCCAGAACCTGGCGGGCGGCATCGATAACACGCTGGCTTCGGTGCTGGACAGAACCGTCACGCCGATGGGCAGCCGCATGCTGAAACGCTGGCTGCATATGCCGATCCGCGACACCGCAACGCTTATCAACCGGCAGCAAAGCATCGGCGCGCTACAGGATTTTACCGCCGAGCTGGCGCCGCTGCTGCGGCAGGTCGGCGATCTGGAGCGTATCCTCGCCAGGCTGGCGCTGCGCACGGCGCGCCCGCGCGATCTGGCCAGGATGCGTCACGCTTTTCAGCAACTGCCCGGGCTGGACGCGCTGCTGGTTGACAGCGACGTGCCGCATCTGCAAACGCTGCGCCAGCAGATGGGCCAGTTCGACGAGCTGCGCGAACTGCTGGAAAACGCCATTATCGATGCACCGCCCGTGCTGGTGCGCGACGGCGGCGTGATTGCGCCAGGCTATAACGAAGAGCTGGACGAGTGGCGCGCGCTGGCGGACGGCGCCACCGACTATCTGGACAAGCTGGAAATCCGCGAGCGTGAAAAGCTGGGGCTGGATACGCTCAAGGTCGGTTTTAACGCCGTACACGGCTACTATATTCAGGTCAGCCGTGGGCAAAGCCATCTGGTGCCGATCAACTACGTGCGCCGTCAGACGCTGAAAAACGCCGAGCGCTATATTATCCCCGAGCTGAAAGAGTATGAAGACAAGGTTCTGACCTCGAAAGGCAAGGCGCTGGCGCTGGAAAAGGCCCTTTACGACGGGCTGTTCGATCTGCTGCTGCCGCATCTGGAAGCGCTGCAGATCAGCGCCGCCGCGCTGGCGGAGCTGGACGTATTGAGCAACCTTGCCGAGCGCGCCTGGACCCTGAACTTCAACTGTCCGACCTTTACCGATAAGCCAGGCATCAGACTGACCGGCGGCCGTCATCCGGTGGTCGAGCAGGTGCTGAAAGAGCCGTTTATCGCCAACCCGCTGACGCTGTCACCGCAGCGCCGCATGTTGGTGATCACCGGGCCGAACATGGGCGGTAAAAGCACCTATATGCGCCAGGCCGCGCTGATAGCGCTGATGGCCTTTATCGGCAGCTACGTTCCGGCGGAAGAAGCGGTAATTGGCCCCATCGACCGCATCTTCACCCGCGTTGGCGCGGCGGACGATCTCGCTTCCGGTCGCTCAACCTTTATGGTCGAAATGACCGAAACCGCCAATATTCTGCATAACGCGACGGAATACAGCCTGGTGTTGATGGACGAGATCGGCCGCGGCACCTCGACCTACGACGGTCTTTCTCTTGCCTGGGCCTGCGCGGAAAGCCTGGCGAACCGCATCAAAGCGATGACGCTGTTCGCCACGCACTATTTCGAGCTGACCACGCTGGAAGAGAAGATGGAAGGCGTCGCCAACGTGCATCTGGATGCCGTGGAGCACGGCGACACCATCGCCTTTATGCACAGCGTGCAGGACGGCGCGGCCAGCAAAAGTTACGGACTGGCCGTTGCCGCGCTGGCAGGCGTGCCGAAAGAAGTGATCAAGCGGGCGCGGCAGAAGCTGAAAGAGCTGGAAGCCAGCTCGGCCAGCGCGGCCGCAGGCAGCGCGGAAGGCCCACAGCTGCCGCTGCTGGTTGAAGAGACGTCCCCGGCCGTTGAGGCGCTGGAAGCGTTAGATCCCGACACGCTGTCGCCGCGTCAGGCGCTGGAATGGATCTATCGTCTGAAATCGCTGGTTTAGTTGCAGGCTGATGGTTTAAGCGCAGGCCCGCCTCACGCGGGCCTTTTCTTTGCAATGGAACTATCCCCCTCCTCTCTCCCACGTAATGACAGTGATAAAGCGTTAGCGGTCTGCATCGCGCCGTTTTGTCCGCGTCATTTCATCTAATCCAGTGGAGAGTGTCATGAATTTAAGAGTGAATCCCGTTGGGATAAACAGCGAGGCGATTAACGCGGGACAGTTCTCCGCGCGCCCGGGTAAAGCGCAGAACGGCAGCCTCGCCGCAGCACCGGAAAAGTCCAGTCTGTTGCAATACGGCGGCGCGCAGGGCACCACTACGCAGAAAAGCTCTACGGCCTCGCTCAGTGCCGATTATAAAACGCTGATCGATTCGCTGTTAAAGCAGGGCAAGGAGGAGCTGAGCAAGCTCAAGGAGCAGCTGGCGCAGCAGCAATCTTCAGGCACCGGCGCGCAAAACGGCTCCCCTTCCGCCAAAAACACGCAGAACGTGATGTCGCAGCTGCAAATGCTGCTCGACAGCATTACCAAACTGCTTAAACAAAGCCAGGAGAGCCAGCAGTCGTCCGGCAACAGCAGCACAACCGATACGCAACTCAGCAGCGCGCTGTCTCAGCTTAAGGAGCTGCTCTCTTCGCTGGGTGCGACGGCCACAGGCGCAACCGGGACTGCCGATGCGAACGCCGGCGGGCAGACGATGCCAGCCAGCGAAAAGGACACCAGCGTTCCGCCTTCCAGCAGCACGCTGTTTAAAAACATGGATGGCGACAACCGCACCGCCGATCAAATCATCAACGAGAACCCGGTGTTGAAAAACCTGGGCAATCAGAAAGATATCAAGCAGAGCGAGCTGAAAAAGCAGTTCGGCGACTGGACGGCCAATAACCCGGACGAGAAAAGCCGGGCGCTGGCCGCCAAAAACATGTCTTACTTTTTAAATAACGTTAAGGCGCTGGATAACCGGGAAGGCGGCGATCGCGGTAAAATCTCCACTAACGGCAAAATCGAAGGCCTTACCAAAAGCGGCGATGCCCGTCACGGGACGGAAGCGGCGATCGTCAAAGACGTGGCGGAACAGGGACTGGATAAAGCCTTTCCCAAAGACGGCCGTTTAACCACCACCAACGACGAAATGGTCAACCTGAACGGCACCAATAAAAGCGGTTTTCAGGGCATTTGCCTGAAGCTGGGCAAGGCGCTGGCCTTTATTCCTGGACTCAGCAACGTGCTGACCGGGATGGGTCGCGCAGAAAGTACCAATCCGTGGGATGTGATCAAAGGCGGCATCGTGGGCGGCGTGAAAACCGCGTTTGACGCGCTAAAAGGCATGGCGCAAGGGCTGTTGACCGGCAAAGTTACGCCGATGCAGATGTTGATGAGCGCTTATAAAGGCGCGGTAATGGATACCTATGCGATGCAGGATGTGAAATCCGACGCAAAAGAGAAAGTTAAGGAAGTTGTCTGATTTACAGGCAATAAAAAAGCGGTGGTTTGCACCACCGCTTTTCGCTTTCACTCTTTAAGCGCCCGCATTATTCGCGAAACAAGGCTTCAATGTTCAGTCCCTGAGCCTGCAGAATTTCCCGCAGACGACGAAGACCTTCAACCTGAATCTGGCGAACACGTTCACGGGTCAGACCGATTTCGCGACCCACATCTTCTAACGTTGCCGCTTCGTAGCCTAACAGGCCGAAACGACGCGCCAGCACTTCACGCTGTTTGGCGTTCAGTTCGAACAGCCACTTGACGATGCTCTGCTTCATGTCATCGTCCTGGGTGGTATCTTCCGGACCGTTGTCTTTCTCGTCGGCCAGGATATCCAGCAGCGCTTTCTCAGAATCTCCGCCTAACGGCGTGTCAACTGACGTGATGCGTTCGTTGAGGCGCAGCATACGGCTGACGTCATCAACGGGTTTGTCCAGCTGTTCGGCAATTTCTTCCGCGCTTGGCTCGTGATCCAGCTTGTGGGCCAGTTCGCGGGCGGTACGCAGATAGACGTTCAGCTCTTTAACAATGTGGATTGGCAGACGGATGGTACGGGTTTGATTCATGATCGCCCGTTCAATCGTCTGACGGATCCACCAGGTAGCGTAAGTAGAGAAACGGAACCCACGTTCAGGGTCAAATTTCTCTACCGCGCGGATCAGGCCCAGGTTACCTTCTTCTATCAGATCCAGCAAAGCCAGACCACGATTGCTGTAACGACGGGCGATCTTCACTACCAGACGTAAGTTACTTTCAATCATGCGGCGACGAGACGGAATGTCACCACGCAGAGCACGACGAGCGAAGAAAACTTCTTCCTCTGCCGTAAGGAGCGGTGAATAACCGATCTCCCCCAGGTAGAGCTGCGTCGCATCCAAAACACGTTGTGTAGCGCCTTGTGACAACAGCTCTTCTTCAGCTATATCGTTATCAGCAGGTTCATTTCCGACAAGAGCCTTCTCATCAAAAATCTCAGCTCCGTTTTCGTCGAATTCCGCGTCTTCATGTAACTCATTAACTTTCAGCGTATTCTGGCTCATTAGCGGCTCCTACCCGTGATCCCAGGGCAGAACAACCAGGGTTCTGCCGGTTTATCGCTGCGGCAAATAGCGCAACGGGTTTACGGATTTCCCCTTGTAACGAATTTCAAAATGCAATCTAACCGAACTGGTGCCGGTACTGCCCATTGTCGCAATCTTCTGACCCGCTTTTACTTCCTGCTGCTCGCGGACCAGCATCGTGTCGTTATGGGCATATGCACTCAGGTAGTCATCATTATGTTTGATGATAATCAAGTTGCCATAACCGCGCAGCGCATTCCCGGCATACACAACGCGCCCTGAGGCGGTTGATACAACGGGCTGTCCTCGCGATCCCGCGATATCGATACCTTTGTTGCCGCCTTCGGAAGCAGAAAAGTTATCGATAATCTTCCCGTCGGTCGGCCAACGCCAGCTGCCTACCGGAGTAGAGCTATTCGTTGTGCTGCTGACGGTCGGAGCACTTACCGGCGCTGTCGTCGTTGCGACAGTATTTGTACCGGCTGAAGGTAACATTTTACCCTCACTTGGTTTACCTGAATCCTCAGAATACGTAATAACCGGCTGACGTGCAACCGTTGTGCTCTTCATTTGCGCAGTGGTCGGCTGAGTGGGCACGCCGCCCGCCGTTGCATCCGCTGCGGTGATGGCATTGCCGCCGGTCAGGGTGCCGCCGGAGCCGTTACTAACCTGCAACTGCTGGCCCACATTGAGGCTGTAAGGCGCAGAGACGTTATTTCGTTCGGCTAAATCACGGAAATCGTTGCCGGTAATCCAGGCAATATAGAACAGCGTATCGCCGCGTTTAACGGTGTAAGTTTCGCCGCTGTAGCTACCTTTCGGAATATTCCCATACGAGCGGTTATAGATGATACGCCCATTTTGCGTAACAACATTTTCACTTCTGCCGCCGCTCGCTGCGGGCGCGGCGCGGCCGGAGCCGGAGGCTATCGGCGGTGGCTGGGTGATTAATCCCCCGCCGCTGTTGGCGCTGCCGTTGCCGCCTACCGAGCTGATTGGCGCCTGTGCGTTATCGCTGGAACAGCCAGCTAACCAAAAACCAACGAGTGAAACCGCCGCAATACGGCGTAATTTTACTACCGGGCTTCCCGTGCTCATTTATATCCCCCGCTACGGCAAAACTGTGCGGCCGCGCTCGGCTAAACCTGCGCCAGCAGCATTAAATTCTGAATAGATTGAATAGTAACAATATCGGCCGTCGCGTGCCATTAACAGATAGAAGCCATTAACAGATGCGTACAATTGGCCGGGCGCTCAGGCCAGATCGCCCTGCACCAGCGGCACAAATCGCACCGGCTCAATGGTTTCCACCAGAAATTCGCCGTTTTTACGGGTGATGCGCTTGAGCTGCTGCTGTTCGTCGCCGACCGGCAGCACCATGATGCCGCCTTCATCAAGCTGGTTCATCAGCTCGACCGGGATCTCCGGCGGCGCAGCGGTAACGATTATCGCATCGAAAGGGCCGCGCGCCGGCCAGCCCTGCCAGCCATCGCCGTGACGGGTGGAAACATTGTGCAGATCGAGCTGCTTCAGCCGCCGTTTCGCCTGCCATTGCAGGCCTTTGATACGTTCGACGGAGCAAACATGCCCGACAAGATGCGCGAGGATAGCGGTTTGATAGCCCGAACCGGTGCCGATCTCCAGCACGCGCGACTCGGGTTTCAACGCCAGCAGCGAGGTCATTTTCGCCACGATATAGGGTTGGGAAATGGTTTGCCCGGAGCCAATCGGCAGCGCCGTATTGTCCCAGGCTTTATGCTCGAAAGCTTCATCAACGAAACGCTCGCGCGGCACCGCTTCAATCGCCTTCAGCAAGGCTTCATCCGTAATGCCCTGGTGGCGCAGCTGGTCCAGCAGCGTTTCAATGCGGCGGTTTACCATTCGTTTTCAACTCCCGAACTGGCTAACCATGAAGCAACGACCTCCTGCGCGCCATGCGCGGTGAGATCGACATGCAGCGCGGTTACCGACACGTAACCTTCTTCGACGGCGGCAAAGTCCGTATCGGGACCGGCGTCGAACTTTTCACCCGGCGGGCCAATCCAGTACAGCGTATGGCCGCGCGGATCCTGTAGCGGGATAGCCTGATCGCTGGGATGACGGCTGCCGCAGCGGGTCATGCGGATACCTTTAATTTCGCTGAGCGGTAAATCCGGCACGTTGATGTTCAGGATCCGGCCGGTGCGCAACGGCTCGCGCTGCAGCGCCCGCAGCAGAGAACAGGTTACGGCGGCGGCGGTGTCGTAATGCTGATGCCCGTCCAGCGAGACGGCCAGCGCGGGCAGGCCCAGATGGCGCCCTTCCATCGCCGCCGCCACGGTGCCGGAATAGATGACGTCGTCGCCCAGGTTCGCTCCCGCATTAATGCCGGAAACGACGATATCCGGTTTGGGGCGCATCAGCGCGTTCACGCCCAAATAGACACAGTCGGTTGGCGTACCCATCTGTACCGCAATATCGCCGTTGGGATAGCTGAAGGTACGGAGCGGCGTTTCCAGCGTCAGCGAGTTAGATGCGCCGCTGCGGTTGCGATCCGGCGCCACCACCTGCACCTCTGCAAACTCGCGCAGCGCGGCCGCCAGCGTCTGAATACCCGGCGCGTGGATACCGTCATCATTACTCAGCAATATTCGCATCTGGAATTTAACCCCTTCTTTTCAATCTGTTGGGTATCATATCATCCCCGACCGCCGCCGGGGCGCGCCTTTTGCGCCTATTCCGCTACGTCCGCCTCGCCGTCCGGCTGGTTAAGCAGTTCGCGCACCAGGCTGGTGGCAAAACTGCCCGCCGGCAGCCAGAAGGAAAGCTCGACGGTGACATCATCCCACCAGCTCCAGCGCAAATCACGCGGCACCACCAGCGCGGCGCGGCGAGCCGCCTCTACGCGCTCGCGCGCCAGCAGCGCAATCAGCGCCGTTTCGTGCGCCAGGCTTTGCTGCTCAAACGCCAGCGCCTCGCCCTGGGTGCCCGGATCGCCGCTGCCCGGCAGCGGTGCCGTCACGCGCAGCTCGTTATTCTCCGTGCGCGCCTGCAGCCCAGGCAGCTCTTCTTCGGCGGCCACAAACCAGCTGCCGCGTCCGGTAAGCTGCAACGCATCGCCCGGCATCACGCGGGTCAGCGATCCCATTTTACTCAGGCGATCGCTGACGACCTGATTAAACAGCGCGCTGCGCGCGGCGGAAAGTAAAAAGCTGCGCTTGTTGCGCTCGCGCACGCGGATCTCATCCGCCGCCCAGCGCTGCGCCATAATCAGGTTGTTGTTGGCATGGCCAAAGCGCTGCTCGCCAAAATAGTTCGGGAAACCGCCCTGCGCTATCTGCTGCAGACGCTGCTCAACGGACGCCCGGTCGGAAATCTGACGCAGGATAAGCGTAAAGGCATTGCCCTGTAGCGCGCCGGTACGCAGCTTACGACGATGCCGCGCGCTCTCCAGCACTTCACAGCCTTCCAGCTGAAAAGCGGTAAAATCCGGCGTCTCTTTGCCGGGCACGCGCAGGCAGAACCACTGCTCGGTCACGGCGTGACGATCTTTCATGCCGGCAAAGCTGACGTCGCGCGGATGAATTTTAGCGAACTTTGCCAGCGCCTCGGCCACAAAGCGGGTATTGCAGCCGTTTTTACGAATGCGCACCAGCACCTGTTCACCGTCGCCGTCCGGCCGGTAGCCCAGATCTTCGATCACCACGAAATCTTCCGGGTTCGCTTTGACCACGCCGCTGGCGGCGGGCTGCCCATAAAGCCAGGCGGTCATTAAGCGTCAGCCTTGATCAGCAGCGCAACGGCTTCACAGGCGATGCCTTCGCCACGGCCGGTAAAGCCCAGCTTTTCAGTGGTGGTCGCTTTCACATTGACGCAGTCCATATGGATGCCCAGATCTTCCGCGATATGAATGCGCATCTGCGGCACGTGCGGCAGCATTTTCGGTGCCTGGGCGATAATAGTCACGTCGACGTTACCAACGCGATAGCCTTTTTTCTCAATCTGGCGCCAGGCTTCACGCAGCAGCTCGCGGCTGTCTGCCCCTTTATAAGCCGCGTCGGTATCGGGGAAAAGCTTGCCGATATCGCCCAGCGCCGCCGCGCCCAGCAGCGCATCGGTCAGCGCATGAAGCGCCACGTCGCCGTCGGAATGGGCCAGCAGCCCTTTCTCATAAGGAATTCGCACGCCGCCAATAATCAGCGGGCCTTCGCCGCCAAACGCGTGTACATCAAAACCGTGGCCGATACGCATTATGCGCTCTCCTTATTATGTAATTGAGTCAGGTAAAAAGCGGCCAGCGCCAGATCTTCCGGTCGCGTCACCTTGATATTGTCGCTGCGGCCGACGATCAGTTCGGGATGATAGCCGCAATATTCCAGCGCGGAGGCCTCGTCCGTGATGGACGCGCCTTCCTGCAGCGCCCGCTGCAGACAGTGACGCAACAGCTCCAGCGGAAACAGCTGCGGCGTCAGCGCGTGCCAGAGCGCCTCCCGCTCCACCGTATGGGCAATTGCCGGCGAGCCGGGTTCCGCGCGCTTCATGGTGTCACGCACGGGCGCGGCCAAAATGCCGCCGATGCGGCTGGTCGCGGTAATCGCCAGCAGGCGGTGTAAATCGTCGGGATGCAGACAGGGACGCGCCGCGTCGTGCACCAGCACCCAACGGGCCTCTGGCGCGGCTTGCAGACCGGCCAGCACCGAGTCGGCTCGTTCTTTGCCGCCGGCGACCCAGCGCACGCGAGGATCCTTAGCGACCGGCAGCGTAAAGAACCAGGGATCTTCTGGCGTGATAGCCACGATAATCTGATTGACCTGCGGATGCGCCAGCAGGCCGTCAATGGCGTGCTCAAGCACGCTCTTGCCGTTAATGCGAAGATATTGCTTAGGACAGGCCGCCTGCATCCGGCTGCCGACACCGGCAGCGGGCACAACGGCAATCACCTCAGTACCTGCGATAGTCATGTTTTATCGTTGTTGATTGGCCTGCGCGTTTTTACTGCGATCCGGCACAAGGCGATAGAAGGTCTCACCGGGCTTGATCATGCCCAGCTCATTGCGCGCGCGTTCTTCGATAGCTTCGGAACCGCCATTCAGGTCATCGATTTCCGCAAACAGCCGATCGTTGCGCGCTTTTAATTTGGCGTTACTGCTCTGCTGCACCGCAACATCGTCGTTAACGCGCGTATAGTCATGTAGGCCGTTCTTGCCCAGCCAGAGCGAATATTGCAGCCAGCCGAGTAGTACAAGTAACAGCAGCGTAAGTTTTCCCATCCCCGCCCCCTGAAAAACGGCTCAATCATCCCATAACTTTTCTCCCGACTCCACTGCGGCCTTGAAATAGCCGCCGTTTGGCGAATTGGTGAGCGTTCCACGGGGCTAAACAGCGTCGTCAGGCAACCTTCTGTTACCACCGGGCGCATTCAGACATCAGATTTTGCCCACGGGCGGGCAAACCTTACCACAATGAGGGCGATTACCAACCGCTCAGCAGCGTAAACAGCAGCCAGAAAAGGCCTATAACCACCACGACGGTGAGCAGGAGCGTCCAAATCAGATGGCCGCGCAGCAGCACGCTGGCGATAATACCGACCAGAACGGAAACGGGCAGCAGCGCGAGAAAGAAGGGCCAGGTATAGAGGAAGAAGAACAGCGTGTTAGAGCCGTAAAGCATAAAAGGGATCGCGAGCGCGAACCAGTAGCAGGCAAAGCCTGCCACTCCACCGGGAAACGACCAGGAAGACTCTTCCTGACCGTCATCTTTGCGGGCCAGCATGGGCGTAACGTTATGCATAAGTATCCTGTTGACGCGTAATACGGCCCGCTCTGAGGCGTTTTGCCGCGGCTATCTCAGGCTTTGATAATATCGCGGTCACGCAGCAGATCTAACACTTGAACCCGTAAATTTGTTACCAATTGTTCGCCATCCAGGCGGATTTCCGGACGTTCCGGCGCTTCATAAACGGCGTCAATGCCGGTGAAATTACGCAGCTCGCCGGCCCGCGCTTTTTTATACAGGCCTTTGGGATCGCGCGCTTCGCAGATAGCCAGCGGCGTGTCGACAAAGACTTCAATAAAGCGCCCTTCCCCAACCATGTCGCGCACCATCTGCCGCTCTTCCCGATGCGGAGAGATAAAGGCGCTCAGAACGATCAGGCCCGCATCGACCATCAGCTTTGCGACTTCGCCGACGCGCCGGATATTCTCTTTACGATCGGCGTCGCTGAAGCCCAGATCGCGGCAGAGGCCGTGACGCACGTTGTCGCCATCCAGCAGATAGGTGCTGACGCCAAGCTGATGCAGCGCCTGCTCCAGCGCGCCCGCCACGGTGGATTTACCGGAGCCGGAAAGCCCCGTAAACCACAGCACCGCGCCCTGATGACCGTGCAGCTGCTCGCGCTCCGCACGCGTTACCGCGTGCGCATGCCAGACGACGTTTTCATCGTGAGCGGCCATTATTGACCGCCTGAAATATCGCGAGCGCCCCAGTGCGGGAAGTGGCGACGCACCAGCGCGTTAAATTCCAGTTCAAAAGCGCTGAAATCACCGGTCGCCTGCGCCGCTTCCTCGTTCGGTTCGCGGATCATGCCTGCGCCGACGGTAACGTTGCTCAGACGGTCAATAAAGATCATGCCGCCGGTAACCGGATTCTGCTGGTATTTATCCAGCACCATCGGCTCGTCAAAGGTCAGATCCACCAGGCCGATGCCGTTCAGCGGCAGGTTTTCCACCTGACGCTGGGCCAGGCTGTTGATTTCCACCTGATACTGAATTTTTTCGACGCGCGCGCGGGTTTTCTTGCCGGCGATTTTAATATCGAAGCTCTGACCCGGCGCCAGCGGCTGTTCCGCCATCCATACCACGTCCACGCTGGCGGCCTGCACGGGCTTCAGCTCTGTACTGGCATCTACCAGCAGATCGCCGCGGCTGATATCGATTTCGTCCTTCAGCACCAGCGTAATCGCTTCGCCAGCCTGCGCTTCCTGCAAATCGCCGTCAAAGGTCACGATGCGGGCGATGGACGATTCCACGCCGGATGGCAGCACCTTCACGCGCTGGCCGACCTGTACCGTTCCCGACGCCAGGGTGCCCGCATAGCCGCGGAAATCCAGGTTAGGTCGGTTGACGTACTGCACCGGGAAGCGCATCGGCTGCTGTTCCACCACGCGCTTGACCTCGACGGTTTCCAACACGTCCAGCAGCGTCGGGCCGGTGTACCAGCCCATCGCCTCGCTCACGGAAGCGACGTTTTCCCCTTCCAGCGCCGACAGCGGCACAAAGCGGATATCCAGATCGTTCGGCAGCTGTTCGGCAAAATCCAGATAGTCCTGTTTGATTTGCTCGAACTTCTCTTCGCTGTACTCGACCAGATCCATCTTATTAATAGCCACCACCAGGTGCTTGATGCCCAGCAGCGTGGAGATAAAGCTGTGACGACGCGTCTGATCCAGCACGCCTTTACGGGCGTCGATCAGCAGAATGGCCAGGTCGCAGGTTGATGCGCCTGTCGCCATATTGCGGGTGTACTGCTCGTGCCCCGGCGTGTCGGCAATAATAAATTTGCGCTTTTCAGTGGAGAAATAGCGATAGGCCACGTCGATGGTGATGCCCTGTTCCCGCTCGGCCTGCAGGCCGTCCACCAGCAGCGCCAGATCCAGTTTCTCGCCCTGGGTGCCGTGACGCTTGCTGTCGTTGTGCAGCGAAGAGAGCTGATCTTCATAAATCTGGCGCGTGTCGTGCAGCAGGCGGCCAATCAGCGTGCTTTTGCCGTCGTCGACGCTGCCGCAGGTCAGAAAACGCAGCAGGCTTTTGTGCTGCTGAGCGTGCAGCCAGGCTTCCACGCCGCCCTGGTCGGCAATTTGTTGTGCAATGACGTTGTTCATCTCGGCTCCTTAGAAATAACCCTGGCGTTTCTTCAGCTCCATCGAGCCGGACTGATCGCGGTCGATCACGCGCCCCTGACGTTCGCTGGTGGTTGAAACCAGCATCTCTTCGATGATCGAAGGCAGCGTCTGCGCTTCAGATTCCACCGCGCCGGTTAGCGGCCAGCAGCCCAGCGTACGGAAACGCACCATCCGCTCCTCAATCTTCTCGCCAGGCTGTAAATCGATACGGTCGTCGTCAATCATCATCAACATGCCGTCGCGTTCCAGTACCGGACGCTTAGCGGCCAGATACAGTGGAACAATGTCGATATTTTCCAGGAAGATATATTGCCAGATATCCAGCTCGGTCCAGTTAGAGAGCGGGAAAACGCGAATGCTTTCGCCTTTATTGATCTGGCCGTTGTAGTTGTGCCACAGCTCAGGACGCTGGTTTTTCGGATCCCAGCGGTGGAAACGGTCACGGAAGGAGTAGATACGCTCTTTCGCGCGGGATTTTTCCTCGTCGCGACGCGCGCCGCCGAACGCGGCATCAAAGCCGTATTTGTTCAGCGCCTGCTTCAGCCCTTCGGTTTTCATAATGTCGGTGTGCTTGGCGCTGCCGTGCACGAAGGGATTGATGCCCATCGCCACGCCTTCCGGGTTTTTATGCACCAGCAGCTCGGCGCCAATCTCTTTTACCGTACGGTCGCGGAATTCGTACATTTCACGAAATTTCCAGCCGGTATCCACGTGCAGCAGCGGGAAAGGCAGCGTGCCCGGATAGAACGCTTTACGCGCCAGGTGCAGCATCACCGAAGAGTCTTTGCCGATAGAGTACATCATGACCGGATTGCCGAACTCTGCCGCCACTTCACGGATGATATGGATACTTTCCGCTTCCAGTTGACGCAGGTGGGTGAGTCGTTTTTGATCCATAACTTTTCCTCAAGCCAAATTCACAACGGCGGACGCCCGCTGCGCTGAATGTTGAAACCACGCCAGCTGCTGATGCAGGTTGACCACTTCCCCTATCACTAACAGGGCGGGCGTTGGCGCACGTTGTGCCAGTTGTTCTAATTCCTGTAGCGTGCCGGTCAGCACCTGCTGATCCTGACGCGTGCCGCGCCCGATCACCGCTACCGGCGTTTGCGCGTCGCGGCCATGGGCAATAAGCTGCGCCGAGATTTCGGCGGCTTTTACCGTGCCCATATAAATAGCCAGCGTCTGCCGCGCGCGAGCAAGCGATGGCCAGTCCATCTCTTCGCCGTCGGCCCGGCAATGGCCGGTGATAAACAGCACGCTTTGCGCATGGTCGCGATGCGTCAGCGGAATGCCGGCATAGGCCGTCGCGCCTGCCGCTGCGGTCACGCCCGGCACCACCTGAAAAGGAATGCCCGCCTCAACCGCCGCCTGAAGCTCTTCGCCGCCGCGACCAAAAATAAAGGGATCGCCGCCCTTCAGGCGCACAACCCGCTTGCCCTTCTTCGCCAGCTCGACCAGCATCCGGTTAGTCTCTTCCTGCGGCACGCTGTGCGCGCTGGCGCGCTTGCCCACGCAGATGCGGTCGGCGTCGCGTCGGACTAAATCCAGCACCTCGTCGCTGACCAGATGGTCGTACAGCACCACGTCCGCCTGCTGCATCACCTGCAGCCCGCGCAGCGTCAGCAGGCCGGCATCGCCAGGCCCCGCGCCGACCAGGATAATTTCGCCCTGGCTCGCCTCCGGATCGTCCAGCTGGCGAGCCAGCGTCTGTTCCGCGCCCGTCAGATTGCCGGAAGCGACCTGGCTGGCGAAAAGACCGTTAAACGCCTTTTCCCAGAAGCGGCGGCGCTCTGACATTTTGCTCAGCCGCTGCTTAACTCTGTCGCGCCAGCTGCCGGCCAGCGCGGCCATCTGCCCCAGATGGGCGGGCAACAGAGACTCAAGCTTTTCACGCAGCAGGCGCGCCAGTACGGGCGCCGTGCCGCTGGAGGAAATAGCCACGACCAGCGGCGACCGGTCGACAATAGAAGGGAAAATAAAAGAGCATTTAGGCTGGTCATCGACCACGTTAGCCAGCAGCCTGCGCTCGCTGGCATCGTCAAAGACGCGGCTGTTCAGTTCGCCGTCGTCGGTGGCGGCAATCACGAAATAGACCAGGTCGAGCTGGGCGCTCTGATAGTCGCGAGCAATCCACTCGACTTCACCGCTCTCCTGCAGCGCCGTCAGCTCTTCACACAGTTCGCGTGCGGCAATCTGCACCCGCGCGCCTGCGCGACGCAGCAGTTCGATTTTGCGCGCGGCTACGTCGCCGCCGCCAACCACCAGCACCGGTTTGTTTCGGATGTCTGCAAAAAGGGGAAGATAATCCACGTCAGCCTTGCTAAATAACAAAAAGTTAACGCGACTATAGGGCGGCGGCGGAGGCTTATGAAATTACTAATTGGAATGAGTAGTTACCGAATGGAATAACGTTACGGTAAAGCTACGCACAAAATGTGCTTAGCGGAGCGATTTCAGGGGCTTTCAGAAGGATTGTAATTGTGCGGAGCCCGTCACACTTTCATACTGGGACAGCAAAATATTTTCGCTGTTTCGTTACAGGATGACGATTAAGGACGTGACATGTTTTCCCGACTTTGCCTGAGCGCCCTGCTGGCGCTGGGCGTGCTTTCCCCGCTTCACGCCGCGACCAATGAAGGTCAGCTTGCCGAACAGCAGCTGCGCCATATCGCGACTTACTTTCCAGGGCGTATGGCTGGCAGTCCTGCCGAGATGTTAAACGCCGACTATCTGCAACAGCAGTTTCAGCAGTGGGGCTATGAGAGCAATAAAAGAGATTTTACGGCGCACTATCACTATAAATCACAGGATGGCCGCGTTAGCGATCGCAGCGTTATCGCGACATCGGTTATCGCCGCCCGCGCAGGCGAGGTGCCGCAGCAGATAGTTATTCTGGCGCAGGCCGATACCTGGCTGCCGCTAAGCGACAGCGATCGGCAAAAAAATCGCGGCGGCCTGACTTTACAGGGCGCGGACGATAACGCTTCCGGGGTGGCGGTGATGCTGGAGCTGGCGGAGCGTTTACAGTCGATGCCGCTGCACTACAGCCTGCGCTTTGTGGCGCTAAGCGCCTCGGCGCTGCATGGCGAAGAGGATTATCTCGCCCGCATGAAGCCGGAAGAGAAAAAGAACACGCTGCTAGTGATAAAACTAAACGATCTGCTCGTGGGCAACCGGCTCTGGTTCAACAGCGGCACCAACACGCCTGAACCGGTGGCGCGGCAGACGCGCGATCGGGCGCTGGCGCTGGCGCGCTCGGCGCATATTCCTGCCGCCACGCTGGGCAAAGCGGTGAAAAATGAACCGGCGGTAGAGACGTTTGATAAGGCAGGCATTCCGTTGCTGAGCGTTCGCGCCGCCAACTGGGATAAAAAAGGCCATCGGGTGCATACCAGTAACGCGCATTTTCCGCAGGGAAGCTGTCAGCAGCAGGCCAGCTGCGATAACCTTGCCTGGATCGATCGCTGGCTGCCTGGCCGCATCACGCACCGCACGCGCGACAGCGTGAAAATCCTGCTGCCGCTGATCCGCGAGTTAGCCAATCCTCAACCTGAAGCTTAAGGAAGCCTATGTACATTGTCAGTCTGACCTATAACCGCCCGATGCCGGAAGTGGAAGCGGCGCTGGATGCGCATATCGCCTGGCTGGATACTTACTTTGCCGACGGCACCTTTATTGCCGCCGGACGTAAAGATCCCCGTACTGGCGGCGTGATCCTGATAAAGGATATCGATCGCGCTCGGCTGGATCGTATTCTGGCAGAGGATGCTTTTCAGAAGGTGGCGGATTACGAGGTCACTAAAGTGAACGTCACGCGCGGTTCGGCGGACTTTTCTGCGCTGGTGGGACTGTAGGTTTTCGGGAATAAATCAGGGCTGACTCGCATAATAAAGCTTTCGTCATCCCTGATGGAGGCTTTGCTTAGCGAGGTATTGTTAGCATAAATAAATTAGCCTACGATACCCTCATCGTGGTGATTAAATCGCCAATTAAGGAGGGATCTATGAAATATCATCCACCTGAAACGAAACAGCTAACGCCGGAGCAGCGCAAGCTATATCTTAAAATTCAGGCTGAAGAAAATGCTGAAGAGAAACGTTATGCGTCCGATCCTGTCTTGCTGAAACAGGCAGAGGCCTATCACAGAGAGCTGGAACGTATGGTTGAAGAGCGTGCCCAGCCCAAATTTTTACTGCCCGCCTCGAAGGTCAACCAGAGCGTAGCTTCTGGCCATCATGCCATTGATGCGAGCGTTGAGTATTCAGACATTCTGGATCCAGATTCCGCCAGTAAAGGATTTAACCAGTCCGTTCGTGTTCACACTCGCAATAAAAAAGCTTCAATTGCTGTTCATGCCGCTCTTGTGGCCAGCAAGAATAATAAAAAATTCTGAAAGGGAAAGTCAGAAAAATGGTTGCAACAAGGGTAGCAATAACCCCAACATCGAAAATTGAAATCGTATTAGCGCCACAGTTTGAACACGGCGACCGCAAGCAAATTTTAGGTATACCAGGTGAAGCAGCCAACGATATATTTTTAACGGATTTGCCTCAAATGGATGATAACAGCCGTGCATCGTTTGATTATCTTATCCAACAGTTGGCTGAAGAGCTGGATCAAGAAGGCAGAAACAAACCTTCATGGTGTAAGACCAACGGAATGCGTTACGCAGGCGCCGACATCTATGCGCTTTATGACGTATGGCATTACCATAGCGGAAATTGGGATGCGGCACAGGGTCGTTCTGTTTATATTCCTACCGATAGTGGTCATACAAAAGTAAAAGATCTACAGCCCAACCCGTTAGGCATGACCAGCGGGCCTTGCATTCATTTTGCCTGGGAAAATAACGATAAGCGAGTACGGATCCTGGCTTATAGCAAAAGGCATACGCCATACTTCCGGGCATCAGAGCCGGGAAATAATCTTACCTCAAGGATCCTTGCTCCCCTCTGAGCAAAAAGTCATGTTATGCGGCGAACTACCTTATCTGGTTCAGCGTGCGTCAGACAGTATAGCCGCAGCAGTGATAAACCTACGTAAGCTCTTGCAGTACCAAACCTATAGAAAACTGCTGGATATCTGCTTCAGCGGCGCCAAAGAAAACTATCGCTGGGTATGGATGTGTAATAAAGACAAGGATTGGCGGGTTTTAATAATTTGTTTGTAATGAGGGCGGAAGATAACCTCCGCCCTTTAACGTTATTCGTGCAGGCCGCACTCGCGTTTCAGGCCGAAGAAGCGCGTTTCTTCTTCCGCCATGCCCGGCTCCCACTTCCGCGTGGTGTGCGTATCGCCAACCGACAGATAGCCCTGATCCCACAGCGGATGATAGCCCAGGCCGTGCTCCTTCAGATACTGATAAACCTGGCGATTGTCCCAGTCGATAATCGGCAGCACCTTGAACACGCCGCGCTGAATAGCCAGCACCGGCAGATGGGCGCGGCTGCTGGACTGATCGCGACGCAGACCGGCAAACCACGTCTGCGCATGCAGCGTTTCCAGCGCGCGGTTCATCGGCTCAACTTTGTTGATCTCGTTGTAGCGTTCGATACCTTCCACGCCCTGCTCCCACAGCTTGCCGTAGCGCGCTTCCTGCCACGCCGCGCTCTGTTCGGCGCGGAATACCTTCAGGTTCAGACCGAGCTTATCGGTCAGCTCGTCAATAAACTGATAGGTTTCCGGGAACAGATAGCCGGTATCGGTCAGGATCACCGGAATATCCGGCTTCGCCTGGGTCACCAGATGCAGACTCACCGCCGCCTGGATGCCAAAGCTGGAAGAAAGCACCGCCTCGCCGGGCAGATTTTCGAGCGCCCAAATAACGCGATCCTGTGCCGACAGCTTTTCCAGCCTGGTGTTGATTTCCGCCAGCGCCATTACGCGTTCGACTTTGGGTAGTGCATTCAGTGCCGAGAGATCGAGTACAGCCATTTCGCGCCTCCGTTATGCCCAAAAATCGCGAGCCGGATCGAGAACAGGTTCCACCACGCCAGCGCGGATAGTGAAATCGCCAAAGCCTTCGTCCGCTTCGCGTTCTTTTGACCAGCGACCCAACAGATGATCGAGGGTAGTTAAAATTTCATCTTCGGTAATGTTTTCACGGTACATACGCGGGATGCGCGTGCCGATGCGGTTGCCGCCCAGATGCAGGTTATAGCGCCCCGGCGCTTTGCCGACCAGGCCGACCTCGGCCAGCAGCGCGCGGCCGCAGCCGTTAGGACAGCCGGTCACGCGCAGGACGATATGCTCATCGCCCACGCCGTGCGCCGTCATCAGCTCTTCCACGCGGGTCACGAACGACGGCAGAAAACGTTCGGCTTCCGCCATCGCCAGCGGACAGGTCGGGAACGCCACGCAGGCCATCGAGTTTTCGCGCTGCGCGGTGACGTTTTCCATCAGGCCGTGCTCGCGGGCCAGCGCTTCGATCGCCGGCTTGTGCGCTTCCGGCACGCCCGCCACAATCAGGTTCTGATTGGCGGTCAGGCGGAAGTCGCCTTTGTGCACCTTCGCAATTTCGGCCAGGCCGGTTTTCAGCGGACGGCCCGGATAGTCCAGCAGGCGGCCATTTTCAATAAACAGCGTCAGATGCCAGTTGTTATCAATCCCTTTCACCCAGCCGAAACGGTCGCCGCGCGTGGTGAATTCATAAGGGCGGATCGGCTCGAAGGTCAGGCCGGCGCGGCGCTCCACTTCCTGCTTAAAGGTTTCCACGCCCACGCGCTCCAGCGTGTACTTGGTTTTGGCGTTTTTACGATCGGTACGGTTGCCCCAGTCGCGCTGCGTGGTGACGACCGCTTCCGCGACGTCGAGGATTTTTTCGACCGGCAGATAGCCAAACTCGCTGGCGGTGCGCGCGTAAGTCGCTTTGTTGCCGTGATCGATAGACAATCCGCCGCCCACCAGCAGGTTAAAGCCGACCAGCCTGCCGTTCTCGGCAATAGCAATAAAGTTCAGATCGTTAGCGTGCAGATCCACATCGTTATGCGGCGGCACCACTACGGTGGTTTTAAACTTACGCGGCAGATAGGTTTCGCCCAGGATCGGCTCTTTATCCGTGGTGGCGACCTTTTCCTGATCCAGCCAGATTTCCGCATAGGCGCGGGTCTGCGGCAGCAGATGCTCGGAGAGTTTTTTCGCCCACTCGTAGGCTTCCTGATGCAGCTCGGATTCTATCGGGTTCGAGGTGCACAGCACGTTACGGTTCACGTCGTTCGCCGTTGCCAGCGCGTCCAGGCCGACTTCGCTCAGCATCTGGTGAGCAGGCTTGACGTTGCCCTTCAGGATGCCGTGAAACTGGAAGGTCTGGCGGTTGGTCAGACGAATGCTGCCGTAAATCGTGTTGTCCGCCGCGAACTTATCGATAGCCAGCCACTGCGTCGGCGTAATGATGCCGCCCGGCAGACGGCAGCGCAGCATCATCGCGTGACGCGGCTCCAGCTTCTGCTCGGCGCGCTCGGCGCGAATATCGCGGTCGTCCTGCTGGTACATGCCGTGGAAGCGGATCAGCAGAAAGTTGTCGCCGGTGAAACCGCCGGTCAGGCCGTTATCTAAATCTTCCGCGATGGTGCCGCGCAGATAGTTGCTCTCTTTTTTCAGGCGCTCGGCGTCGGTCAGCTTGCCTTCAACCACCAACGGGCCAGGATGTTTTTCATTGCTCATAAGGCTTTCTCTTTAATATTCGTTAGTGCCGCCGGATATCCGGCGGGGCCGGCTAGTAGACGTCGCGCTGATAGCGGCGCTCGATACGCAGCTCGCTTAAGAATTCGTCGGCGCTTTCCGTATCCATACCGCCATGCTCCGCCACCACTTCCAGCAGGGCCTGCTCCACATCCTTCGCCATACGGTTGGCGTCGCCGCACACGTAAATATGCGCGCCTTGCTGGATCCAGCGCCACACTTCCGCCCCTTTGGCGCGAATTTTGTCCTGCACGTAAACTTTTTGCTGCTGATCGCGCGACCACGCCAGATCGATATTGGTCAGCAGGCCGTCTTTCACGTAGCGCTGCCATTCGACCTGGTACAGGAAGTCTTCGGTAAAGTGCGGATTGCCGAAGAAGAGCCAGTTTTTGCCTTCTGCGCCGTCGTTATCGCGCTGCTGCATAAAGGCGCGGAACGGCGCGATGCCGGTGCCCGGCCCAATCATAATGACCGGCGTTTCGGGATTGGCCGGCAGGCGGAAGTTATCGTTATGTTCAATAAAGACGCGGACTTCGCCGTCTTCTTCCAGCCGATCCGCCAGGAAGCTCGAAGCGCCGCCCGCGCGCGCGCGGCCATCGATGTCATAGCGCACCGCACCGACGGTAATGTGCACTTCGCTTTCGCTCTCCGCCTGCGAAGAGGCGATAGAATAAAGACGCGGCGTCAGCGGACGCAGCAGCGCCGTCAGCTGTTCGGCGCGCAGCTCGATTGGCGCCTGACGCACCATATCCACGATCGGCGTCGTCTGCGCATAGTGCTGCAAACGGCTCTTATCGCCGACCAGGGCCAGCAGATTTTCATCGCGGCTAAGCTTGCCGTACTGCTCGACGATTTGCGTGGTGTTGACCGTCAGCTCGAAATGCTTTTGCAGCGCTTCGCTGAGCGGCAGCGTAGCGCCGTTGACCTCTACGGGCTCACTGCCTTTCAGCCACAGTAGCCCGACCAGCTCCTGCACCAGCGCGGGATCGTTTTCATACCAGACGCCCAGCGCGTCGCCCGGCTGATAGCGCAGCCCGGAATCGCCCAGGTCGATTTCGATATGGCGCACGTCTTTGTCGGAGTTACGGCCGGTGATCTTCTGATTCACGGCCAGGCTGGCGGTCAGCGGCTCTTCTTTGGTGTAAGGGCTGCTAAGCACTTCGTTAACCGTGCCGGTAGCGGTGACTGCCGCTGCGGCCGGCGATTCGCTCGGCACGCGCGCTTTCAGGATCTCTACAATCTTTTTCCGCCACTGTTCCGCTTCGGCCGCGTATTCGACATCGGCATCCACGCGATCCAGCAGGCGTTCGCCGCCCAGCTCGCCCAGCTTGTTATCGAAATCTTTGCCGGCCTGGCTGAAGAACTCATAAGAGGTATCGCCCAGACCAAAGACTGCGAAAGCGGTGTCGGCCAGCTTCGGCGCTTTCTTTGACATCAGAAACTTATGCAGCGCCACGGCTTCTTCCGGCGGCTCGCCCTCGCCCTGCGTGGAGGTAACAACGACCAGCAGCTTCTCCTGTGCGATCTGCTTGAACTTGTAGTCGCCCGCGTTGACCAGGTTCACGTTCAGCTTAGCCGCCAGCAGATCGTCGCGCAGCTGCTCGGCGACGCGACGGGCGTTGCCGGTCTGCGAGGCGGAAAGCAGCGTAATGGTTGGCGCATCGACCGGCGCTGGCGCGCTGGCGGTTACCGCGCCCGGCGCCTGATTGACCATGCCCCAGAAGTAGCCGGAGAGCCAGGCCAGCTGCGTGGTAGAGAAATCGCCGGTTGCCGCCTGAAGGCGGGAAAGCTGTTCCGGGTTAAGCGGAAGCAGAGAAGCAGGAGGTGCCTGAGTCGTCATTGCGTTGAAAGTTCCAGTATCGGTGGTCAGGGCCGTAAAGACAGCAAGATAACGTTAGGGTAACGACTGGCATAATAACCCTTAAAGAAGGGTTGGTAATATAAAATAACCAAAATGACTAAACGGTTTTACAAGTAAGCGATAGCGGCGAAACCGGTTAATTAACTTATTGTTTATTATGAACTTAGTCAGAAGGCGCTTTTGCTACGGGCCAGGATGTGCGGATTGGCCGGGAAACGGGTGCGAAAAAAGGCTTTTTCAGGTAGACTTCGCCCGTTTTTTTGAGAAATAACCGAGACTGTCATATGGCTACCACGCTGTTTAAAGATTTCCAATTCGAGGCGGCTCACCACCTGCCCAACGTGCCGGAAGGCCATAAATGCGGCCGCCTGCACGGGCACTCTTTCCTGGTGCGGCTCGAAATCACCGGCGAAGTGGACGCGCATACCGGCTGGGTCATGGATTTTGCCGAACTGAAGGCGGCCTTCAGGCCGCTTTACGACAGGCTGGATCACTATTATCTGAACGAGATCCCAGGGCTGGAAAACCCGACCAGCGAAGTGCTGGCAAAATGGATCTGGGATCGGATGAAGCCGACGCTGCCTCTGCTCAGCGCCGTGATGATCAAAGAGACCTGCACGGCGGGCTGCGTTTACAAAGGCTGATGCTCTGGCGGCAGAGGTCGCCGAAGCCTATGGATAACAATGACAGGGATTAACTAAAAAGGCGGCCTCGGTGCCGCCTTTTTTTATCAGGCGATATTCAGGTATTTGTGTGTCTGCATCGACAGGCGCCAGTTGCGCGCGATGCAGGTTTCAATGCAAAGTTTGGTCGCGTCGTCTTTCTGGCTGATCGGCTGTAGGGCAATGATACGCGGCTTGCTGTCGCTCAGCGTCGCCAACAGGGCGTCCAGCGCCTCTACGTCGCGCTGACGGGCCACCGGATGCTTCACTTCATCAGCGCGAACCAGCGCCTGGTTCAGCACATCATAGCCGCCGCGCATATTGACCTTAGGCGAAACGGTAACCCAGGTTTTTTCGCTGCACTGCACCCGATGCGTGCCGCTGGTTTCAATCTGGCAGCTGAAGCCCTGCTGCTCCAGCGCTTCGGTCAGCGGCGTCAGATCGTGAATGCAGGGCTCGCCGCCGGTAATCACCACGTGCCGGGCCGTCCAGCCGCGCTGCGCAATTACCGCCAGTAACGCCTCCGCGTCCGCCGCGCCCCATGCATCGGTTTCCACCGTCTTCAGCAAGATATCGCCCAGCGAGGTTTCCCGATCGGCCAGCTTATCCCAGGTGTGTTTGGTATCACACCAGCTGCAGCCCACCGGGCATCCCTGCAGGCGGATAAAAATTGCCGGAACGCCGGTATAAAACCCTTCGCCCTGCAACGTCTGGAACATTTCATTAATCGGGTACTGCATCACGCTCTCAATTGACTGTAAAAATAAGGGCGCAAAGTATGACAGATAGCGGCTTTTTAACCAAATCACATTGTGCGGGGGAACCCGGCAACTTTTTATCCCACCTAACCTCATCACTCTTTTCTGAGGTAATCCTATGAACATGCCCATCAGCAGTTTACTGAATCGCGTACTGCTGAATGCCAGCAGCGAGGCGTCGAGCGCGTTCCAGCCGCCTCAGCAGCAGTCCGGCGCGCAGGCCGCGCGCACGGGCAGCATCAGCTTTGGCTCGCCCGCGACCAGTAATCTGCCGGAGCTGAGTAAAAATGGGCAGGATGACGCGGGCAGCTCTTCGTTTAATCAGTTTATGCAGCAGATTGGCAAACTGTTACAGACGGCGCTGTCCGCTATCGATTCGCTGGCGCAGCAGGTGAATAAGGCACACGCTTCGCCCGAACGCATCAACGCCGCCTCGCCAGCGGTCGCTAATGGCCCTTCGACCACGCCCTTAGCCAACGGAACCGCCGCGCCGTCGCAGACCACAACGGCCGCAAACGCTGACGTTACGGCCGCCTCATCCACCAGCAGCAGCCAGGCGGTAAACAGCAATACAGCGCTCGATCCTGCCAAAAACAGCCTGACGTTTGAAAACAAAGGCGACAAGCCCATGACCATCGCCTTTACGCCCAACGCCGACGGCAGCGCCAGGCCTGACGATCTCACCTTGCAACCGGGCGAAACCAAAACGCAGAACTTTGATGCCAACTGGTCGGGCAATTTCCGCAGCACCGCAGGCGACGGCGCCAACGCGACGCTGGGCGAGGTGAAATTTGACGGCGGCAGCGGACAGACTTATTACGACGTCAGCTATATCGAAGGCAATAACGCGGCCATGACCATTGGCCCCGCGAAGGGCGACGGCAGGGTTTCCGGGACGCTGGACGATCTGGTTTCAAACGCGCCCGACAGCATTAAAGCGAAAGACGCGGACGGCAACGTTTATGGCCTGAAAAAATCCACGACTTCAAACCAGCAGGACGCGGCGGTAGTGGATTATTACCGGCAGCATGTGGCCGCCGACAAGGGCTATGTTATCCCTTCCGATGATGCGAGCACCCTGGGCAGCAGCACGAAAAACCTGAAGGTTGAACTGAAAGGCTAAGCGTGACGGCCGGTAAATAGCCAATAAAAAAGCCCCGTCCAGAGACGGGGCTTTCAGATCATCCCGACCTTTAAGGCCGGGAAAACGTCAGCTTACTGACCTTTAACTTCTTTCAGACCGTTGAACGGCGCACGGCTGCCCAGCGATTCTTCGATACGGATCAGCTGGTTGTACTTGGCAACACGGTCAGAACGGCTCATAGAACCGGTTTTGATCTGGCCCGCTGCGGTACCTACTGCCAGGTCGGCAATAGTTGCGTCTTCGGTTTCGCCTGAACGGTGAGAAATCACTGCGGTATAGCCCGCGTCTTTCGCCATTTTGATTGCAGCCAGGGTTTCGGTCAGAGAACCGATCTGGTTGAATTTGATCAGAATGGAGTTAGCGATGCCTTTCTCGATACCTTCTTTCAGGATTTTGGTGTTGGTCACGAACAGGTCGTCGCCCACCAGCTGGATTTTGTCGCCCAGCACTTTGGTCTGATAGGCAAAGCCGTCCCAGTCGGATTCGTCCAGGCCGTCTTCGATAGAGACGATTGGGTACTGTTTGGTCAGATCTTCCAGGAAGTGAGTGAACTCTTCGGAAGTGAAGGCTTTGTTGCCTTCGCCAGCCAGTACATATTTGCCGTCTTTGTAGAATTCAGAAGCCGCACAGTCCATCGCCAGCGTGATGTCTTTGCCCAGCTCGTAGCCTGCTGCTTTTACCGCTTCCGCGATAACGGCCAGCGCTTCGGCGTTGGAGCCCAGGTTTGGCGCATAGCCGCCTTCGTCGCCTACAGCGGTGCCCATGCCTTTAGACTTCAGCACTTTTGCCAGTGTGTGGAACACTTCAGAACCCATGCGGATCGCTTCTTTCAGCGTTTTCGCGCCTACTGGCTGGATCATGAATTCCTGAATGTCGACGTTGTTGTCGGCGTGCTCACCGCCGTTGATGATGTTCATCATTGGCAGCGGCATAGAGAATTTGCCCGGGGTGCCGTTCAGCTCGGCGATGTGCTCATACAGCGGCATGCCTTTAGCGGCAGCAGCAGCTTTAGCCGCAGCCAGAGAAACGGCCAGAATGGCGTTAGCGCCAAATTTGGATTTGTTTTCGGTGCCGTCAAGATCGATCATGATCTTGTCGATGTTTGCCTGGTCTTTGGCATCTTTGCCGGTTACCGCGTCAGCGATTGGGCCGTTAACGGCTGCAACGGCTTTGGTCACGCCTTTACCCAGGAAACGAGATTTGTCACCGTCACGCAGTTCCAGCGCTTCACGGGAACCGGTAGAAGCGCCTGATGGTGCGGCCGCCATACCGACAAAACCGCCTTCCAGATGCACTTCTGCTTCAACGGTCGGGTTGCCACGAGAGTCGATGATTTCGCGACCGATGACTTTAACGATTTTGGACATTAGTTTTTCCTCAGTACAAGTTAACTTAAAACTCAGACAAACAACGCGCGAAAATAGTTCTTATCTTTCGAGCCGGAGCGGTGCTGGCTGGCTCACCCCGGTCACTTACTAAAGTAAGCGCCGGGGATCCACTCGATAGCCGCCTTGCTTCAGCTCAAAACCTGGCAAGTATAAATTCGCGCGCTGCCATGAAAACTACTTATTTCGCCAAACGCTTCTGGTGCTCGCTGGCTGCCTTAACGAAGCCGGCGAAGAGTGGATGACCGTCACGCGGCGTTGAGGTGAATTCCGGGTGGAACTGACACGCAACAAACCACGGATGGTTCGGGATCTCAATGATCTCGACCAGCTGATCGTCACCAGAACGCCCGGCAACGCGTAATCCGGCCGCTTCAATCTGCTTTAACAGCATATTGTTGACTTCATAGCGGTGGCGATGGCGCTCAACGATGGTGTCGGAGCCATACAGCTGGCGCACCAGGCTGTCCGGCGTCAGCTGACACTGCTGGCTGCCCAGGCGCATGGTGCCGCCCAGATCGCTCTTCTCAGAACGCACTTCAACGTTGCCCTCTTCGTCGCGCCATTCGGTGATCAGCGCCACGACCGGGTACTTACAGTCTGGCACAAATTCCGTTGAGTTCGCATCCGCCATACCGGCTACGTTACGCGCGAACTCCATCAGCGCGACCTGCATCCCCAGGCAGATGCCCAGGTAAGGAATATTGTTTTCACGCGCGTAGCGAGCGGTCATCAGCTTGCCTTCCACGCCACGATAGCCGAAGCCGCCAGGGATCAGGATAGCATCCAAATCTTTCAGAATTTCTACGCCACGGCTTTCCACATCCTGCGAATCGATCAGCTTGATGTTGACCGTTACGCGGTTTTTCAGGCCGCCGTGCTTCAGCGCTTCAATCACCGACTTATAGGCATCCGGCAGCTCAACATATTTGCCGACCATGCCGATGGTGACTTCGCCGCCCGGATTGGCTTCTTCATAGATAACCTGTTCCCATTCGGCCAGGTTCGCTTCCGGCGCGTTCAGGTTGAAGCGCTTGCAGATATAGTCATCCAGGCCCTGCGATTTGAGCATACCCGGAATTTTATAGATAGAATCAACGTCTTTCAGCGAAATAACCGCTTTTTCCGGCACGTTACAGAACAGCGCGATTTTCGCCCGCTCGTTGGCCGGCACGGCGCGGTCTGAACGGCAGATCAGCACGTCAGGCTGGATGCCGATAGAGAGCAGCTCTTTCACCGAGTGCTGGGTTGGCTTGGTTTTGACTTCACCCGCCGCCGCCATATAAGGCACCAGCGTCAGGTGCATGTACATGGTGTGCTCACGGCCAACGTCAACCGCCATCTGGCGGATCGCTTCAAGGAACGGCAGGGATTCGATGTCGCCGACGGTGCCGCCGATTTCCACCAGTACCACGTCGTGACCTTCGCCACCTTCGATGATGCGTTCTTTAATGGCGTTGGTAATGTGCGGGATCACCTGAATGGTCGCGCCCAGATAGTCGCCGCGACGCTCTTTGCGCAGCACTTCCGAGTAGATACGGCCAGTGGTGAAGTTGTTGCGGCGGCTCATTTTGGTGCGAATGAAGCGCTCATAGTGGCCCAGATCGAGATCCGTTTCCGCACCGTCATCGGTGACGAAGACTTCGCCGTGCTGAGTAGGGCTCATGGTACCCGGATCCACGTTGATATATGGGTCCAGCTTCATGATGGTCACATTAAGACCACGTGCTTCAAGAATGGCGGCCAGGGAGGCTGCGGCAATGCCTTTACCCAGAGAGGATACGACCCCGCCGGTCACAAAAATATAGTTCGTTGTCATGCTGAACCTGAGAAAGTAGGTTTAAAGACGATGGAATAACCAGGACGGGAAAACAGTATACGGGATTCCCCTGCATGCCACAATTAATCGTTTCCGGTTATGTGCCAGCCATCGTATTGACCGTCACGAGAGTACCCGATTCTCTGCGTGCTGAAGTTGATTGCGATCACACTTTTGTTGAATCGAGTCAGCGAGTTATTCGCCACGAGGGAATAATCCGACCGCTGCCAGGATAGCAAAGCGGAAAAAACAAAAGGGGCGCGCTGGCCCGCCGCGAAAGACGGGCTAACGGACGGGAGAAACAGATTTTCCCTTTTCAGGCCCTGCTATTCCTTCGCCTTCACCTGCTGCCAGGCGGCCTCCATTTGCTCCAGCGTGGCCTCCTGCATTGGCAATCCCTGTGCGGCGATAATTTCTTCTACCTGACGGAAGCGACGCTCGAATTTATCGTTGGCTTTTTGCAGCGCCGTTTCCGCTTTGCTGCCCAGATGCCGCGAGAGATTAACCGTGGCAAACAGCAGATCGCCAATCTCCTCTTCCAGCTTTTGCTGGTCGATGACCGCCTGTTTGGCTTCGTGCATCACTTCATCAATTTCTTCGTAAACTTTGTCCAGCACCGGGCCAAGCGTATGCCAGTCAAAGCCGACGTTGCTGCAACGCTTCTGGATTTTGTGCGCGCGCATCAGCGCGGGCAGCGCGCGAGGAATATCGTCCAGCGCCGAGTGCTGCGCTTTACCGGCACGTTCCTGCGTTTTAATCGCTTCCCAGTTCACCAGCACCTCTTTGCTGTCGCGAACCTGCGCATCGCCAAAGATATGCGGATGGCGACGCTCCAGCTTGTCGCTGATGGTCTGGCAAACGGCATTAAAGTCAAAGCGCCCTTCTTCCTGCGCCATCTGCGCATAGAACACCACCTGAAACAGCAGATCGCCCAGCTCGCCCTGCAGATCGTCAAAATCTTCGCGGCTGATGGCGTCCAGCACTTCATAGGTTTCTTCAAGGGTGTAAGGCGCGATGCTGGCAAAGGTCTGCTCACGATCCCACGGGCAGCCAACTAGCGGATCGCGCAGGGTTTTCATGATGCCCAGCAGGCGATCGATAGCGTTCATAACGGAGTCCATTTGTAAGGAAGAAAAAAACGACTATACGGCATGGCAAGGCAAAATTCATGCAGGGAAAGGAATAAAGCTTCGGTCATCAGCAGACCACCTGCGCCCGGCCAGCGCGCTATCCCCTGACAGGGATAAACGCGGCCGGCGCGCAAAACGGCAACCAGGCAGCAGGCTTGCAGGGTCGTCGCCTAAGCAGGCCTGTCCGGGCAGGGGGAAGGCATTAATGCAGCCTTCTGGCGTCAATGATATCCGGCACCTGGTTCAGCCTGGCCAGCACGCGGCCCAGCACCTGCTGATTGTAAATTTCGATATCCATATCGATAGTCGCCAGCTGCTTTTTGGTATCGCTCCTGCTGGAGACGCCCAGCACGTTGACCTTCTCATTGGCGAGGATGGTCGTGATGTCGCGCAGCAGGCCGCTGCGATCGTTGGCGGTGACGCGCACCACCAGCGAGTAGCCGCTGGAGTAGCTTTCGCCCCACACCGCATCGACAATTCTTTCCGGCGCGTGCGACATCAGCTCGGTCAGCTGATCGCAGTCGGCGCGGTGGATAGAGATGCCGCGTCCCTGGGTGATAAAGCCGGTGATATCGTCGCCGGGGATCGGCTGGCAGCAGCGGGCGATATGGTGCATCAGGTTGCCGACGCCCTCGACCACCACGCGGCCGCTCTCCTTGCTGCGCGGCACGGAGGATTTCAGCGTCAGCTGGCGCAGCGCCTCGCGATCTTCTTCTTCCGCGCTCGGCTTGTTCAGCTTCGATTGCAGGAAGTTGCTCATCTGGTTCAGACGAATATCGCCGCCGCCGATAGCGGCCAGCAGCTCGTCCAGCGAGTTGACGTTATAGCGCGGCAGCAGCAGCTTTTCCGCCTCTTTCAGGCTGATATCCAGGTGATCCAGCTCGTTATCGAGGATCTGCTTGCCCGCGACGATATTTTTATCGCGATCCTGCTTACGGAACCAGGCGTGAATTTTTGATCGCCCACGGCTGGTGGTGACGTAGCCCAGGTTGGGATTCAGCCAGTCGCGGCTTGGGTTCGGCTGCTTTTGGGTGATGATGTCGATTTGATCGCCCATCTGCAGCTGATAGGTAAAGGGCACGATGCGGCCGCCGATTTTCGCGCCGATGCAGCGGTGGCCGATATCGCTGTGGATATGGTAAGCAAAGTCCAGCGGCGTGGAGCCGGCGGGCAGATCCACCACGTCGCCTTTAGGCGTAAACACATAGACGCGATCGTCAAAGACCTGGCTACGCACCTCGTCCAGCATTTCGCCGGAGTCCGCCATCTCTTCCTGCCAGGCAATCAGCTTACGCAGCCAGGCGATACGCTCTTCGTGCCCCGACGCGCCGCGCGCGCTGCCGGTCGTGCCGCCCTCTTTGTACTTCCAGTGTGCGGCCACGCCCAGCTCGGCGTCTTCATGCATCTGCCGCGTGCGGATCTGGATCTCAACGGTTTTGCCCTTCGGCCCCAGCACCACGGTATGAATCGACTGATAGCCGTTCGGCTTGGGATTGGCGACGTAGTCGTCAAATTCGCTGGGCAGGTGGCGATAAAGCGTATGCACTATCCCCAATGCGCCGTAGCAGTCCTGCAAACGTTCGGCGACGATACGCACGGCGCGCACGTCAAACAGCTCGTCGAACGCCAGCGATTTTTTCTGCATCTTGCGCCAGATGCTGTAGATATGTTTCGGGCGGCCGTACACTTCCGCTTTGACGCCCTGCCTGACGATCTCGTCACGCAGCGACTGCACGAAAGTGTCGATATACTGCTCGCGGTCGATGCGGCGCTCGTGCAGCAGTTTGGCGATGCGTTTGTATTCATCCGGGTGCAGATAGCGGAAGCAGAAATCCTCCAGCTCCCATTTCAGCTGGCCTATCCCTAAACGGTTAGCAAGCGGCGCATAGATATTGGTGCACTCTTTGGCGGCAAGCACGCGCTCGTCTTCCGGCGCGTCCTTCACCTCGCGCAGATGGGCGATACGCTCGGCCAGCTTGATTACCACGCAGCGGAAATCTTCCACCATCGCCAGCAGCATGCGCCTGACGTTATCGACCTGCTCCGAAGCCATAGAGTCGTTGTGGGTCGCTTTCAGCTGGCGGATGGCGTCCATATCCCGTACGCCGTGCACCAGCGAGACGATGGCTTTGCCGTACTTTTCTTCCAGCACCTCTTCGGACACCACGCCCGCGTCCGCCAGAGGAAAAAGCAGCGCGGCGCGCAGGCTTTCGCTGTCCATGCTGAGCATGGAGAGGATCTCCACCATTTCGACGCCGCGCCAGAGCAGGAGCGCCGCATCGGGATGATGGCGGGTGGTTTCTTCGCAATAGCGCCAGGTATCAGCCAGTCGTTCGCATGACTGGGGATTCGCGATCCCCAAACTGGTGATCCACTGGTCGAGCGCAAACTCACCGGCCGTATTCAGATGTGCACTTCTTACCGCAACCATATCCTCTCCAAACCTCCTTCCGGGAAGCTATTTTCGGCTGAATAACACCATGGATTCGACGTGCCCGGTATGCGGAAACATATCAAGCAGGGTAATCCTTTCTGGTCGATAGCCGGCAGCCAGGAAAATCTGGCTGTCCCGGGCAAGTGTAGTCGGATTACAGGAAACATAGACCACGCTTTCCGGCGCAAGTTTAATAATGTGAGGGATCGCTTCTGCCGCGCCAGCGCGGGCCGGATCCAGCAGTACCTTATTAAAACCTTCCGCCGCCCAGGGCTGCGCCGTCACTTCTTCTTCCAGGTTATGCTGATAAAATGCAATGTTATTCAGATTATTCAGGCCCGCATTATACGCACCCTTTGCCACTAATGCTGCAACCCCCTCCACACCGGTGACATTTTCCACCCGCTTTCCTGAAGGAAGCGTAAAGTTTCCCATGCCGCAGAACAGATCCAGCAGGCGGTCGGTGGGCTGCAAATCCAGCCACGCCATCGCCTGAGCCACCATCTGCTGATTCAGCTCGCCGTTGACCTGAATAAAGTCGCGCGGGCTGAACGTCAGCGTCAGGCCGTCGAGCTGATAGAACGGCATCTCGCCAGCAATCTGCTCCAGCGTTTCGCTGTCCGGCGCCAGAAAAAGCGCGACCTGCTGGCTATGCGAAAACCGTTCCAGTTTCTCTCTGTCCGCCGCGCTGAGCGGATCGAGATGGCGCAGCACCAGCAGCGGGCCGTTGTCCGCCAGTACCAGCTCGGCATGGCCCAGCCTTCTTACGGCCTGCAGGCTGCTTAGTACCTGGTGCAACGGCTGCAGCAGTGCATCAAGTTCGGGCTTCAAAACGGGGCATTGCGTAATGGCGACCAGCTCGCTGGAGGCGGCCTGGCGAAAGCCCATTTGCAGCGTCTGGCTGCGCGCATGATAGTGCAGACCCAGACGAGCGCGGCGGCGGTAGCCGTACGCGCTGCCGGCGATAATATTCTCCACCGCCACCGGCTCGCCAATTTGCTGGCTCAGCAGGCGCGACAGCGCTTTGGCCTTGCTGCGCTGCTGTAGCTCGGGCGAAGCGTGCTGCTGCTGGCATCCGCCGCAGCGGCCAAAGTAAGGACAGGCTGGCGCAACCCGTTCCGGGCTGGTCGACAGAAGCCGTTTTGTCCTGGCCCGCGCCCAGCTGCGTTTCTCTTCCACGATTTCTACTTCCGCCTGCTCGCCGGGCAGCGCGCCGCTGACAAACAGCGTTTTGCCATGATGGTGCGCCACGCCCTGGCCGGAGCCGTCAAGGTCAGTAACCGTCACGGTCATGATCTGGCGGGTCGTCACGCGCCGTTTTGCAGAGTAGAATTGCGCCATTACTTTTGTCTCGACAGTGGTTAAACCCGCGTAGCCTACACCAGCATCAGGATTAATTCGACTGGCGACGGCGCCACAGGATAATTATGACCAAATACAGCCTGCGGGCACGAATGATGATCTTGATTCTGGCGCCTACGCTGATGATTGGGCTGCTGCTGAGCACGTTTTTTATCGTGCATCGCTATAACGAACTGCAGCGCCAGCTGGTGGATGCCGGCATCAATATTATCGAACCGCTGGCGGTTTCCAGCGAATACGGCATGACGTTCCACAGCAAAGAGGCGGTGCGGCAGCTGGTCAGCCTGCTCCACCGTCGCCATTCCGATATCGTGCGCGCCATTACCGTTTTCGACGCGCAGAATCAGCTTTTTGTCACGTCCAACTATCACGCCAGCGCCGACAAGCTGCGTCTGCCGGCAGACGCGACCTTCTCTACCCCCTTCAGCTATCAGCGGCTGGGCAATTCGGTCATTTTGCGCACGCCCATTTTATCGGAAAGCTATTATCCCGATGAGTCGCCGGTCGAGGACGCCAAACCCAACGGCAATCCGTTGGGCTATGTCGCCATTGAACTGGATCTGCAGTCGGTGCGGCTGCAGCAGTATAAAGAAGTTTTTGTTTCCACCCTGCTGCTGCTGCTCTGCCTTTGCCTGGCCATGCTGTTCGCCTATCGTCTGATGCGCGACGTCACCGGCCCGATCCGCGATATGGTCAATACCGTCGATCGTATTCGACGCGGCCAGCTGGACAGCCGCGTCACGGGCCATATGCTCGGCGAGCTGGATATGCTGAAAAACGGCATTAACTCAATGGCGATGTCGCTGACCGCCTATCACGAAGAGATGCAGCAAAATATCGATCAGGCGACGTCCGATCTGCGCGAAACCCTGGAACAGATGGAGATCCAGAACGTCGAGCTGGATCTGGCTAAAAAACGTGCCCAGGAGGCCGCGCGAATTAAGTCGGAGTTCCTGGCGAATATGTCGCACGAGCTGCGCACGCCGCTTAACGGCGTAATTGGCTTTACCCGCCAGACGCTGAAAACGCCGCTGAATATTACGCAGCGCGACTATCTGCATACCATTGAGCGTTCGGCCAACAACCTGCTGAGCATCATTAACGACGTGCTGGATTTCTCCAAGCTGGAGGCGGGCAAGCTGGTGCTGGAAACCATCCCGTTCCCGCTGCGCGCCACCCTGGATGAAGTCGTCGTCCTGCTGGCGCCGTCCGCACATGAAAAAGGGCTGGAGCTGACGCTGAGCATTCAGTCCGACGTGCCCGACAACACCATCGGCGATCCGCTACGCCTACAGCAAATCATCGTCAACCTGTTGGGCAACGCGATTAAGTTTACCGAACACGGCAACATCGATATCTGCATTGAGAAGCGCTCCCAGAGCAACAACCGCGTTGACCTTGAGGTGCAGATCCACGATACCGGCATCGGCATCGCTGAAAAGCAGCAGTCGCAGCTGTTTCAGGCTTTCCGCCAGGCCGACGCCAGCATTTCCCGACGCCATGGCGGCACCGGGCTGGGGCTGGTGATTACGCAAAAGCTGGTTAACGAAATGGGCGGCGAGATCTCTTTTCATAGCCGCCTGAATCAGGGCTCCACCTTCTGGTTTCACGTCAACCTGGCGCTGAACCCGAATGCCGCTCAGGATCCGCGCGCCGTAGCCTGTCTGGAAGGCAAAACGCTGGCTTATATAGAGGCGAATCCGGCCGCCGCGCAGGCCACGCTGGCGCTGCTGGCCAGCACGCCGTTGGCCGTCAGCTATAGCCCAACGCTTGCCGGGCTGCCGCAGGCGCATTACGACACGCTGCTGATTGGTTTGCCGGTCAGCCAGGAACCTTCGCGGCAGCTGCCCTGGCAGGCACTGCCCGCGCTTGAGCGTGCGGATAATGTGATTATGGCTCTGCCCTGCCAGATGCAGACCTGGGCGGAAGAGCTGAAAGATAAAGGCGTCAGCGCCTGCCTGCTGAAGCCGGTTTCGCTGTCGCGGCTGCTGCCGGTGCTGCTCGATCACCATACCCGCGAAGAAAACGATCTGCCCCGCCGCCACAAGCTGCCGCTGACGGTGATGGCCGTCGATGACAATCCGGCGAACCTGAAGCTGATCGGCGCTCTGCTGGAGGAACAGGTTGAACGGGTGGTGCTGTGCGACAGCGCGATGATGGCGATCCAGCAGGCGAAAACCCAGCCGCTGGACGTTATCCTGATGGATATTCAGATGCCGGAAATTGACGGCATTCGTGCCAGCGAGCTGATCCGCGAGCTGCCTGCGCACGCCTCCACGCCAATTGTCGCCGTGACGGCGCATACGCTGGATGGCGAAAGAGCGCAGCTGATTAAGGCGGGCATGAACGATTATCTGGCCAAGCCTATCGACGAGGCCAGGCTGGAAAACCTGCTGCTGCGCTATGCGCCGCACAAAGCGCAGCCTCTTGCCGCGCCGGGCGCGCTTTCTGCCTCTCTGGACTGGGATCTGGCGCTGCGTCAGGCGGCCAACAAGCCCGATCTGGCGCGCGATCTGCTGCAAATGCTGGTGGATTTCCTGCCTGAAGTGCAGAAACAGGTTGAAAGCCATATGGCGGAAGGCGACGTCGGGGCGCTGCGCGATATCATTCATAAACTGCACGGCAGCGCCAGCTACAGCGGCGTTCCCCGCATGAAGCAGCTGTGCCAGCAGCTGGAGCAAAGCCTGCGCGGCGGCATGCCCGTTGAAGACGTCGAGCCGGAGCTGTTTGAACTACTGGACGAGATGCAAAACGTCGCCCGGCTGGCGCAGGAAAAGCTGACGAGGGTAGCGGGCAAGGGACGCTGAGGCCAGGCGTTGCGCCAGCAAGGAAAACACAACGGCCCGGCCTGAGAGAAAACCAGCGGAGCAGCAGGCCGATGCAAAAGGCTTGTTGTTACAGAAGCCCTGTTTGCTCTCAGACTGTACCGGGCGCGCTTGCCCATCCGGCCACGGCAAACAAAACGTAGTGAACGAGTCAGGAAAGTTTCTGGCCAATCGCCAGCGCGGCGGCGATGTTCCGTGCCGTCATGCGCACGTTATCCGCCGCATTTTCCAGCGCGTCGTCCAGCGTACAAATGCTGTAAATAACGCTGAATACCGCATCCAGACCGTGCTGATGCACGACCGCGACATCTTTGGTCAGGCTGCCCGCGATGCCGATAACCGGCTTGTTATAGCGCTTGGCGACTTTCGCTACTCCGATCGGCACTTTGCCGTGAATGGTCTGGCTGTCAATGCGCCCTTCGCCGGTGATCACCAGCGTGGCGTCCCGCACCAGCTCGTCCAGCCCCAGCGCCTCGGTCACGATTTCAATGCCGCGCCGCAGTTCCGCGCCGCAAAAAGCGTGCAGCGCCACGCCCATCCCGCCTGCCGCGCCGCCGCCGGGGATCGACAGCACGTCGATATCCAGATCCCGCCGGATAATCCGGGCATAGTGCGCCAGCGCGTTATCCAGCTGTTCCACCAGCTCCGGCGTAGCCCCTTTCTGCGGGCCGAACACGGCGGAAGCGCCCTCTTTACCCAGCAGCGGATTGGTGACGTCGCAGGCAACCTCAAAACGGCAGTTTTTGATCCGCGCATCCAGTTCGCTGATGTCTATCGTCGCCAGATCGTTAAGCCTGCCGCCGCCTAAACCGATTTGTCTGCCCTGGCTGTCGAGCAGTTTGGCGCCCAGCGCCTGCACCATACCCGCGCCGCCGTCATTGGTTGCGCTGCCGCCGATGCCGATAATAAAACGCTGTACGCCCTTATCCAGCGCGCTGCGGATCAGTTCGCCGGTGCCAAAAGAGGTGGTGATCAGCGGATCGCGCCGCGCCGCAGGCACCAGTTCCAGCCCGCTGGCCGCCGCCATTTCGATATAGGCGCAGCTGTCGTCACCGGAAAGACCGTAAAAGGCGTCGACCTCTTCGCCCAGCGGGCCGGTGACGCGCAGGCGTACGGTTTTGCCGCCCGTCGCCGCCACCATCGCCTCGACCGTGCCTTCGCCGCCGTCCGCGACGGGCAGTTTGACATACTGAGCTTCGGGGAAAATTTCCCTGAATCCCTGCTCGATTTGCGTGGCGACCTGCTGAGCCGACAGGCTTTCTTTATACGAATCCGGTGCGATTACTATTTTCATACGTTAATCCGTGCGCGGGGCCGGGAAGGTTCCGGCCTGGATCAGCAGGCCGGACCACGGGACTATTTGATTTCGACTTTCGCCAGTTTTTCGTAATAGCAGGCCAGCGCGCTGTGATCGGCCGTGCCCAGCCCGTCAGCTTTCAGCGCCTGCATCATTTCCATTACCGCCGCCGTGAGCGGCAGCTGCGCGCCTACGCCGTGCGACGTATCCAGGGCGTTAGCCAGATCTTTAATATGCAGATCGATACGAAAACCCGGCTTGAAGTTGCGGTTCATCACCATTGGCGCTTTGGCATCCAGCACCGTGCTGCCCGCCAGGCCGCCGCGTATCGCCTGGTAGACCAGATCCGGGTTGACGCCCGCTTTGGTCGCCAGCGTCAGCGCTTCCGCCATTGCCGCGATATTCAACGCAACAATCACCTGGTTAGCCAGCTTGGTCACGTTGCCCGCGCCAATCTCGCCGGTGTGAACCACCGAGCCTGCCATCGCTTTCATAATATCGTAGCACTTATCGAACAGCTCTTTGTCGCCGCCGACCATCACCGAAAGCGTGCCGTCGATGGCTTTAGGTTCGCCGCCGCTGACCGGCGCATCCAGCAGCGCGACGCTTTTTTTCGCCAGCGCTTCATGAATTTCACGGCTCGCCAGCGGCGCGATGGAGCTCATATCGATTACGATAGTGCCCGCCTTCGCGCCTTCGATTACGCCACCTTCGCCCAGCAGCACTTCTTTCACGTGCGGCGAGTTGGGCAGCATGGTGATAATCACGTCGCTCTGCTCCGCCACCGCTTTTGCCGAATCGCCGGACGTCGCGCCCAGCGCAACCAGCTCCGCCACGCTTTCCGCATTGTGATCGCGCACCACCAGCGAGTAGCCGGCCTTAATTAAGTTTTTGCTCATGGGCTTGCCCATGATACCCAGACCTATAAATCCGATTTTCATCTTTGTCTCCTGAACAGTGGGTTATTTTTTAAAGCGATCGCACAGGGCCTGCGTGGCGCCACGGAATACGCCTAAATCGCTGCCTACCGCAACAAAACCGGCGCCCCATTCCAGATAGCGGCGGGCATCGGCCTCCACCGGGGCCAGAATGCCGCTCGGCTTGCCGGCCGCTTTGGCGCGCTCAAAGATATATTTGATCACCTTCAGCACTTCCGGATGGGCGGGCTGCCCCAGGTAGCCCAGCGCGGCCGAGAGATCGCCCGGCCCGACGAAAATGCCGTCCACGCCTTCTACCGCCGCGATAGCGTCAATGTTATCCACGCCCTGCTGCGTTTCGATCTGCACCAGCACGGTGATGTTGTCGTTGATGATGGTGTTGTACTGCGGCACGGTGCCGTACATATTGCTGCGGTGCGAAACCGATACGCCGCGAATGCCCATCGGCGGATAGCGGGTGGAGGCCACCGCGCGCACCGCTTCCTCTTCCGTTTCGACAAACGGGATCAGGAAGTTGGAAAAACCGATATCCAGCAGGCGCTTGATGATGACCGGCTCGTTGGTCGGCGGCCGCACCACCGGCGCGCTGACGCTGCCCTTCAGCGCCATCAGCTGCGGAATAAAAGTGGTGATGTCGTTCGGCGCATGTTCGCCATCCAGCACCAGCCAGTCGAAGCCTGCCAGTCCTAACACTTCCGTGGTCAGCGGGTTAGCCAGCGCGCACCAGCTGCCGATTAAGGTTTCGCCTGCCAGCAGGCGCTGACGAAAGCTGTTCGGCGTATTTACGTAGCTCATCGGTTTCTCCAGAAATTGGGTTAGCGCACCAGGCATGGGCGTTTGTTATCAAACGTCCAGTCCGGCACCAGGAATTGCATAGCCTGCGCGTCGTCGCGCGCGCCCAGACCGTGTTTCAGGTAAAGCTCGTGCGCTTTCATAACGCGATCCATATCCAGCTCTACGCCCAGGCCCGGCCTGTCCGGCACCTGTACCATGCCGCCCTTGATTTGCAAAGGCTGCTGCGTCAGGCGCTGGTTGCCTTCCTGCCAGATCCAGTGGGTATCGATAGCGGTGATTTTGCCGGGTGCCGCCGCCGCAACGTGGGTAAACATCGCCAGCGAAACGTCAAAATGGTTATTGGAGTGGGAGCCCCAGGTCAGGCCGAAGTCATGACACATCTGCGCAACGCGTACGGAACCCTGCATCGTCCAGAAGTGCGGATCCGCCAGCGGAATGTCGACGGACTGCAAAGAGAGCGTGTGCCCCATCTGACGCCAGTCGGTGGCAATCATATTGGTGGCCGTTGGCATGCCCGTCGCGCGACGGAACTCGGCCATCACTTCGCGACCGGAATAGCCCTGCTCCGCGCCGCAAGGATCTTCGGCGTAGGCCAGCACGTCTTTCAGCTGCTTGCCCAGCTCGATCGCTTCGTTGAGCGACCAGGCGCCGTTAGGATCGAGCGTAATGCGCGCCTCGGGAAAACGCTTCGCCAGCGCGGTCACCGCTTCGGCCTCTTCGCTCCCGGCCAGCACGCCGCCTTTCAGTTTGAAATCGTTGAAGCCATATTTTTCATAGGCGGCTTCCGCCAGGCGCACCACGGTTTCAGGCGTCAGCGCCTCTTCATGACGCAGGCGATACCAGTCGCAGCTGTCGTCCGGCTGGCTCTGATAAGGCAGCGAGGTTTTTCGGCGATCGCCGACGTAAAAGAGATAGCCCAGCATTTCCACGCGATCGCGCTGCTGCCCATCGCCCAGCAGGGAGGCAACGTTGACGCCAAGGTGCTGGCCCAGCAGGTCCAGCAGCGCCGCTTCGATGCCGGTCACCACGTGGATAGTGGTACGCAAATCGAAAGTCTGGTTGCCGCGCCCGCTCGCATCGCGATCGGCAAAGGTGTTGCGCACGTGGCTCAGCAGATTTTTATATTCGCCAATGCCGTGGCCGACCAGCAGCGCCGCCGCTTCTTCCAGCGTCTTGCGAATTTTTTCGCCGCCGGGAATTTCACCGACGCCCGTGTGGCCGGAATTATCTTTAATGATAACGATATTACGGGTAAAGAATGGCGCGTGGGCGCCGCTGAGGTTCAGCAACATGCTGTCGTGACCGGCGACCGGGATGACCTGCATTTCTGTGATCAGTGGAGTAGCCTGACTCATAACGTATTCCTTCTGTAAGGTTCAGCGCCCAAAGGCCGGGCGTTTGCGATCGAATGTCCAGCCGGGGATCAGGTATTGCATGGCGGCGGCATCATTGCGCGCGCCGCCGGGCAGCGTTTTATAAAGCGCGTGGGCTTTTTCAATTTGCGCCCAGTCCAGCTCAATGCCCAGCCCCGGCGCGTCCGGCACGGCGATCTTGCCGTTGCGGATCTGCAAAGGTTCTTTGGTCAGGCGCTGATCGCCTTCCTGCCAGATCCAGTGGGTATCAATGGCCGTCGGCTTGCCCGGCGCGGCGGCGCCCACGTGCGTAAACATCGCCAGCGAAATATCGAAGTGGTTATTGGAATGGCAGCCCCAGGTCAGCCCCCAGTCGTCGCACAGCTGGGCGACACGCACCGCACCGCTCAGCGTCCAGAAGTGCGGATCGGCCAGCGGAATATCGACGGCGTTCAGCATTACGGCATGGTTCATTTCCCGCCAGTTAGTGGCGATCATATTGGTGGCAACCGGCAGGCCGGTCGCGCGGCGGAATTCCGCCATTACCTCACGGCCCGAAAAGCCCTGCTCCGCGCCGCACGGATCTTCCGCATAGGTCAGAATGCCCTGCATGTCTTTACACAGCGCGATAGCTTCATCAAGCAGCCAGGCACCGTTGGGATCGACGGTGATGCGCGCTTCGGGAAAACGTTTTTTCATCGCTTTCACCGCGTCGATCTCCTGCTCGCCCGGCAGCACGCCGCCTTTGAGCTTGAAATCCTTGAAGCCATATTTATCCTGCGCGGCTTCCGCCAGCCGCACCACGGCCTCGCTGTCCATCGCCTTCTGATGACGCAGGCGATACCAGTCGTGCGGGGCGTTCTCGCCGTTCAGGTAAGGAAGATCGGTTTTTTCCCGGTCGCCGATATAGAACAGATACCCCAGCACCGTCACTTCATCACGCTGTTTGCCCGGCCCCAGCAGTTCCGCGACCGGTACGTTCAGGCACTGTCCCAGCAGATCCAGCAGCGCCGCTTCCAGCGCGGCCACCGCGTTGACGCGCAGTTCAAACGTCCACGCGCCTTTGCCGAAGTTATCAAAATCCGCCGACTGGTTGCCCCGATGCACCTCCTGCACCAGCCGGTTCATCCTGGCGACTTCCCGCCCTTTGACCTGGGGGACGGCATCCAGCAGCGTCTGGTAAATCGTCTCGCCGCCCGGCGCTTCTCCCACGCCGGTGTGTCCGGCGCTGTCGGTCAGCACCACGATATTGCGGGTAAAGTAAGCGCCGTGCGCGCCGCCGATATTCAGCAACATGCTGTCGTATCCCGCTACCGGGATCACTTTCATATCGGTGATCGTCGGGCTGCTTTGCGTCGTCATAACTCGTCCTTACAAAGGTTTCAGTTCAATACGCTTGATATCGCGTACCAGCACCAGGTAGCTCATTACCGCGACAAACGCATGAATACAGACGTAAATCAGCGCGCCGTTATAGGAGCCGGTCGTGGCGATGATGTAACCGATCACCACCGGCGTGACGATGCCGGAAATGTTGCCGAACATATTGAACAGCCCGCCGCTAAGCCCGCTGATCTCTTTCGGCGCGGTATCCGCCATCACCGCCCAGCCCAGCGCGCCAATCCCTTTGCCGAAGAAAGCCAGCGCCATAAAGAACACCACCACCCATTCCGTATCGACGTAGTTACAGACCACCATGGTGATAGAAAGCAGCATGCCGAGAACGATTGGGGTTTTACGGGCGATATTCAGCGAGCCGGTTTTACGCATCAGCCAGTCGGAAATAATGCCGCCCAGCACGCCGCCCAGGAAACCGCAGATGGCCGGAATCGACGCCACCATGCCGGCCTTCAGAATGGACATGCCGCGCGCCTGCACCAGATAAACCGGGAACCAGGTGATAAAGAAGTAGGTTAAGGCGTTAATGCAGTACTGACCCAGGTAGATACCTATCATCATTCTTGAGGTAATCAGCTGCTTTATCTGCGCTTTTTTCTCCGCCCAGCTGACCTTACGCTCGGCTTTTTTCATATCCATATTAATCAGCGCGCCGCCCTGCTCCATATATTCCAGCTCGGCTTTATTGACGCCCGGATGGTCGTTCGGATCGTGGATCACTTTGAGCCAGATAAAGCTGATGATGATGCCCAGCCCGCCCATAAACCAGAACACGTGCGCCCAGCCGACTTCGGAGGTAAGCCAGCCCATGATCGGCGCGAAGATCACCGTGGCGAAGTACTGCGCCGAGTTAAAAATAGCGACGGCGGTGCCGCGTTCCTGCGCGGGGAACCAGGCGGCGACGATGCGGCTGTTGCCGGGAAAAGAAGGCGCTTCCGCCAGGCCGACCATAAACCTGAGCATAAACAGCGTGACGATAATGCTGAAGCCGCTGAGCAGATCGACAAAGCCCTGCAACAGCGTGAACAGCGACCACAGGAAGATGCTCCAGAAATAGACGCGCTTTGAGCCGAACCGGTCCAGCAGCCAGCCGCCGGGGATCTGCCCTATTACGTAAGCCCATGAGAAAGCGGAGAAGATATAGCCCAGCCCGACCGGATCCAGCCCGATGTCTTTCGACATTGCCGAACCGGCGATAGCGATAGTGGCGCGGTCGCCATAATTAAATGAGGTGACGATAAATAGCATCACCACTATCCAGTAGCGAGCATTAGTTCTTTTTTGCACGGTGCTCGCAGCACTGCTGATTGAATCCATGATGCACTCCTGAAATATAGCGGTCAGGCAAACTCACTCTGGACTGCATACACATCGCGTTGGGTATCAGAATGATGTCAGGTTAAACACAGCGATTAAGTGGCAGAATAATCACAACGTTCAAAGCTCTCGTCCCGTTTGTTAAAAAGTATAGGGAGGCCACCCAGGTAAAGCACCGGTAAAACGCCCTGTTAAAACGTGAAAAACCCAGAGATGTTCTTGCATATGCCCAATTCGTTGCGGAGTGGCTCACGGAAACAGCGGGTTCTGCGGGCGCGGTCACGTTCCCTTTTTCTTTGTGAGCCTCCTCACTGTCGCCTGTACTCTTGCCTGAAAATACGCTGATTGTTACCGCGCCATGTCGGACATTTGCATAATGTTTTCGGCCTGAAGCCTCTCTATACTGTCCAACAGCAGAATAATTCCACCCGAAAACGCTTCTCACCCACCTTTAAAATAAAGAACGTGCCGATTCATTTATCTCAGGACTTGTCGAGCAATGAACATTTCCAGAAACGATCTTCCCCTTTATATAAAGGTGCATGAAAACGATAACGTCGCCATTGTTGTAAATAATAATGGATTAAAGGCTGGTACGACTTTTTCATGCGGACTGGTACTAAAAGAACATATTCCCCAGGGACATAAAGTTGCATTAAACGATATTGCGCAAGGCGGCGATATTATTCGCTATGGCGAAGTGATTGGTTATGCGGTGCGCGATATTCCTCGCGGCGGCTGGATTGACGAGTCGCTGGTGGTATTGCCGGAAGCGCCGGATCTCGCCAGCCTGCCGCTGGCCAACAATGTGCCGCCCGCCCTGCCGCCGCTTGAAGGCTACACCTTTGAAGGCTATCGCAACGCCGACGGCAGCGTGGGCACGCGCAACCTGCTGGGGATTACTACCAGCGTGCACTGCGTGGCGGGCGTGGTCGATTACGTGGTGCAGATTATTGAGCGTGAATTGCTGCCAAAATATCCTAACGTCGATGGCGTGGTGGCGCTGAATCACCTTTACGGCTGCGGCGTGGCGATCAACGCGCCGGCCGCCGTGGTGCCGATCCGTACCATTCACAACCTGGCGCTGAACGCCAACTTCGGCGGCGAAGTAATGATTGTCGGCCTGGGCTGTGAGAAACTTCAACCCGAGCGCCTGCTGGAAGGCACGCCCGACGTACAGGCGATTTCGCTGGATGATAATGACGTGGTGCGCCTACAGGATGAGAAGCATGTTGGCTTTGAATCTATGGTTGCCGATATTTTGCAGGTTGCCGAACGCCATCTGCAACGCCTGAACCAGCGCCAGCGTGAAACGGTACCGGCAGCGGAACTGATCGTCGGTATGCAGTGCGGCGGCAGCGATGCCTTTTCCGGCGTAACCGCCAACCCGGCGGTAGGTTTCGCTTCCGATCTGCTGGTGCGCTGCGGCGCGACGGTGATGTTCTCCGAGGTGACCGAAGTGCGCGATGCGGTGCATCTGCTGACGCCGCGCGTGGCGACACAAGAAGTCGGCCAGCGGCTGCTGGAAGAGATGGCCTGGTACGATGACTATCTGAATATGGGCAAAACCGATCGCAGCGCTAACCCTTCGCCCGGCAACAAGAAAGGCGGGCTGGCGAACGTGGTGGAAAAGGCGCTGGGTTCTATCGCCAAATCGGGCCGCAGCGCTATCGTTGAGGTGCTGTCGCCAGGCCAGCGCCCCACCAAACGCGGCCTGATCTATGCCGCCACACCCGCCAGTGATTTCGTCTGCGGCACGCAGCAGATGGCTTCCGGCATTACTTTGCAGGTGTTTACTACAGGACGCGGCACGCCTTACGGCCTGGCGGCTATCCCCGTAATCAAAATGGCGACGCGCAACGCGCTGGCGGAAAGATGGCATGACTTAATGGATATCAATGCGGGGACGATTGCGACGGGCGAGGAAACCATAGAACAGGTAGGCTGGCGGCTGTTTGAGCTGATCCTGGATATCGCCAGCGGCCGGAAACAAACCTGGTCCGACCGCTGGGGGATCCGTAACTCGCTGGCGGTATTCAATCCGGCACCGGTTACCTGATGCTGCGGGCCTTCCCTTTAAGGCGAAGGCCCGGCTATTAATCCAGCTGCTTCAGCCAGGCTTCAACCCACGGCGAAGAAAGCGTTTCAGGCTCCGGATAGTCGTTAGCATCGATCAGCAGTACATCGCCGACCCGCTTCGCCGAGTGCTCCTGCAACAGCACATCGAACTTTTTCCCCGCGCCGCAGAAATCATCGTAGTTGCTGTCGCCCAGCGCAATCACGCCGTAGCGCAGAGTGGGCTGATGGCCCAGCTTGTCTTTGATAGCATAAAACAGCGGCGTGATGCTGTCCGGCAGATCGCCCTGAGCCGTGGTCGAGGTGATCACCAATGCCACGCCGTCGGCGTAACGCTGCCACTGTTCAAGCGTGGGATCTTCAAAAATTTCCACCTGATGACCGGCATCCGTCAATAAAGGCTCCGCCTCTTCCGCCACCAGCAGCGCGTTACCGTAAACCGTCCCTACAAAAATGCCTATTTGCGCCATGCTTATCTCCTCGTTGCCTGGTCTGAACCGCTATCCTGCAGGCAAGATGCCGCAAACTCAACCCTGGGAAGATTGGGGAGAGCGTCTTCCCAGCCAAACTGCGCCATCATTCCCTGCCAGACCGAGTCCAGACCCGCGCGCAGCAGCAAAGGCTCGCCCGTTACCGGATGCGTCAGCCGCAGTTCGCTGGCGTGCAGCATCAGCCGCGTCATGCCGAAGTGCTGTGCCGCGCTGCGATTCTGCCGCAGATCGCCGTGCGCGCTGTCGCCGATAATCGGATGGCGCAGATGGGTCATATGCCGACGCAGCTGGTGCTTGCGGCCCGTCTGCGGCTTCAGCTCCATCAGCGTATAGCGCGAGGTATCGTATCGGCTGACCGGCACCGGCAGCTCCGCTTTATCCAGCGCGCGCCAGTGGGTCACGGCAGGCTGCGGTTCCTTATTCTGCTCGCTGAACCTGTCAGCGATCTTATCCAGCTCTTCAGTTAATGCGTAATCCAGCGTTTCTTCGCCATCCAGCCAGCCTCTGACCACGGCATGATAGGTTTTTTGCAGCTGGTGCTGCTCAAACTGCTGCGAAAGCAGGCGGGCGACCTCGCTGGATAAGCCCATCAACAGCACGCCCGACGTGGGGCGATCGAGCCGATGAACGGTAAATACGTGCTGGCCTATCTGATCGCGCACGGTTTGCATCACGAAAACGCTTTCATGCCTGTCGAGCCAGCTGCGGTGCACCAGCCAGCCTGAGGGTTTATTCACCGCGACCAGCCACTCGTCCTGATAAAGGATCTCCAGCATCAGGCGTCGTGCTCGAACAGTTGATCAAGCTGGTTCAGCATGTGCAGCAGATTGGCGCGGCCCGGAATAGCACCTTCCAGCGCCACTTCATAATAAGGGGCGATAGCCAGCTTTACCGGCAAAGCAGACTGCGCATCCAGCAGCGCCTGCATACGCGGCAGGAAAACCCACTGTAGCCACTGGATCGGCATCATGGTATCTACGCAAAAAGGCTCGGTGCTTTCAAACGCCTCGGCGTTTGGCGCGCAGTTTTGCCACAGCCCGGCGTCATGTAAGGCCTGCTCAATAGCCTGCAGGCGATTGCGGATTTCAAGTTCCCGGCTCATCTAAGCTCTCCTGGTCAGTTTTAAAGGGTCGCAAGCATAGCATTACCGCCGACAACGGGATAAGTATGGACGAAAAAAAGGGAGCACTGTAAAAACAGTGCTCCCGGTTCGTTCGCAGCAATCCAGCTACTTTTAGTGCTCCCTGCTCATCCCTGATAACTTTGTCCTGCAGTTTTCCCTACACTTTCACCGTCAATGGCGATGTCCCTGAGCATCCTGGCTTACCGCTCTCCGGCAGTACGTTTCTCCTTCCCGGAGGTGTCCCTTTTTCTCACTCCTGAGATATCTTGTGCAGATCTGAAGTCCTTAACAGGTGCTTTCAGTCTACCGACCGGCTTGTTCCTTAAGCCACCATCCCTTGCGACAGGATCAAGTTTGCCTTAATGAACCTGACAAACAATAGGCTGAAAACTTTTTTTTGACCCCGGCAGGTTTTTTTACGAAAAGCGTTATAACAACTTTATGATTTGCTTTGCTTTTACCGGAGAAAACGCCTTTTTTTCTTAAGATATAAAAGCGATCTCTTACAGACTCTGTAAGAGATCTCTCACAAGATAAATGACGCTTTACCTTAAGGGATCAATAATCGGTAAAGAAACAAGGAATTGCTCCAGGTTCGCGGCCAGTACCGTCTGCTTTTTAGTACCCAGCTTTTCCAGAATCACTTCCCCGCTCAAATTACATACGGAAATGATTTCCAGCTCGGATGGTGTGGTAGCAATAAAAAACGTAGGCGAATGTTTAAGACGGCGCTTCATAACCAGATGGCCGATCAAGTTTTCCTGCATACGCTCGAAATCGTCTTCGCTCCATATTTGCAGCAGCGTGCAGGGCTGGCCGTTGACCAGCGTCTTCATATCGCCTGCAAACTGCGAGGTGTACCAGGCAACGACGGCAGGCTGAATTTGTAAATCGAGCGCGCGCTCTACGTTTTCCAGGTTTTTGGCGAGGGTAAAGGGCTGCGGTAGCCACCAGACCTCATCGCCAACGGTTTGCTGCACGCAGGGCGAGGGAACGCCATACAGCTCGCTGCTGGCGGGCGGATGACCGCATTCGCTGACCCACCGGTCGCAATAGTTGCGGGTAAAATCAGCCAGGGCGCGGGAGGTTTCATCAATCATTCTTTTTTCACTCTCTGGTGCCTGAGTTACACTAAGGCTATACGTTTTTAGTTGCGTCGCCCGGGCCTTCCCGGCCGCAGACGATTGACCACTTCACCTGTCATATCAGGCTATAAGGTAATGCAATGTCTTCAGATACACATCAGGCGCTGAGCGGCCTGACGTTAGGAAAACCTACAGAGTACCACGACCAGTATCAGCCTTCTTTGCTCCAGGCGGTGCCAAGAAGCATGAACCGTGAGCCGCTGGGGCTTTATCCTGACAGTTTGCCCTTCCACGGCGCCGATATCTGGACGCTGTACGAACTCTCCTGGCTGAATGCCAAAGGCCTGCCGCAGGTGGCGATTGGCGAAGTCAGCCTGGATGCCCACAGCGTTAACCTGATCGAGTCCAAGAGCTTTAAGCTCTATCTTAACAGCTTTAATCAGACCCGCTTTGGTGACTGGGGCGAAGTCCGGGCGACGCTGGAGCGCGACCTCAGCGCCTGCGCGCAGGGCGAGGTCAGCGTTGCGCTGTTCCGGCTGCGGGAAATTGAAGGCCAGCCGATAGGCCACTTCAGCGGCCACTGCATTGACGAGCAGGATATTGAGATCGACAGCTATACCTTCAGCACCGACTATCTCCAGCAGGCCACGCAGCCGGAAGTAGTGGAAGAAAAACTGGTGAGCCATCTGCTGAAGTCCAACTGTCTGATCACCAACCAGCCGGACTGGGGTTCAGTGCAAATCAGCTATCGCGGCCCGCGTATCCAGCGTGAGGCGCTGCTGCGCTACCTGGTGTCGTTCCGGCACCATAACGAATTTCATGAGCAGTGCGTTGAGCGCATTTTCAATGATATCTTGCGCTTCTGCCAGCCGGAAAGCCTGAGCGTTTATGCCCGCTATACCCGTCGCGGCGGCCTGGATATCAATCCCTGGCGCAGCAACGGCGCATTTAAACCCGGCCTGTCCAGGCTGGTACGCCAGTAGCACTTTGCGTACCGTCGCGCATAAACGCACGATAACGTTGTTAACTGTTTGAGAAGAAGGCTAATCTGAAGCGGGCATCGGGTGCCCGGGAACATTTTTTCGCCGTCACGCTCGCCGTTTATCCGGCGGGCTTTTGATGGGGAGCGACCACCGCCCGGACGGGTGTAAAGGAGTTAATTTGATCACACATATCAGCCCATTAGGCTCCATGGATCTGTTGTCTCAACTGGAAGTCGATATGCTGAAGCGCACCGCCAGCAGCGACCTTTACCAACTCTTCCGCAACTGTTCCCTTGCCGTACTTAACTCCGGCAGCCAGACGGACAGCAGCCATGAACTGCTGTCGCGTTTTGAAAACTTTGACATCAACGTGCTGCGGCGCGAGCGCGGCGTCAAGCTGGAGCTGATTAATCCGCCGGAGGAAGCCTTTGTCGACGGTCGCATCATTCGCTCGCTACAGGCCAACCTGTTTGCCGTGCTGCGCGACATTCTGTTTGTAAATGGTCAGTTTGACAGCGGCTTTCAGCAGCAGGACGTGGATGACTCGGTGCGCATCACCAACCTGGTGTTTTCGCTGCTGCGTAACGCCAGGGCGCTGCACGTCGGCGAGCTGCCGAATACCGTGGTTTGCTGGGGCGGCCACTCGATCAACGCCGTGGAATATCAGTACTGCCGCAACGTCGGTTCGCAGCTGGGCCTGCGCGAGCTGAATATCTGTACCGGCTGCGGGCCGGGCGTCATGGAAGCGCCGATGAAAGGCGCCGCCGTGGGCCACGCGCAGCAGCGTTACAAAGAGAGCCGTTTTATCGGCCTGACCGAACCGTCGATCATTGCCGCCGAGCCGCCGAATCCGCTGGTCAACGAACTGATTATCATGCCGGACATTGAAAAACGTCTGGAAGCCTTTGTGCGTATCGCCCACGGCATCATTATTTTCCCGGGCGGCGTGGGTACGGCGGAAGAGCTGCTCTATCTGCTGGGCATCCTGATGAATCCGCAGAACCGCGATCAGGTGCTGCCGCTGATCCTCACCGGCCCGAAAGAGAGCGCCGATTACTTCCGCGTGCTGGATGAGTTTATCGTCAGCACGCTGGGCGAAGCCGCGCGTCAGCACTACACCATTATTATCGATGACGCGGCGGAAGTGGCGCGCCTGATGAAAAACGCTATGCCGAAGGTGAAAGAGCATCGGCGCGAGACGGGCGACGCCTATAGCTTTAACTGGTCAATCCGCATCGCGCCGAATTTGCAGGTGCCGTTTATGCCCACGCACGAAAATATGGCCAATCTTAATCTTTATCCCAATCAGCCTGCCGAACAGCTGGCGGCCTCGCTGCGCCGCGCGTTCTCCGGCATTGTGGCGGGCAACGTCAAGGAGCCTGGGATCAAAGCGATTAAGGAACAAGGCCCGTATAAGATACACGGCGATGCAGAAATCATGCGCCGCATGGACGATTTGTTACAGGGATTTGTTGCCCAGCACCGCATGAAGCTGCCGGGAACGGCCTACATCCCCTGCTACGAAATCATTAAGTAACCCTCAGCGGAGCGGCAGCCGTGCCGCTCAGTATCCACTATGACTATTCATCTGTTGATTATTGATGCGCTGAATCTGATTCGTCGCATCCACGCCGTGCAGGATTCTCCCTGCCAGGAAACCTGTATCCATGCTGTGCAACAGCTTATCCTGCACAGCAAGCCGACCCATGCGGTGGCGGTGTTTGACGACGACGATCGCCACGAAGGCTGGCGTCATCAGCGCCTGCCGGACTATAAAGCCGGACGCGCGCCCATGCCGGACACGTTAAAAACAGAGATGCCGCAGATCCGGGCGGCGTTTGAGGCGGCGGGCGTGGCCTGCTGGCACGCGCCGGGCGAAGAGGCGGACGATCTGGCCGCCACTTTGGCGGTAAAGGTTGCCGACAGCGGCCATCAGGCAACCATAGTGTCGACCGATAAGGGCTACTGCCAGCTGCTGGCACCAAATATTCAAATCCGCGACTACTTTCAGAAGCGCTGGCTGGATTTGCCGTTTATTGAAAAGGAGTTTGGCGTAGCGCCCGCGCAGCTGACGGATTACTGGGGGCTGGCCGGTATCAGCAGCAGTAAGATCCCAGGCGTGGCGGGCATTGGCGCGAAAAGCGCGGCAGAGCTGCTGCAAACCTACGGCTCGCTGGCGGCGATTTACGAGCGGCTGCCGGAAGTGGCGGATAAATGGCGCAAGAAGCTGGAGCAGCAGCAGGAGATGGCGCATCTCTGCCGCGAGGTGGCGACACTGAAAACCGATCTGCATCTGGCCGGCAACCTGAAGGATCTGCGGCTGCCGTAAAGGCAAGCGCGCGTCCCGGGCCTGACGTTGATAACGGACATAGCGGCAACTTCATTGCCGCCTGTCTTTTGACAGCGGTCTGCGGCCCGGACTCTCTTTAGCGCTCGTCGCGGCGTCCTGGCGTCGCGCCCCAGATGCGGCGAATATGCACGGTAACTTCTTCGCGATCGTGATAAAGCTGGCGCGCCTGAATTTGCGCGTTGATGCCGTTGGCCTTCAGCTTTTCGTCGATCATCGCCAGGTTTTGTGAGACTTCTTCATAGCGCTTTTTCATCGGCAGCTTGAGGTTGAAAATGGTTTCACGGCACCAGCCGTTCACCAGCCAGTCGGCCATCAGGTTAGCCACGCGTACCGGTTTTTCCACCATATCGCATACCAGCCAGTAGATGTTGCTGCGCGTCGGGCGATATTTAAAGCCGTCCTCGCGATGGTGGAAAACCTGCCCGGTATCCATCAGGCTCGGCGCCATCGGGCCGTTATCAACGGCGTGCACCATCATGCTGCGCTTCACCAGCTGATAAGTCCAGCCGCCGGGACAGGCGCCCAAATCGACCGCATAAAGGCCGCTGCCCAGGCGTTCTTCCCATTCGTCGGCCGGTACAAAAACGTGAAACGCTTCTTCCAGCTTTAACGTCGAGCGGCTTGGCGCGTCGGACGGGAACTTCAGCCGTGGAATGCCCATAAAGAACGGGGAGTTGTTCTGCGGCAGCGAGTAGCCGACGTAGCAGTAGCCCGGCGCGATAAAAAAGACGTGCACCACGGGACGCTTGTCGCTTTCGTAATTCAGCAGGATGCCCGCCGAGCGCATGCTGGAACGCAGCGGCACGGTGAACTTGCGGCAGAATTTCAGCAGCTCTTTGCTCTCGTTAGTGTCCGGCACTTCAACCCGCAGCTCGCCGCCCTTTTCCACTACGCCGGTCAGCATCCCCGTCACCGGCGTGACGCGATCCTCAGGAGGCAAATCGCGCAGCAGCTCGCCCACAACGATCATCTGACGCGAAAAAATCAGCTCGCTGAAAGGCAGCTCGCGCAGCAGTTTTTCGGCGTCTTCAGGCTGATAGCATTCAAACAGCACGTAAGCGGAATCTTCCTTTACGCGCGCAAAGCCAAATACTTCTCTGGCTGCGGCTTTCGCGGTGATCTCCGCCGCGCACTCTTTTTCAAAGCCCTGACGGCAATAGAGTAAAACTTTATTCATGGCGTTCTGCCCTTTTCTTCAGACGCAGCGCGCCAATCAACATTAAAACCCAGCCAATCAGGAAGCAGAAACCTCCTACCGGCGTAACGTAAACCCAAAGCTTAAGATGGGACAGCGCCAGACAGTAAAGGCTGCCGCTAAACAGTACGGTGCCCAGCGCCAGCAGCGCGCTGCTCCAGTAAAACCAGATATTGGCGCGGCTGCGCATCGCTGCCGCCAGGCCCAGGATCGCCAGCGTGTGGAAACCCTGATACTCCAGGCCGGTTTTCAACCAGGCCATTTCGCCCGGCCCCAGTGACCGGCTTAATACATGAGCGCCAAATGCGCCCAGCATGACAAAAACAAACCCGCTGATGGCCGTAAAAATCAGCATTGCACGACTCGACATTCTTATCATCCTCTGAGACAGCACGCGCCGCCGCCCTGGCAACGCATGATTAAGGGTTCAGCTTTCGTAGCGGAAGCGGAATTTTTCCTGTTCGCTGGCCGCTTTTGCCAGGATCCACTGACGAAAGGCGGCTATTTTACCCAGTTCTGCCTGACTGTCATGACAAACCAGATAAAAAGCGTTTTTACTTACCAGCACGTCGTTAAAGGGACAGGCCAGCCTGCCCGCTTCTATCTCCGTTTGCGCCATCACGTTGTTCGCCAGCGCCACGCCCTGGCCGTGGATAGCCGCCTGTAAAACCATCGCGCTGTGGCTGAAAATAGGGCCGTGCTGCACGTTGATATTTACGCCCAGCTGGCGCGTATAGGCCTGCCAGTCGCGACGGGAAGCGTCATGCAGCAGCGTAAAGCGCGTCAGATCGGCAGGCGTTTTAAGAGGATTATCGCCGGTTAGCAGCAAAGGTGAACAGACAGGCAGCAAATATTCGGCATAAAGTTTTTCCACCCGCAGGCCCGGCCAGTTGCCGCGCCCATAGAAAATAGCCACGTCTACGTCATCCGCCAGCTTCTCTTCTTCCCGGTCGACGGCCTGGATACGCACGTCTATCCCCGGATAAGCTGAGTTAAAGCTGGACAGGCGCGGCACCAGCCATTGGATCGCAAAGCTGGGCAGCAGGCTGACGGTCAGCGCGCCCTTCGCGCTCCGTGCCTGAAGCTTGCGGGTAGCGTCGTTCAGCGCGGTGAAAATCTCTTTGATATCCAGGTAGTAGCTCTGGCCTTCCTCGGTAAGCAATAAGGAGCGGTTGCGCCGCCGGAACAGCTTAAGGCCCAGAAAATCCTCCAGTGACTTGATCTGATGGCTTACCGCCGCCTGGGTCACAAAAAGCTCTTCTGCGGCCCGGGTAAAACTGAGATGACGTGCGGCAGCATCAAATACGCGCAGGGCATTTAAAGGAGGAAGACGTTTCGACATGATTACCGGTTACAGAATGTTGGCTTCGGACATAAGGCCGCTGACGCAGCTTTACGTATTAGTTTTTTTTATCCGAGCCATTATAATTTGTCCGTTGAGGATGCACCAGCAAATACCTATAGTTGCCGCACTTCCTGAGCCGGAACGAAAAGCAGTTTGAAATTGAAGCGCTTGCGCGGGGATTTTAGAAGGCTTTTGGCTTGTGGTCGTGATGTTGTGTTTGCAATTGATCTGCCTTTTGCAGATCGGGTAGTCCGACTACCGCTTTTAGATTTACCCTGTCTGTCCATAGAGATTTAATAGCACCGCAAATTGCGGTGCTTTTTTTTGCCTGAAACTTACTGGCCCATTTCAACCATTTCTTTTACGTCTGAACGGTTGATCTGCTGCTTGTTGCCGTTAGCATCTTTGTAGCTGATCATACCGGTATCGTCATCTACTACGGGTTTGCCGTCGGCGACGATGGTACGGCCATCATTGGTATGCATAACATAATTGCTTGAGCAGGCAGCCAGGGCAAAAGTCATGGCGCAGGCGGCCATAATAGCAGCAAATTTTTTCATCTTTATATCTCCTTGCAGATAGTAATGCGATAAACCACCCGCAATGCGCGATCCCGAGGCAAAAAGCGAGTAAATTGCCTGTCCTGAGAAAGCTTATTTGCGGGTAATAGTTTAAACCTTGCATAAATCAGGATAACTCGCTTTTCAGACATTGCCAGGAAAGCGCCTGTAATTCAGTTGGATTCGGTAAAAACCGCATCAATCCACCCTTATTCGAGGAGAACATGAGCATATTTTCGCCTGTTCATTTTCGCCAGCAGTTTCCCGCGTTGGACGAAGCCGGCATCTATCTTGACAGCGCGGCCACCACGCTGAAGCCAGCGGCGGTGATTGAAGCCACCCAGGCGTTCTACAGTCAGGGGGCCGGAACCGTGCATCGCAGCCAGTTTGCCGCCGCGCGTGCGCTAACCGACCGCTATGAAAATGCCCGTGGTCAGGTGGCGCGACTGCTGAATGCCCCGCTCGCCAGCAATATTGTCTGGACCAAAGGCACCACGGAAGCGATCAACCTGATCGCCCAGGGCTATTTTCGACCACGCCTGCGGCCAGGCGATGAGATCGTCGTCAGCGAAGCCGAGCATCACGCCAATCTGGTGCCATGGCTGATGGTGGCTGAGCAGACCGGCGCCAAAGTGGTGAAGTGGCCGATCGGCAAAGATTTGCTGCCCGGCATCGCGACGCTGGAAACCTTACTGAATGCGCGTACGCGGGTGCTGGCGCTTGGACAAATGTCCAACGTCACCGGTGGCTGCCCGGATGTAAGCAAGGCCGTCGCACTGGCGCATTGCGCGGGCGCAAAGGTAGTTATAGACGGCGCGCAGGGCGTGGCGCATCGGCCGCCCGACGTAGCAGCGCTGGATATCGACTTTTATGCTTTTTCCGCCCATAAGCTTTATGGGCCGATGGGGACAGGCGTGCTCTATGGCAAAACGGCGCTGCTGGAAGCGATGCAGCCCTGGCAGGGCGGCGGCAAAATGCTGACCACCGTCAGCTTTGACGGCTTTACGCCGCAGGCGGTGCCCTGGCGCTTTGAGGCAGGCACGCCCAACGTAGCGGGCGTCATCGGGCTGAGCGCGGCGCTGAGCTGGCTGGAAACAGTGGATATGGCGGCGGCAGAAAGCTGGAGCTGCGGGCTGGCCGACGTGGCGGAAGAGCGGCTGGCGGAGCTGCCCGGCTTTCGCAGCTTCCGAGCCAGCGGCTCCAGCCTGCTCGCCTTTGATATCGCGGGCGTACACCACAGTGATATTGTTACGCTGCTGGCGGAAAGCGGCATCGCGCTGCGCGCCGGCCAGCACTGCGCCCAGCCGCTGCTACAGGCACTTGGCGTCAACGGCACCCTGCGCGCCTCTTTTGCGCCCTATAATACGCTTAACGATGTTGAAGCGCTGGTCAGCGCCATGACCACCGCACTGGAACTTTTGGCAGATTAACTATGACGACTTTACCGGCTCCGCACCCGTTCGGCACGCTGATTACCGCCGACGGCTTAAAACAGACTTTTTCCGCCTTTACGCAGTGGGAAGAACGCTATCGCCAGCTGATTTTGGTGGGAAAACAGCTGCCCGCACTGGCGGAGGAGTGGAAAACGGCGGAAATCGAACTCAGCGGCTGTGAAAACCGCGTCTGGCTTGGACATCGACAGTCGCCCGACGGCAGCCTGCACTTTTACGGCGACAGCGAAGGCCGCATCGTGCGCGGACTGCTGGCGGTGCTGCTGGTCAGCGTGGAAGGAAAGCTGCCCGAAGAGATATTGCAGAGCGATCCGCTGGCGCTGTTTGATGACCTGGGGCTGCGCGATCAGCTCAGCGCCTCGCGCAGCGCCGGACTGGCGGCACTGGCGACAGCGGTAGTGAAGGCGGCGAGCGAAGCGGGTTAAGCAAATCAGAAGCGGCGTCAGCCGCGCGCCGCTTTCGCCATCATTTTTTTCAGCACGTGGGAAACGGCCACGAAGCCGAAAGTGGCGGTGACCATCGTGGCCGCGCCGAAGCCGGAAGCGCAGTCCATCCGCTTTGGCCCTTCCGCCGTACTGCGTGAAGCGCAAACGGAACCGTCCGGCTGCGGATACATCAGCGCCTCGGTGGAAAACACGCAGTCAATACCCAGCTTGCCCTTGCTGTTTTTAACGATATTGAAATCGCTTTTTAACCGTTCGCGCAGCTTAGCCGCCAGCGGATCCTGAATCGTTTTCGCCAGATCCGCCACCTGGATCTGCGTGGGATCGATCTGACCACCCGCGCCGCCGGTGGTAACCAGCGGAATTTTATTACGGCGGCACCAGGCCAGCAGCGCCGCTTTTGGCCGCACGCTGTCGATGGCGTCAATCACATAGGTAAAGCCGCCGCTCATCAGCTCAGCCGTATTTTCCGCAGTGATAAAGTCATCCACGCAGGTCACTTTGCATTCCGGATTGATGGCCAGGATGCGTTGCGCCATTACCTCGGTTTTCGCCTGCCCTACCGTACCTTTCAGCGCGTGGATCTGCCTGTTGGTGTTGGTCACGCAGACATCGTCCATATCAATTAGCGTGATGGCGCCGATACCGGTGCGCGCCAGCGCTTCAGCGGCCCAGGAGCCTACGCCGCCAATGCCGATCACGCAGATATGCGCGTCGGCGAAAAGTTGCAGAGCAGACTGACCATATAAGCGTGCCGTGCCGCCAAAGCGCTGTAGCCAGGCGTCGGAAAGAACCCTCATGATTTACCTCAACGTCGGAAACGGGCCGGAAACGCCGGCCCGTTGACCTTAATTATCGACTGACCAGCGCCGCACCGGCATTGCCATTTTGTGCCATAGAGAAAGGAGAAACGCCCGCGCCCGGCGCCGCTTTCAGCACCCAGACGCGACCGTAGTGGTTATACCAGCCTGCCATATGGCCCGCCTGCTCGCCGATACCCTGATAGATATCAAAGTGCTGGCCCTTAATAGCGCCGCCCACGTCGAGCGCCACCATCACGCGCATTTCATATTTGCCGTTGAACTTGCCTTTATCGTTCAGCAAAGGCACCTCCGCCAGCAGTACCGTGCCCGGCGGGATCAGCGAACGATCGGCGGCCACCGAGGCTTTGGCGATCAGCGGTACCGCGCTCGCGCCGCGTACCGGCGCAAACTCTTCCGGCTTAAAGAAGACAAAGGACGGGTTTTGCTCCAGCAGCTCGCGCACCTCGGCCGGGCTGTGGTTTTCGCCCCATTGGCGGATAGCCTGCATCGACATATCTTCGCGCTTCACTTCGCCGCGATCGATCAGCACCTTACCGATGCTGCGATAAGCATGGCCGTTCTTGCCGCCGTAGCCGAAGAAGGTCAAAGGACGGCCGTTGCCGTAGTCAACGTAGCCGCTGCCCTGCACGTCCATAATAAAGTTATCCATCAGCGAATTGCTGTAACCGATAACGTAACGTTCATCCAGGCCGCCGCTGTAGATTTCCGCTCGGCTTGGCAAACGGCGCTTGCCGCGCGGCGGCATGCGGTATAAAGGATACTGAAATTCGCCCTGGCGGGTGTAGCGGGCATGGATAACCGGCGTGTAGTAACCGGTAAACTGCACGTTGCCATAATTGTCGGTGCCTTCCATCTGATACGCATCCACGCCGTACTGGCGCAGCTGCCGCGTATCACCGCCCGCCATCAGCCAGCTTTTTAGCGCGCTGTAGGTTGAAAGCTGGCGGGAAAACATGGCTGGCGAAGCGGCCTGGATTTCCAGCAGCTGATCGGCAAAATCTTTGCCGTTAACGGGGCGCCCTTTGGCGTTAGGTTGATTAACCAGCCCCAGCGGCTGCTGCAGCTTGCCGTCCTTATACTGCTGGCCGCGATCGGTAGGTTTGGAGGAACATCCCGCAAGCAGGGCGATTAACGCCCCGGTGACCATATACTTTGCCCAACGTCCTTTCATTATTCTCTACCTTTATACGCAATTGCAGGCGAAGATAGCAAAGCGCCCCACAGATTAAAACGTCCTCGCCAAAAAGAAGCGTCGGTTTTGCACAACAATACAACAATCGGCCGACAAATTAAGCAGTAAGGGCGATTTCAGGCGTTAATTTGCAAAAAGGGGTTGCAACAAAATCGCCGGAGAGTATAGTGCGCATCCACGGACGCGGGATGGAGCAGCCTGGTAGCTCGTCGGGCTCATAACCCGAAGGTCGTCGGTTCAAATCCGGCTCCCGCAACCAATTCCCTCCGGGGAAAAGCAGTAAACCTGTCGTGATGGAAGCGCCAGGAAGTTCGGACGCGGGATGGAGCAGCCTGGTAGCTCGTCGGGCTCATAACCCGAAGGTCG
>NZ_JARUWZ010000021.1:0-77900 GCF_030433775.1 Erwinia sp. PsM31
CTGCCTGTCACTAATCCATGCTGCTACATTAAGGGGTTTATTTCGTAACGAAAACCCCTTAGTGCTAATCTTTTTATTTAAGAACGCAGGAAAGTTTGAGGCATAAAAAATGCACTCCTGCCTGCCAATAAGGCAGACAACGGAGTGCATATAGAAGACATTCTCTTTGTGGTTCGCAATCGTTAAAGAACCATGTTGCTACTTTACGCGTATAAAATCGTTACGAAAAGCCCTGATCAATATTATTTTTGCTATGTATGCAAATTGCGTAACAACGTAGACTTGCCTTACGACATCTGGTCATAATTAAATTATTCTTTGCTTTTATATTTTTATATTCGTAACGAAGAAATTTTATATCCAGGCATCCATTTCCAGCTCCGCATCGCTCATAATTATACAGGCATCAATAAAGGTTTCAGCTATCATCAGCTGGTTCCTTACTTTGCCTTCCGAGCATTTCTTTTTCCGGGCAATGGCGGATTTGGAAATATTATAGAGGTAGTGCAGGATAATCAGCTCGACCTCGTCCGTACGCCCGACCTTGTGCAATTTGGCGATAGCCGCATCGACAATCAGCCCGTCGCTGTCGCTACAGGAGAGTCGGCTTCTCCGCTCATCCGGCAGCAGCCCTTTAAAGCCCGCCGCAACCGGCGACCAGTCAAGCTGCGTGCCCTCTGCCACAGCCCAACCGCCCCAACGTTCCAGTACTTTTTGTATATTACGCATCAACCGACCTCCTTTTCTTACCTGACTCTTTTGTGGCCTGCCCGATCGGGCAGGATGACTGTGGCGATGAATTATACTAAACTGCATTATCTGATGAAGCATAATCGCCTTAACAACACCTATTCTAATGCAAAAACGCATAATTGCAACGTTAGCGCGCAATAACAGGAAGATAAAATGATCTTTGATTTGGATGTATTCAACAGTAACATCAAGCACTTGATGGAAAGAGAGGGCATCGGCAGCGTGACGGAGCTTTCTAAAAAGGTCAGGCTACAGCAGTCCACCCTGCACCGGCTGCTGACGGGAGAAGTGAAAGACCCAAAGTACACCACGCTGAAGTCTCTGGCGGATTATTTTCACGTTTCGCCCATCGATCTGATCGAGCGCGACTTACAGGCATCGGCTGCACAACATGCGCCGGGCGTGACAGGCGAGCTTCACTCGCTGGTGCTGCATAAGGTGCCGGTGCTGGGCAATACTCAACTTGGCCACAGCGGCTACTGGAGCGATATGCAATATCCTGTTGGCAATGGTGACGGGTTTCTACGCTGGCCTTCCTGCGATCGCGACGTCTACGCGCTGAAATGCGTGGGGGATTCGATGATGCCAAGGATCAAAGAGGGTGAGTTTGTGATCGTGGAGCCGAATCAGAATTTTCATCCGGGCGATGAGGTGCTGGTGGTCACCAGCAGCGGCGAGGTGATGGTGAAAACCTTCCTGTTTAAACGCGACGGCTTTTACCATCTGCTGCCGGTTAATGAGGATCACGCACCGATCCGCCTGCCGGTTGAAGAGGTTACGCAGATGCAGTATGTCGCCGGCATTGCGAAATCTTCGCTCTGGCATCCCTGAGCAACAACGGCTGGCTAACGACCCGAAGACAGGCCGTGGGAAACGGTCGTTCAGTGTGGTAAATTACGCCCCTTCTTCCGTTAAGGGTATTCGCTGAACATGGCTTTACTGATCACTAAACGCTGCATCAATTGCGATATGTGCGAGCCGGAGTGCCCGAACCAGGCGATTTCCATGGGCGAAAGCATTTACGAGATCGATGTGAACCGCTGTACAGAGTGCGTGGGTCATTACGACACGCCAACCTGTCAGCAGGTTTGCCCTATTGATAGTACGATTATCAGCGATCCGGAATGTGTGGAAAGCAGCGACAGGCTGTGGGAAAAGTTTGTGCTCCTGCATCACGTCGCCTCCTGAACGGGCGACCTCTGAGGCGCGCAGCGGTCGGACTGGCGATGCAACCAGCCCGACCGAATTAGCTTTCGATAATCACCGTAGCGCAGGCGTAGTGACGCTCGTCCGCCAGCGTGACATGAACGTGCGCGACGCCCAGCTTTTGCGCCACTTCCGCCGCCTGCTGAAAGAAACGCAGCCCCGGCTTGCCCAGCTCGTCGTTGTAAACCTCAAACTGGTTAAAAGCCAGGCCGCCGCGTATGCCGGTACCAAACGCCTTAGCCGCAGCCTCTTTTACCGCGAACCGTTTGGCAAGAAAGCGCACCGGCTGCTGATGCGCCTGATACTGCGCCCATTCGTTTTCGCTCAGCACGCGTTTCGCCAGCCTGTCGCCGGAGCGGGAAATCACGCCTTCGATACGGTCGATTTCCACGATATCCGTGCCCAGCCCCAGAATAGCCATTAGCGACGCGCTTCCCGCATCAGCGCCTTCATCTCGCTTACCGCATCGGCAAGCCCGCTCATCACCGCGCGGCCGATAATAGCGTGTCCGATATTCAGCTCATGCATCTGCGGCAGCGCGGCGATCGGCTGCACGTTATGATAGGTCAGCCCGTGGCCCGCATTCACCTTCAGGCCTTTGTCGTGCGCATAGGCCGCCGCATCTTTAATACGACGGAACTCCGCGTCGCGTACCGCGCCCTCTTCCGCTTCCGCATAGGCGCCGGTATGAATTTCGATATAGGGCGCGCCGGAGGCCATGGCGGCATCAATCTGCCGATGGTCGGGATCGATAAACAGCGAAACCTGAATGCCCGCCTCTTTCAGGCGCGAAACGGCAAAGGTGATTTTTTCCTGCTGGCCCGTCACGTCCAGGCCGCCTTCGGTGGTGACTTCTTCGCGCTTTTCCGGCACCAGACAGCAGAAATGGGGTTTGATCTCGCAGGCGATGTCGACCATTTCATCGGTCACGGCCATTTCGAGGTTCATGCGCGTCTGAATGGTCTGACGAAGAATTCTGACGTCACGATCGGTGATGTGGCGACGATCTTCGCGCAGATGGACGGTGATGCCGTCCGCGCCGGCCTGCTCGGAAACAAAAGCAGCCTGTACCGGATCGGGATAATGCGTGCCGCGAGCGTTGCGCACGGTGGCGATGTGGTCGATATTGACGCCTAACAGGAGTTCAGCCATAACAAACCTCAGAATAATGTACGAGGGCTACAGTGTACGTCCGCGCCGTTCCCCGGTACAGCCAGGCGACTTTACTCGGGCGCGTCCGCGCGTTTTTTCGGCACGAACTGTCGAAAAAGCTCCTGGCTCTTCAGTGGTTTTCCGCCCAGATAGGGCTTGAGCGCCATGCGGGTGAAACGCTTGGCGGCCCTGAGCGTCTCGCTATCCGGAAAGCTGCGTTCATAAAGCGCCCGCAGCTCGCGTCCGGTAAAGCTTTTATGGCTTTTCACCAGGCTGGCGATAAAGCCTTTTTCCTCGCGATAGATATAGGTCATATCATCCGTAACCTCTTCGCCGCTGCCCGCGCAGTGCAGGAAATCGACGCCGTAGCCAAGATGGCCCAGCATCGCCAGCTCGAAGCGGCGCAGCGCCGGTTCCGGCGAGCCGACGCCCGCAGCCAGCGCCTGAACACAGTGCAGATAGTCGAAAAAAAGCTCGGTAAAGGCGGTTTCCTGCTCCAGCACGCGAGCTATCAGCTCATTAACGTACAGGCCGCAGTAGAGGGAAATACCGGTCAGAGGAAGGGCAAGAGAGATGGGTTCGGCGCCGCGCAGGGTTTTCACCTCGCCGCGCCCACCCCAGCGTACCAGCAGCGGCGTAAAAGGCTGTAAGGCGCCTTTCAGGCTGGAACGCTTGCCGCGCGCGCCTTTGGCCAGGACGCGCACGCGGCCGTAGTTTTCCGAAAAGAGATCGAGCATCAGGCTGGTTTCGCTGTAGGGACGTCCGTGCAGGACAAATGCGCGTTGCCAGCCTTCCATCAATTACAGATCGTCTACGTAACCCAGGCTACGCAGCGCACGTTCGTCGTCTGCCCAACCGGATTTAACCTTCACCCATAGCTCCAGGTGGACTTTGGCTTCAAACATTTCTTCCATGTCTTTGCGCGCTTCAATACCGATGGTTTTGATCTTCGCGCCTTTGTTGCCGATAACCATTTTCTTCTGGCCTTCACGCTCGACCAGGATCAGGCCGTGGATATCATAGCCGCCGCGATCGTTGGTCACAAACTGCTCGATTTCCACCGTCACCGAATAAGGCAGCTCGGCGCCCAGGAAGCGCATCAGCTTTTCACGGATCATCTCGGAGGCCATAAAGCGCTGCGAGCGATCGGTGATGTACTCTTCCGGGAAGTGATGTTCCGCTTCCGGCAGGCGCTTGCGCACGATGCTGGCGATGGTATCAACGTTTTTACCGGTTTCGGCAGAGATCGGCACCACGTCCATAAAATTCATCTGCTGGCTCAGGAACTGCATATGCGGCAGCAGAATGGTTTTATCGGTAACGTTGTCGACCTTGTTGATCGCCAGCAGCACCGGCACCTTGTTCTCTTTCAGCTTGTTCAGCACCATTTCGTCATCGGCCGTCCAGCGCGTGCCTTCCACAACGAAGATCACCAGCTCGACGTCGCCGATTGAGCTGCTGGCCGCACGGTTCATCAGGCGGTTGATCGCCCGCTTCTCTTCCATATGCAGGCCCGGCGTATCGACGTAGATCGCCTGATAGCCGTCTTCCGTATGGATGCCCATAATGCGATGGCGCGTGGTTTGCGGTTTACGCGAGGTAATGGAAACCTTCTGCCCCAGTAACTGGTTCAGCAGCGTGGATTTTCCAACGTTCGGGCGGCCTACGATAGCAATAAAGCCGCAATGGGTGGTTTGTTCGCTCATTCAAGTCCCAGCTTAATCAGCGCCTGTTCGGCCGCTGCCTGCTCAGCTTTGCGACGACTGGAGCCGGTTCCCACAACCGGATCCGTCATGCCGCTTACCTGGCAGTGGATAGTAAATTCCTGGTCATGCGCTTCGCCACGCACCTGCACCACCAGATAGGAGGGCAGCGGCAGATGACGACCCTGCAGATACTCCTGCAGACGCGTTTTTGGATCTTTCTGTTTGTCGCCCGGGCTAATCTGATCGAGACGGCTGGCGTACCAGTCGAGGATCAGCTGTTCTACCGTCTGGATATTACTGTCCAGGAACACGCCGCCAATCAGCGCTTCTACGGTATCGGCCAGGATCGACTCGCGACGATAGCCGCCGCTTTTCAGTTCGCCTGGCCCCAGACGCAGGCATTCGCCTAAATCGAATTCCCGGGCCATCTCCGCCAGCGTATTGCCCCGCACCAGCGTGGCGCGCATCCGGCTCATATCGCCTTCGTCCACGCGTGGAAAACGGTGATAGAGCGCGTTGGCAATCACGTAACTGAGGATGGAGTCGCCCAGAAACTCCAGTCTTTCATTGTGTTTACTGCTGGCGCTGCGATGGGTCAACGCCTGCTGCAACAGTTCCTGATGGGTAAAAGTGTAGCCCAACTTCCGCTGGAGCCTGTTAATTACGATGGGATTCATGCGTTACCAATATCTTAATGCGAAAATTTTCCTGCACAGGGAACAGGGCTGGACACGCCAACACGAGACTGTTTCGTGTGCAGTGGCTCCCCAAGGGAAGCCACCCTTTTGCAGCGGCGCCTGCGCGCCGTCAGTGAATACCGCCAATACGGCTCAGGCGAACGCCGGTTGGCCATTGCCCTTCCTGCTTTTCAAAGCTCATCCAGATAGCGGTGGCTTTGCCGACCAGATTTCTTTCCGGCACGAAGCCCCAGTAGCGGCTGTCGGCGCTGTTGTCACGGTTATCGCCCATCATGAAATACATGCCGGCGGGCACGACCCACGTGGACTGCGGCTGGCCCGGCTGCTGATAGTAAGAGCTTGCCTGGCTTTGCGCCTGGGTCACCAGCAGAATGCGGTGCGTGACGTCGCCCAGCTTTTCGTTACGCGTAGCGAGACGCAGACCGCCGCGGATGGTTTCACCCTGCGGCTTCTGCCAGAAACCGTTGCCGGTTTCGTTGCCGTCAAAGCCGCTGAAGGTCTGGATAAAATCGCTTGGCTCAACGTCGGAATAGGTGATCGGCAGCGCCGTATCGCAGGTTTTTTCTGGCGCGCAGGCCGGATTCACCGTCACGGTTTTGCTCTGCGGATCGTAGCTGACGCGGTCGCCAGGCAGCCCTACCACGCGTTTAATATAATCCATGCTTGGATCTTTCGGGTACTTAAACACCGCGATATCGCCGCGCTTAGGGTGCCCGGTTGGGATCAGCGTGGTCTGCGTGATCGGATCTTTAATCCCATAGGCAAATTTCTCTACCAGGATAAAGTCGCCAATCAGCAGCGTCGGCATCATCGACCCTGACGGGATCTGGAAAGGCTCATAGATAAAAGAGCGCACCACAAACACCAGCAGCAGTACCGGGAAAACGGACGCGGCCGTCTCTATCCAGCCCGGCTGCCCGGTTTTTTTCTCGCCCACATTGTCTGCTGAAGCCTCCGCAAGCGCCTGGCTGGCCCTGCGGGCCGGCGCCCACTTGTATCTGTCCACGCACCAGATAATACCGGTTACGAGCGTTGCTATCGCCAGTATCAGGGCGAACATATTAGCCATTCCAGTTCCCTCGTCGTCTTAGGCTTTACTTACTCTCTTTACCCACATGCAGAATGGCCAGGAAGGCTTCCTGAGGCAGTTCGACGTTGCCGACCTGCTTCATGCGCTTCTTACCGTCTTTCTGCTTCTGCAGCAGCTTCTTCTTACGGCTGACGTCGCCGCCGTAGCACTTCGCCAGCACGTTTTTACGCAGCTGTTTAACGGTAGAACGGGCAATAATGTGGTTGCCGATGGCCGCCTGGATCGCGATGTCAAACTGCTGACGCGGGATCAGATCTTTCATCTTCTCCACCAGCTCGCGGCCACGGTATGGCGCATTATCGTTGTGGGTGATCAGCGCCAGCGCGTCAACGCGCTCGGAGTTAATCAACACATCAACGCGTACCATGTTGGAAGCCTGGAAGCGTTTGAAGTTGTAATCCAGCGACGCGTAGCCACGGGAGGTGGATTTCAGACGGTCGAAGAAGTCCAGCACCACTTCCGCCATCGGGATGTCATAGGTCAGCGCCACCTGGTTACCGTGGTAAACCATATTGGTCTGCACGCCGCGCTTCTCGATACACAGCGTGATGACGTTGCCCAGGTATTCCTGCGGCAGCAGCATATGACACTCGGCGATCGGCTCGCGCAGCTCTTCGATATTGTTCAGCGGCGGCAGTTTGCCCGGGCTGTCAACGTAGACGGTGTCGCCTGAGGTGGTCAGAACTTCATACACTACCGTCGGCGCCGTGGTGATCAGTTCGAGATCGTATTCACGCTCCAGACGCTCCTGAATGATCTCCATATGCAGCAGACCCAGGAAGCCGCAGCGGAAGCCGAAGCCCAGCGCGGTAGAGCTTTCCGGCTCGTAGAACAGCGAGGCGTCGTTAAGGCTCAGCTTGCCCAGCGCGTCGCGGAAAGCTTCATAGTCGTCAGAACTGATTGGGAACAGGCCCGCATAGACCTGCGGCTTCACTTTCTTAAAGCCAGGCAGCGCTTTTTCCGCCGGGTTGCGCGCCAGCGTCAGCGTATCGCCTACCGGCGCGCCCAGGATGTCCTTGATGGCGCAAACCAGCCAGCCTACTTCGCCGCAATTCAGCGCATCGCGATCGACGCGCTTCGGGGTAAAGATACCCAGACGGTCAGCGTTATACGTCTGCCCGGTACTCATTACCTTGATTTTTTCGCCCTTGCGCAGCGTGCCGTTTTTGATACGCACCAGCGAGACAACGCCCAGATAGTTATCGAACCAGGAGTCGATAATCAGCGCCTGCAACGGGCCTTCCGGATCGCCTTCCGGCGGCGGGATATCGCGCACCAGACGTTCCAGCACGTCAGGCACGCCGACGCCGGTCTTGGCCGAACAGCGCACGGCGTCGGTAGCATCGATACCGACGATATCCTCGATTTCCTGCGAGACGCGATCGGGATCGGCGGCCGGCAGGTCAATCTTGTTCAGTACCGGTACCACTTCCAGATCCATTTCCATCGCGGTGTAGCAGTTGGCCAGCGTCTGCGCTTCCACACCCTGACCGGCGTCCACCACCAGCAGCGCGCCTTCACAGGCCGCCAGCGAGCGGGAAACCTCATAGGAGAAGTCAACGTGACCCGGCGTGTCGATAAAATTGAGCTGGTAAGTTTCACCGTCAGGAGCGTGGTAGTCGAGCGTTACGCTCTGTGCCTTGATGGTAATGCCGCGCTCGCGCTCCAGATCCATAGAATCCAGTACCTGAGCCGCCATTTCGCGTTCGGTGAGACCACCGCAGATCTGAATCAAACGGTCAGAGAGCGTCGATTTGCCGTGGTCGATATGAGCGATGACAGAAAAGTTTCTTATATGCTTCATTTATATGAATTTTTTCGCTTAAACGTTCGGTTTAGTTCTTGCGGTGGACAGAGCCGTAGAGACCGACTGCAATGTACCCGCCATCAATGAGCACGCATCTTACACTGTTAGCCCCCGCCACGAAAGAATTCACATGCATAGCGTATGATTTCCCTGCGGGCCGCGCGTCTACTGCTTTAATCGTGACCGCAGCGCGACGGGACACGCGCCGGAACGCAGGATAGCGATAAGGGATAAAAGTGCCGACGGCCTGCCGGATTAAGCGTTATTCGGTTTCAACGCGCAGCGCATCCGGCGGAAGCGCCACGCTCAGAATCACCGGATGAAAAGAGGCGGATTTCCCCAAATAGCCGGAAATGCCCTTAGCGATGATAAACCCGCCGATGCCGCCAAGCAGCGCACCCGCAGCGGCAGCCAGATCGCTGTGAAACAGCATCTGAAACAGCCCGGCCACGATAAACAGGCCCAGCAGCGGCGTCATATAAACCAGCAGCGCCGAGCTGAGCAGGCTCTTCTCTTCAATGCCCAGTTCAATACGCTGCCCCGGCGCCAGCGGCTCCGCGCTGGCGATTTTCATCACGTGCGCGTTCTTTGGCCCAAGCTTGTTCAGCATGTGGCTGCCGCAGCCTTTACGGGCGGAGCAGCTGCTGCAGGAGGTTTTCATTTCTGAATGCAGCGTCGCCACACCGTTGTGCCAGGAGACCACCGTGGCCCATTCTCTCATCATTTTGCGCTACCTATGCTGTCAGCGATACGCTTGGCGGTTGAAGGAGGAAGCTCGCCAACCACCGTGATCTCTTTATTATTGCGTATTTCCGTATGCACCGTACGTCGTCCCGTGCGCAATTGTTGCGACACGCTGTTTTTGTCTGCCGCACTGACGTTGATCGAGAAGCTGAACAGCCCGTCAGAATAGAGGCGCGACTCAACCGGCTTGTTCAGCGAAGGGATCTGCCTGCGGCTCTGCGTAACCTCTTTCATGCCGTTCGGCAACCACGACGGCCGCCATGCGAAGGTGGCTTTATCGCTGGCCGGCACCGAAAGCGACGGCGGCAGGCTGGCTTTATCCAGCCCCTGCATCATTTTTCTGACGCCGTCATCCACCGCAAAGCTGACCACGCGATATTGCTCCAGCGTTTCGCCGTCCCGATCGAGCAGATCGACCCTTAACGGCAGCCGGGTATCGCTGTCCAGCCAGACAATATAGCTATAGCGGGTGCCGTCGCGCGCCACGATGCGGATCACTTCGCACAGCTGATCGGCGATACGCGTCCGCCCTACCGGTACAAAATCGTAATATTCGGAAAGCTTTTGGAAATCGGCGAACACCAGCGACGGCAGCGAATCAACAATATGTTTACCGGGCAGAGTAAAAGGCTCCAGACCCGGTTCAAAATAGCTGATCTCGTTACCGCGTTGAACAATCTCGCGGCGCGGCCCATCCATATGCAGCAGCTGTGCATAGGTCTTGCTGTCCAGAACGGCATGGCGAAAACGCAGCGACTCAATGCCCAGCCGCGAGACGTTGATATAGGCGAGTTCGTAATTGAGGGACTGGCTGGCCTGCTCCATCTGTTGCAACAGCGCCCCGGACGTGGTTTGCGCCGGGGCGAAGGAGGAATAAAACAGGCTGCCAGCCATAAGGCTGACGGCGCACCAAAGCTGCTTCATTACTGCTGCTGAATTCCTAACGACTGGTTACCCGGCACCTGAACAGCTGCCTGCTGGGCAGGCGTCTGCTCGAACTGCAGGCTCTCTGAATGCAGACGGCGCTGCAGTTCGTAATCCTGCAGCATCGCGTTAACGCGACGACGCTGATCCTGTACCTGCTGTGGCGCACTGCTGTTGGTTTCCGCCGGCACGCCCAGACTGACCGGCGACGCCTGGCCCATCATCGGCAGCGTATTGAATACCGGCGACTCTGACTGCGACTGCCCTTCAGCAGGCTGGTTATAGTGCTGCACGCCCACGATCACCGCCAGCGACACGCACGCCGCCACGCCGACCTGGGTAAGCTGCGCGGCCCATGGACGCACTTTGTGCCAGAACGGCAGCTTGTCATAGCTCTGCGGTTCGGGCTGCGCCTCTGGTATCGCTCTCTTCAACGGCAGCGGTTCTTTTTCGATAGCCGCCGCGACTTTCGCCGCGATATCGAAATGCATTACCGGCGCAACGTCGCCACGCAGGGTATCGCGGATAAGATGATGGCTTTCCCACTGTTTTTGCAGCACAGCGTCTTCAGACAATGCGGACAAAACTTCATTATCTAAAGTTTCACCATCCATTAAAGCGGAAAGTTGTTCTTTCTGCATGCCTCAGTACCCTTCCTGTGTCCGCTATCGCTAGCGTTGGATAAGTGGTTGAATTTTATTGTCGATGGCTTCACGCGCCCGGAAAATACGGGAACGAACCGTGCCCACCGGACACGCCATGATGGCGGCTATCTCTTCATAGCTCAGCCCATCCAGTTCCCGAAGCGTGATCGCCATACGGAGATCTTCGGGCAGCGTCTCAATGGTACGGAAAACCATCTGCCTTAATTCTTCCGACAACATTAAGTTCTCAGGGTTCGATATTTCTTTCAGCGCGCCAGCGCTTTCAAAGTTTTCCGCATCAATAGCGTCTACATCGCTGGCGGGCGGCCGACGTCCCTGAGCAACCAGGTAATTTTTGGCCGTATTGACGGCTATCCGATAGAGCCAGGTATAAAAAGCGCTATCCCCGCGAAACGACTCCAGCGCGCGATAGGCTTTAATAAATGATTCCTGCACTACGTCAGGCACATCTCCAGAGGGCACGTAGCGGGAAACCAGGCTCGCCACTTTATGCTGATAGCGCACTACCAGTAAATTGAATGACCGCTGATCTCCCTTCTGCACTCGCTCTACGAGAGCCTGATCCGTTAACTGCTCGCTCATCCGAGGTAATGTCTCCCCAAATCTTTTTCCACGCGTATTTGAACTACCCGTAACTCATAATTTTCGAGCAAGCATCCGCTTAGAGTAATGGTCATGAGTAAAGTTCCGTTGCGCCGTTATATTTGTGGTGTCATGTGCATCATCGCCGCAGAGTACTCTAAGAAAGGCGCTTTTTCATCTTTAAATCTTGCAGGTTCATCATAATAAACCGGCCCGGCGGGATGTACAGGAAGGCCGCCATTTTTCAGGCCAGTCCGAACGGTCTGGGGCGCTGTTTTTTGCGCTGTACAGAAAAAAACCTTTTTTGCTTCTGCGAACGGCGCTATGCTCAGCAAACAACCTGTTTAGTAAATTAAACACTATGACTCTGGCATCCGATTACAGTTGTGACGTGTTAATTATTGGCAGCGGTGCGGCAGGCCTGTCGCTGGCGCTGCGTCTGGCCGACCAGCAGCGGGTAACCGTATTAAGCAAGGGGCCGATCAACGAAGGCTCGACGCTGTATGCCCAGGGCGGGATAGCGGCCGTTTTCGATGAAACCGACAGCGTTGCCTCACATGTGGAAGATACGCTGATTGCGGGTGACGGCCTCTGCGATCGGGAGGCAGTGTCCTTTATCGCCAGTAATGCCCGCCACTGTGTGCAGTGGCTAATCGATAACGGCATGATGTTTGATAAAGCGGACACGGACAGCAGCTATCATCTGACGCGTGAAGGCGGCCACAGCCATCGCCGTATCCTGCACAGCGCCGACGCCACCGGCCGCGCGGTAGAAACCACGCTGGTCAGCCAGGCACTCAGCCATCCCGGCATTACCATCCTTGAGCGCAGCAACGCGGTGGATTTGATCGTCTCAGATAAAATCGGCCTGCCGGGCGAGCGCCGCGTCGTGGGCGCCTGGATCTGGAACCGCAAACGCGAAAAGGTGGAAACCTGCCGCGCCCGGGCGGTAGTGCTGGCGACCGGCGGCGCCGCCAAAGTTTACCAGTACACCACCAATCCCGATGTGGCCTCCGGCGACGGCATCGCCATGGCCTGGCGCGCGGGCTGTCGCGTGGCTAACCTGGAGTTTAATCAGTTTCACCCGACCTGCCTGTACCATCCCGAGGCGAGAAACTTTTTGCTGACCGAAGCGCTGCGGGGCGAAGGCGCGCTGCTGAAACGACCCGACGGCACGCGCTTTATGCCTGACTTCGACGAGCGCGCAGAGCTGGCGCCAAGGGATATCGTCGCCCGCGCCATCGATCATGAGATGAAACGGCTGGGCGCGGACTGCATGTATCTGGATATCAGCCATAAACCGCCGGAATTTGTCAGGGCGCACTTCCCGACCATTGCCGAAAAGCTGAAGACGCTGGGTTTCGATCTGACGAAGGAGCCGATTCCGATTGTCCCGGCGGCGCACTATACCTGCGGCGGCGTGATGGTGGATCACTATGGCCGCACCGATTTGAACGGCCTGTATGCCATAGGCGAAGTCAGCTATACCGGGCTGCACGGCGCCAATCGTCTTGCTTCTAACTCGTTGCTGGAATGCCTGGTTTACGGCTGGTCGGCGGCAGAGAATATCGCCACCTGGCTTCAGCGCGTTGGGCCGGTAGATAATTTGCCCGCGTGGGACGAAAGCCGCGTGGACGACTCGGACGAGCAGGTCATCCTTCAGCATAACTGGCATGAGCTGCGGCTTTTTATGTGGGACTACGTGGGGATAGTGCGCACCACCCGACGGCTGGAAAGAGCGCTGCGCCGGATCACCCTGCTTCAGCAGGAAATTGATGAGTATTACGCCAACTTCCGTATTTCCAATAATCTGCTGGAGCTGCGTAACCTGGTGCAGGTGGCGGAACTGATGGTGCGCTGCGCGATGGCAAGAAAAGAGAGTCGCGGCCTGCACTATACGCTGGATTATCCCCAGCGGCTGGCGGAAGCCAGACCGACCATCCTGACGCCCTGATTAACGGAAAAGATAAAAGTCGCGGGTCAGGCTGCAATGCGCTTCTGAATAACGCTGATCCGGCCCGCGTATCGTCATGCGATCCAGAAACGGTTCGCCCGATTCAGGCGACAGCGCCAACAGCACGCGGTTAGGCGGCCGGTTATCATTGTCGGCAACGTCGGTACGAAAACGCAGATGCCAGCCGCGCTGTAGCGCCAGCGCCACCAGCCGATCGCCTGCCGCTGTCGGCAGCACCACGCAAAAGAAACCGTCTTCGGTGATCAGCTCCTCGGCGCAGGCCAGCAGAACATCATGTGTCAGATCGGTAGTAGAGCGCGCCGAGGCACGTGCCGGCGTGGCGCATTCGCTGCCCGGTACAAAATAGGGCGGATTGCTGACAATCAGCGAGTAGCGGCGCTCGCACCGTTTTGTCCAGTGGCGAATATCGTCCTGATGGATGCGGATACGATCGGCCCAGGGCGAAGCCGCTGCGTTTTCCTGCGCCTGCGCGGCAGCCTTTTCATCCAGCTCGACCGCCTCTACCAGGACGTTTTCGCCGGTACGCTGCGCCAGCATCAGCGCAATCAGGCCGCTGCCCGTGCCAATATCCAGCACGGCGGTAGCTTCCGCCACCGGCGCCCACGCACCCAGCAGCACGCCGTCGGTGCCGACCTTCATGGCGCAGCGATCGTGCGCGATAAAAAATTGTTTAAAGGTAAAGCCGTTAGGGCGTAATACCGCTTTTTGTTGTGACATTTAAGCGACCTGAAAGGGAAACGGCGCTAGCATAGGACAATTAAGATGCAAGGAAAAGTCATTCATTCCACACAAAGAGATGAAGATCGCGCGCAATCTGTCTATAATCAGCGCCCCAAACTGAGGTAGACCATGACTGTAACCACTTTTTCCGAACTCGAACTTGATGAAAGCCTGCTGGACGCCCTGCAGGAAAAGGGCTTCACGCGCCCCACGGCAATCCAGGCCGCTGCGATCCCGCCTGCACTGGAGGGTCGCGACGTTCTGGGTTCGGCACCAACAGGTACAGGCAAAACCGCGGCTTACCTGCTGCCTGCGCTCCAGCATCTGCTGGACTTCCCGCGCAAAAAATCCGGCCCGCCGCGTATTCTGATCCTGACACCGACTCGCGAACTGGCGATGCAGGTGGCCGATCAGGCTCGCGAGCTGGCGAAAAATACGCATCTGGATATCGCGACCATCACCGGCGGCGTGGCTTATATGAACCATGCGGAAGTGTTCAGCGAAAACCAGGATGTGGTAGTCGCTACCACCGGTCGTCTGCTGCAATACATCAAAGAAGAGAACTTTGACTGCCGCGCGGTAGAGACGCTGATCCTGGATGAAGCCGACCGTATGCTGGATATGGGCTTCGCGCAGGATATCGAAACTATCGCGGCGGAAACCCGCTGGCGTAAACAGACGCTGCTTTTCTCCGCCACGCTGGAAGGCGAAGCGATTAAAGATTTCTCCGAGCGCCTGCTTAACGAGCCGGTCGAGATTGAAGCCGATCCCGCCCGCCGCGAGCGCAAGAAGATCCTGCAATGGTATTACCGCGCCGATGACGTTAAGCATAAAACCGCCCTGCTGCTTCACCTGCTGAAACAGCCGGAAGTCACCCGTTCGGTGATCTTCGTGCGCAAGCGCGAGCGTGTGCATGAGCTGTGCGGCTGGCTGCGCGACGCCGGTATCAACTCCAGCTATCTGGAAGGTGAACTGGAGCAGTTCAAGCGTAACGAAGCGATTAAGCGTGTCGTCGATGGCCGTGTCAACGTGCTGGTGGCTACCGACGTCGCGGCGCGCGGCATCGATATTGACGATGTCAGTCACGTCTTTAACTTCGATCTGCCGCGCACGGCGGATACCTATCTGCACCGCATCGGTCGTACCGGCCGCGCGGGCAAAAAAGGCACCGCGATTTCACTGGTGGAAGCGCATGACTTTTTACTGCTGGGTAAAATCAGCCGCTACGTCAACGAGCCGCTGAAGGCCCGCACCATCGATGAGCTGCGTCCAACCACGCGCGCGCCAAGCGAAAAGCTGAACGGCAAGCCGTCGAAGAAAGTGTTGGCGAAGCGTAAAGAGCAGAAAGAGAAGAAAGATAGCGAAGAGAAGCCGCGCGTGAAGAAACGCCATCGCGATGCCAAAAACGTTGGCAAGCGTCGCAAGCCGAGCTCTGCGCCAAAAACCGACAGCGCTGAATAAATACGCTGCCCAACAAAAAACCGCCCTCGTCAGGGCGGTTTTTTTACATCTTTTATTTTATTTATTACTGTTTAACCTGATTTTCTGCCTGAAATACTGATTTCTGCCATGCAGCTGCGCGGCCCTTTCCTTGTTTTTAAATTACATCTTATATTTCAATAAACTAAGATAATATTTCCCTGATGTTATTTTCAGCGCCCGCCTTATTATCCTCAGGCAGCCGTCTTTCTCTTACAGGCTTGCAGTAAAGGTACGAGCAATCACATCGCGCTGCTGTTCAGGCGTTAACGCGTTGAAACGCACGGCGTAGCCTGACACGCGGATCGTCAGCTGCGGATATTTTTCCGGATGTTTGACGGCATCTTCCAGCGTTTCACGGCGCAGCACGTTAACGTTCAGGTGCTGACCACCCTCTACGCGTACCTGCGGCTGGATATCCAGCGGTACGTCGCGGTATTCAAACTGGCCGAAATCGCTTACCGGTACAATTTGATCTTCTTTATAGCTGTCCTTGGCGCAGATGCAGCGAGCCTCTTCTTTTTCATTATCGAGTAGCCAGAAAGAGTTAACTAGCGCTGGATTAGTTGCTTTGGTGATTTGGATTCCGGAAATCATTGTTGCCTCCCAGGCGGTTGGTGGCTGATGAAATATCAGCAGAGAAAATTGATCTGTATCCGACCTATATAACAGCCTGGAAACCAGGCAGCTTTGACCGAAATCAAAAAGTGAGCGTCCTTTACTGTGCACATATCGTCAACTTTATGATTTATCTCAACTTTACCGCACCGCTCTTTCCTGGTTTTTTTGTATTTTTAAACTTTATTTTAAGTTTGTGTCGGTAGCGATCCGCGCTAAGCTACACCCTGATTACCCTAAAGGAGGCGGACATGGTCAATACGCTGACCTGGCACGATGTGCTGGCAGAGGAAAAAGAGAAACCTTACTTCATCGAGACGTTATCGATGGTGGCTAAAGAACGTGCGGCCGGAAAAACCGTTTATCCGCCGCAAAAGGTCGTGTTCAATGCTTTTCGCCTGACGGAGCTGGGCGATGTCAAAGTGGTGATCCTCGGTCAGGATCCGTATCACGGCCCTAATCAGGCGCATGGCCTTGCCTTCTCGGTGCTGCCCGGCGTGGCCGTGCCGCCGTCGCTGGTGAATATGTATAAGGAACTGGTCACCGATATTCCGGGCTTCCAGCGTCCCAATCATGGTTTTCTGGAAAGCTGGGCGCGTCAGGGCGTGCTGCTGTTGAATACGGTCTTAACCGTGGAGGCGGGACAGGCGCATTCACATGCCCGTTTCGGCTGGGAAACCTTTACCGACCGCGTGATTGCCGTCATTAACGAGCATCGCGAGAACGTGGTGTTTTTGCTATGGGGATCGCACGCGCAGAAAAAAGGCAGCATTATCGATCGCCAGCGCCATCATGTTTTACAGGCGCCCCACCCTTCTCCGCTTTCGGCCCATCGCGGCTTCTTTGGCTGCGGACACTTTTCCAAAACCAATGAATGGCTGGAACAGCACGGTGAGCAGCCGATAGACTGGACGCCGGTTCTGCCAGACTAGCTTCTCTGGCTGCGGCTGCGGACACAAAAAAAGCACCCGAAGGTGCTTTTTTTCGTTATAGCTATCAGCCTTTGGCTTTCGCTACCGCAACCATTGCCGGGCGCAGCAGGCGACCGTTCAGCGTGTAGCCGCGCTGCATGACCATCAGCACGTGATTCGGCGCCACGTCTTCGGATTCAATCATCGACATCGCCTGATGGATTTCCGGGTTAAACGGCACGTTGACGTCGCCAACCACTTCCACGCCGAACTTACGCACGGCGCCAAGCAGGGATTTCAGCGTCAGATCGATACCCTCGATCATCGCGGTCAGCTCGCTGTTCTCTTTGTCGGCCAGTTCCAGCGCGCGCTCCAGGCTGTCGATAACCGGCAGCAGCTCGTTGGCGAATTTTTCCAGCGCAAATTTATGCGCTTTTTCCACATCCAGTTCGGTGCGGCGACGAATATTTTCGATTTCGGCCTGAGCACGCAGCTGCGCTTCACGAACGCCACCCTGCGCCTGTGCCAGCTGGGCTTCCAGCTCGGCAATGCGCTCATCACGCGGATCCACGCCTTCTGCTGTCTCCGCGTCCTGGGTTGCCTGTTCCATCTCGATATCGTCTGAGACTTGCTCGTTTGGTGTGTTCTGTTCTTTACTACTCATGAATTTCTCCGCGTTTGTGCACATTCATCTCGCTGGTTCGCTTATTATGGGGATCAGAATTGCGGTTTCAAGGGAACCCGTTACATTGTCTGAGGTAGTTTACCTCATGAGGAACGCCAGCATCATGAACAACCATTTTAACTGCATCGGTATTGTGGGCCATCCGCGCCATCCTACCGCGCTGACCACTCACGAAATGCTCTGTCGCTGGCTTACGGCGAAGGGCTATCAGGTGATCATCGAAGAGCAGATAGCCCGCGAGCTGAATCTGGCCGACGTCGAAACCGGCTCGCTGTCAGAAATCGGGCAAAAGGCCGATCTGGCGGTGGTGGTAGGCGGCGATGGCAATATGCTGGGCGCGGCGCGGGTGCTGGCTCGCTACGATATCAAGGTCATTGGCATCAACCGCGGCAATCTGGGTTTCCTGACCGACCTCGATCCGGATAACGCGCAGCAGCAGCTGGCCGACGTGCTGGAAGGCAAGTACATTACGGAAAGCCGCTTTTTGCTGGAGGCGCGGGTTTGCCGCCAGGGCCGCGAGCCGCGCGTCGGTACGGCAATTAACGAAGTGGTGCTGCACCCCGGCAAGGTCGCGCATATGATTGAGTTTGAAGTGTATATCGATGAGACCTTCGCCTTTTCGCAGCGTTCCGACGGCCTGATTATCTCTACGCCGACCGGGTCGACCGCCTATTCGCTTTCCGCTGGCGGCCCCATCCTGACGCCCTCGCTGGATGCGATTACTATTGTGCCTATGTTCCCGCATACGCTTTCGGCCAGGCCGCTGGTAATCAACAGCAACAGTACGATTCGGCTGCGCTTTTCCCATATGCGCAGCGACCTGGAAGTCAGCTGCGACAGTCAGATCGCGCTGCCTATCCAGGAAGGCGAAGACGTACTGATCCGCCGTAATGACGATCACCTGAATCTTATTCATCCGCAAAATTACAACTATTTCAATACGTTAAGCTCAAAACTTGGCTGGTCGAAAAAATTGTTTTAAAATCCGTTGCCAGCTACTTTACTGGTTATAGAACCAGTATATACTGTATGAAAAACCATATCTGTGTTTTCATACAGGAACGCTTTCTATGCTGGCACAACTGACCATCAGTAATTTTGCGATTGTTCGTGAACTTGAAATCGATTTTCAGCGTGGCATGACCGCAATCACCGGCGAAACCGGCGCGGGTAAATCTATTGCTATCGATGCGCTCGGCCTCTGCCTGGGCGGTCGCGCTGAAGCCGATATGGTGCGTCAGGGCGCAAATCGCGCCGACCTCTGTGCCCGCTTCTCCCTGAAAGATACTCCTTCTGCCCTCGCCTGGCTGGTGGAGAACCAGCTGGACGAAGGCAGCGAATGCCTGCTGCGCCGCGTAATCAGCAGCGACGGCCGCTCTCGCGGCTTTATCAACGGCACCTCCGTTCCGCTTTCCCAGCTGCGCGATCTGGGCCAGCTGCTGATTCAGATCCACGGTCAACACGCCCATCAGCTGCTGCTGAAGCCAGAACATCAGAAAACGCTGCTGGATGGCTACGCGGGCGAGAACGGCCTGATGCAGGAAGTGGCGCAGAGCTATCGCCAGTGGAACCAGAGCTGTCGCGTGCTGGCGCAGCATCAGCAGCTGTCGCAGGAGCGTGAAGCCCGTCGCGAGCTGTTGCAGTATCAGCTCAAAGAGCTGAACGAGTTTGCGCCGGTCGCAGGCGAATATGAAGCCATCGACGAAGAGTACAAGCGCCTGGCGAACAGCGGTCAGCTGCTGTCCACCAGCCAGCAGGCATTAATGCTGCTGGCCGACGGTGAACATACTACGTTGCAGAACCAGCTTTATACCGCGCAGCAGCTGTTGAGCGAACTGGTGGCGATGGATGATAAACTCAACGGCGTTTGCGTCATGCTGGACGAGGCGGCCATTCAGATCAGCGAGGCCAGTGACGAACTGCGTCATTACTGCGAACGTTTAGATCTCGACCCTAACCGTCTTTACGAGCTGGAGCAGCGTCTGTCGCGCTATATCTCGCTGTCGCGCAAGCATCGCATCTCTGCGGACGAGCTGGCCGGCTATCATCAGCAGCTGCTGGAAGAGCAGGCCCAGCTCGATCAGCAGGAAAGCAATCAGGAAGAGCTGGCGCTGGCCGTGGCAAAGCATCACAAAACCGCCGTGGAATGCGCCGAACGTCTGCATGAGCGCCGTATGCACTATGCGCAGGAGCTGAGCCAGCTGATTGGCGAAAGTATGCACGCGCTGTCAATGCCGCACGGCCGCCTGGCTATTGAAGTCCAGTTCAACCCGGACCATCTGACCGCAGAAGGCGCAGATCGTATCGAGTTCCGCGTGACCACGAACCCAGGGCAGCCGCTGCAGCCGCTGTCTAAAGTCGCCTCCGGCGGCGAGCTGTCGCGTATCGCGCTGGCGATTCAGGTGATTACCGCGCGTAAGATGGATACTCCAGCCTTGATTTTCGATGAGGTGGATGTGGGTATCAGCGGCCCAACCGCTGCGGTCGTCGGTAAAATGCTGCGCCAGCTGGGCGAATCCACCCAGGTCATGTGCGTAACCCACCTTCCGCAGGTGGCGGGCTGTGGTAATCACCATTTCTTTGTCAGCAAGGAAACGGACGGCGAGATGACCGAAACGCATATGCAGCCGCTGGACAAGCGCGCGCGTCTGCAGGAGCTGGCGCGTCTGCTGGGCGGCAGCGAGGTAACGCGCAACACCTTAGCTAACGCAAAAGAGCTTTTGGCGGCCTGAAACGGCACTTTTTTGGCATCCGGCGGTCATAACCTTGCTTCGTAGAGGTTTCCAACTGCGGAAAGGTTTATTATCATCGGCTTCTGACGCTGTGATCGAAGCGATAAACCGATACAGAATATAAAATAGCCTGATGCCCAAGGTGTTGGCCCGAAAAGGAATAAAGATACTTATGCGCTGTAAAACGCTGACTGCTGCGGCGGTGGTTCTGCTGATGACGACCGCCGGATGTTCCACTCTGGAGCGAGTGGTTTACCGGCCGGACATCAACCAGGGCAACTACCTGGTTGCGAATGACGTCTCTAAAATCCATACCGGCATGACCCAACAGCAGGTGGCTTACACCCTGGGCACGCCGATGATGCACGATCCTTTCGGCAGCAACGTCTGGTATTACGTTTTCCGTCAGGAGCCGGGCCATCAACCTGTGACCCAGCAGTCGCTGACGCTGACCTTTGACAGCAACGGCGTATTGACCAATATCGATAACAAGCCTCAGCTGTCGTCCAATAAGCACTAAGGCAGAGGCTGACCAACCTGTCGGCCCGACTGCGGTCGTGTAGATTGGGAAGGCGACGGGAAGAAAAACAGATAAGGCGCTGAAGAGCGCCTTATTTTTTTGCGGCTCGCTCTGCGCGCTGGCGGCGCAGCTCTTTGGGATCGGCCAGCAGCGGACGATAGATTTCAATCCTGTCGCCGCTGTGCACTTCATCGCTCAGCTTAACCGGACGGCTGAAAATGCCCACTTTGTTGCTGGCAAGATCGATATCGTTGCGCAGCTCCAGCAGTCCGGAAGCTTTAATCGCCTGTTCGACAGTGGCGCCCTCTTCCACGTTAACCGTATAAAGATACTGTTTTTCAGGAAGCGCATAGACCACTTCTACCGCGATATCAGGCACTGTAAACCTCTTTTGCGCGCTTGGTGAAAGCCTGCACCATGCTGCTGGCCAGCTCTTTAAAGATGCGGCCAAACGCCATCTCGACCAGCATGTTGGTGAATTCAAACTCCAGATTCAGTTCAACTTTACAGGCATCTTCGCTCAGTTCGGTAAACTGCCAGCCGCCGGTCAATTTGCGAAAAGGCCCGTCAACCAGCTGCATCTGGATGCTCTTGTTGTTGTTCAGCGTGTTGCGCGTGACGAAGGTTTTGCTGATCCCGGCTTTGGAAACATCTACCGACGCCGTCATCTGCTGCTCACTGGAATCCAGCACGCGACTGCCGGTACACCCTGGTAGAAACTCCGGATAGGCATCCACATCGTTTACCAACCGGAACATTTGCTCAGCACTGTAGGGCACCAGCGCAGAACGACTAATCTGGGACATAACGTTTCCTGTTAATCTTAAACTTTACAATAATAACATCGACGGCCTGTAAACAAAAATTCTCAGCCGCCAGCGTTCTGCTAAAATAGCGCTTTTCCCCGCGCTTGTTGTTACAGGGGATGCCATCATTCACCGCTTCATGTACACTAAGTTGCACTATGACAAAGAAAAAAGCACATAAACCCGGTTCTGCCACCATTGCCATGAACAAGCGGGCGCGCCACGAATACTTCATTGAGGAAGAGTTCGAAGCGGGTCTGTCGCTCCAGGGATGGGAGGTCAAATCTCTCCGTGCAGGTAAGGCCAACATCAGCGAAAGCTACATTATGCTGCGCGATGGTGAGGCGTTCCTGTTCGGCGCAACTTTTCAGGCGCTGACCGGCGCATCCTCTCACGTGGTTTGCGATCCTACGCGCACCCGTAAACTTCTGTTGAAGGAGCGAGAGCTGGATACGCTGTTTGGCAAAGCTAATCGCGACGGTTACACCATCGTGCCGCTGTCGCTGTACTGGAAAAACGCCTGGGCCAAGCTGAAAATCGGCGTGGCGAGAGGTAAGAAAGAGCACGACAAGCGTGACGACATCAAAGAGCGTGAGTGGAAGACAGACAAAGCACGTATAATGAAGCACGCAAATCGCTAAGGTACTGGCATTGCGTGAGGTTTTTCTGTTATACTGCTAAACAGTACTTGGGGCTGATTCTGGATTCGACGGGATTTGCGAAGCCCTAGGAGCATGCCGAGGGGCGGTTTGCCTCGTTAAAAGCCGCAAAAAAATAGTCGCAAACGACGAAAACTACGCCCTAGCAGCTTAATAACCTGCTAAGAGCCCTCTCTCCCTAGCCTCCGCTCTTAGGACGGGGATCAAGAGAGGTCAAACCCAAAAGAGATCGCGTGGATGCCCTGCCTGGGGTTGAAGCGTTAAATCCAATCAGGCTAGTTTGTTAGTAGCGTGTCCGTTCGCAGCTAACCGGCGAATGTAAAGACTGGACTAAGCATGTAGTGCCGACGGTGTAGTAATTTCGGACGCGGGTTCAACTCCCGCCAGCTCCACCAAATTCTTGGTCGATGGCTACCAGAACCATTCGATGAAGTCCTGAAAGCCCGCAAAGCGAAAGCTTTGCGGGCTTTTTTGTGTCCTGGATTTGTCGCGCGAAGTCCGAAGAGAACTAATTAAATCCGAACCTTTTAGGCCCATTGATAGGTCCAACGAAAAGCTCTATTGTTTTCGTTGGGCCTGAACGCATGAAGACTCCCCATGGCAAGAAAAACCAAGCCGTTAACCGATACGGAAATCAAAGCCGCCAAACCTAAAGATGCCGATTATCAGCTGTATGACGGCGACGGGCTTACTCTGCTAATCAAGTCCAGCGGTAGTAAGCTCTGGCAGTTCCGTTACTATCGGCCTCTGACCAAGCAGCGAACCAAACAAAGCTTCGGAGCCTATCCTGCCGTTTCGCTTTCTGATGCGCGTAAACTCAGAGCTGAATCTCGAGTTTTATTGGCAAAAGACATTGATCTTCAAGAACATCAGAAGAAACAGGTGAGGAATTCTCAAGAGGCCAAAACTAACACTTTCCTGTTAGTTGCCGAACGTTGGTGGAATGTGAAGAAAGCCAGCGTAATAGAAGACTATGCCGACGATATCTGGCGCTCACTTGAGAGAGATGTTTTCCCAGCAATCGGTGATATCAGTGTCACTGAAATTAAAGCTCATACTCTCGTTAAAGCAGTTCAGCCGGTTCAGACCAGAGGAGCATTAGAGATTGTTCGCCGTCTGTGTCAGCGTATTAACGAAATCATGATTTATGCGCAGAACACGGGCCTGATTGATGCAGTTCCCAGCGTAAACATCGGGAAAGCATCCGAGAATCCGCAAAAGAAAAATATGCCAAGTATCCGCCCGGATCAACTCCCACAGCTAATGCAGACTATGCGTACGGCTAGTATCAGCTTGTCTACAAGATGCCTGTTCATGTAGCAACTTCTCACCATCACCCGCCCTGCTGAGGCTCGATGGGATGAGATCGATTTTGATGCTAACGAATGGGAAATTCTTGCAGCTCGAATGAAGATGAACCGGGAGCATACGATTCCATTGTCTGATGGAGCTCTCGCTATTCTGGAAATGATGAAATCACTCAGCGGTGGCTGACCCTGACCCGAAATCCTGCTCCATTCAGAAACTGAATTCCGGCATGATAATGACTCCCCTGAACGGAGGATGTGCCAATGAAAAAGTCACGATTCACCGAAGAGCAGATTGTTTTTGCCCTGAAGCAGGCTGAACTGGGTACGTCAGTGCCGGACGTCTGTCGCAAGCTGGGCATTTCGGATGCCACTTTCTATACGTGGCGTAAAAAATACGGCGGCATTTCTCCTTCGGAGCTGAAGCATATGCGGCAACTGGAAGAGGAAAATCTGCGGCTGAAGAGGCTGGTTGCCGATCTTAGCCTCGACAAGGCGATGCTGCAGGACGTGCTGGCAAAAAAGAGCTGACGCTGGCACGCCTGCGCGAATGGGGCAGGGATTTGCAAGCCCGCTACGGTGCCAGTGAGAGACAGGTCTGTTTTGCGCTGCGGGTCAGCCGCAGCTCGTTTCGATATCGTTCTGTGGCCGCCGACGACAGCGCACTGCGTCTGCGTATTCGTGAGATCACTGAAACGCGAATTCACTACGGATATCGCCGGGTACACGTGATGCTCAGGCGGGAAGGCTGGCGCGATAACCACAAACGGATCTACCGGCTTTACAGCGAACAGGGGCTGTCACTGCGTCTCAAACGTCCACGGCGCAATAAATCCGCGCAGCGCCGGCAGCCGCAACCTCAGGGGCTGTATCCGAATCACGTCTGGGGCATGGATTTTGTCTCGGATGCGCTGTTTGACGGGCGACGATTGCGCCTGCTGACGGTTATCGACCTTTACACCCGCGAATGCCTGGGGATCTGCGTGGGGCAGAATCTGCGTTCAACAGAAGTGGCAGAAATGCTGAACAGCATAGCGCTCAGGCGTCCTTTGCCGCAGTTGCTGAAAACCGATAATGGTTCTGAATTTGCAGGAAAAATGCTGGACAGGTGAGTGTATGAAAGAGGGATAAGGATCGACTTCTCACGCCCTGGGACACCTACGGACAACGCTACGGTCGAGTCTTTCAACGGCAGGTTACGGCAGGAATGCCTGAACGAGAACTGGTTTATGTCTCTGGAGGATGCACGGTGCAAAATCGAGGCCTGGCGCATACACTATAACCAGAGTCGTCCCCATTCTGCGCTGGGCTGGATGACCCCGTCAGAATTTGCTGAGAAGTCTGCCGGTTGCCAGAATACACAACCAACATGAAGCCGGTTATTCCTGATTATGACTGGATCATATTCGGGGTCAGGGTCATCTCATTATGAACAACTCAAACCAAACTTCGAGGCTAAGATATATGTGTGATGACAAGCCTTTACTTCAATGCAAAGGCTCGTATTGATGATTTGCCTACTGTTTATTATTTGTTGTTTTAGTGGCTGAGGGAGCACTACCTGATGATTGACTGGGAACTGGCTGCATTTTCGGCATCGTGGCACCATGTTTCTCAATGTTAGAGTTTGATACTTTAACCATCATAGGTGATATGGCACCATCTCCAATGCGAACTGCTTTGTAATTATTCGAACTCATTACTAGGCTCCTTATTTATTCACGGCTATTGGACGAAGTTGTGGAAGGTGGCTGAGCAGTCCCTCCTGTTGTTTGTTGCGAAGCTGGGGCGGTAGGGATCGCCTGCATCTGAGGAACATTTGCACCATTTCCTACAAATACACGCTGCATGGCGGGAATAGGGGCTCCTTCCATCATGGCTGAAACTGATTGCACTATCTTAGACTTATCGCTCAAGTTAGCTCCTGACGTTAATTTAGTTTTTGGCAGAATCAGTAGATGTTGTAGGTGAAGGAGTACCGTTTACGGTTACATCTTTCTGATTTCTTTGTGTTACTGGTTGCATGAGGGGGACCGTAGCACCTTTATCAACAGGTACTCTTTGCATCATTGGTGGTGGCAACCCATCGTTATTAATTTGCTGCGTTTTATTAACCATATCGCTTTTGCTAACCTCCGTTCTTCTATCAAAGTTGATCACACCAAATGTAATGACCGAGATTATAGCTAAAACAAAAAAACCACCTGAAAATCTATTCACCCAATCCAAAGCCTGTGATTCGAGGCTTACCTTTCCAAAAACACTTTCATCTTCTTCGATGTAATATTTATGAGCTATTTCTAACTGAGCCTTCAGTGCTGCATTACTAATCAAGAAACTGAATATTGTCGATAATATTGCACATCCAAATAATACCCATGCAGAGTAAAGCAACCAAATATGTGCCGTTTGATTATGAGGGGCTATATCTTTAAAGACAGTTAATGAGATGGCAAGGCCAGCAGATGATAACGTCAGGATGTTCTTATCATAATTGTCAGTATTAGAAAGCTCACGCTTATCAACTTCAGCTTTGTAAGTTGCGAAAATTGATGTTGCCTGAGCTCGCTCCTCTTCAGTCCTTGCCACTTATCGATTCCTTTAGCTGAACTTAACGAGGTTTATTCGACTGCGACAACAATGACGCAGCATAGCTTTTGGTTTCCTCGCTATACTTTGAACTTTTCATAACATCGGAAGCAACTGTCTCCATCTCAGCACCCGTTTGCTTACCAGTCCGGGCTTGTGCGACAACAGAAGCAGCAAGCTTCTTCTTAATTTCAGATGAGTTTTCATCTTGTAGAGCTTTCGCTGCTTGAGAGGCGAGCTTAGGTGAGGATTGTTTTTTATTAATAGTCATAGAACACCCCAAGAGAAATACAATATATTGACAGCCTAAGGACAATTACAACTACATATAGTATTGCAGAAAAAAATCGATAACAACATTATTGCAAGGACTAATCGTGATGCAGATCATAGAAAACACTGTTTATAGAAACAGTACTATGAGCCTTGAAGCAAGGTTCGACTTTGTGACATACTGCTGTGACATTGATTCCCTCTACATTTCCCAAAGAATCAGAAAGTTAGTATTTGGTGGCACTTAGAGCCAGCTCCACCAAATTCTTTGTCGATGGCTACCAGAACCATTCGATGAAGTCCTTAAAGCCCGCAAAGCGAAAGTTTTGCGGGCTTTTTTGTGTCCTGGATTAGTCGCGCACCGATACAAGCGAGATGGCCGCAATTGCTGGCCAGAGAGGACAATACCACGGCGGCGACCATCTACACGCTGGAATCTTCGAGAGAACATGCAAGCATGGTTGGCTACTCGCTGATTATCCTGCCGGATCAGGAAAAATGGAGCGGTGACGGCGCGGGCATCAAGGCGATTACCGGCGGCGATGCCGTGGCGATTGACCCGAAATACCGCGACGCCTATTCAACTCACATCCCGGCGGTGATACGGGCGGTAAACAACAACCCGATGCGCTTCAGCGACCATAGCGGCGGCGTGTCGCGTTGCCGGGTCATCCTGCCCTTCCCGGACGTGATACTGGCGAACGAACGTGATCCAAAACAGCTGGAAAAGATTGCCCGTGAGCTGGCGGTTATCGTGCGCCACCTGATGCAGCGCTTCACCCGACCTGATGATGCCCGCGAGCTGTTGCAGGCGCAGCAGTCGCCTGAGGAAGCGCTGGAAATCAAGAGCAGCGCCGACCCGCTGGTCGACTTCTACGGCTACCTGACGCTGCTCAGAACGCCAACTGGCCTTTTTATCGGCAATGCCAATATCCGGCCGATGAATCCGAGACGATACCTGTATCATGCCTATCTGTCGTTTATGGAGGCCAGAGACCATTAGCATCCCATGATGCCTGACAGCATTCGACCCAGCGGTGCTATTGCTGGTTTAATGTGTGGGCCTGGCGCGCCCGTATGCGTGCTATTAGGCGGATTTGTGGGCGGTGCTTTAGCGGCATGGGAAATGGGCAACTGGTGGAAATAGAGATGGAAGAAATTACGACACTATCTTTATCGGAAGTGAATCAGGCAACAGATACCACCCAGGCCCGGTCTGAAGTGCTGATTGAAGACAACTCAACAGGAATTATTATTCCTGGCCAAGTGCTTGAGGCTGCGATAAAAGTCGATGCGCGTCGCTATCTTTTATTCGTGACGGATGACGTCATCTTTGAAGAAATGCTGACGATCCTGCTACTGGATCTTTCTAAAGGCGTAGTGGAAGAACTGACTATCGGAGGCGCTTATACTTCAGGTCACTTTGAAAATTTGGAGGTTTCGCCCCGCTCCGCAAGCTTCCGCTTTATTGGTGATACCATATGGACAGTAAAAGTATCGGAATCCCCCACGCTTAAACTGCCGTTCTCCGATCCTCGCGGTGTAAGCCGCCCAGCAGGATTAAGGAAATACATCAATATCTCCGCTAACCCTGCTCCGGCCAGGGCTGACGGTAGCTGTTAGTGCAGTCTCTGGGCGCTTTTCTTTATCACCAGAACAGGCGACAAAGCTGCAAGACGAAACGCTCTTGGCATACGCTCAGCTATACTCATCAAAATTGAATTTATTAAATCATATAAATAACGTTGCCGAGAAAATTCAGATTCCGCCAGCCCATCCGACAAAGATCTGAGAGCCCATATGGCACAAACTCTACGGGCTTTTTTGTACCCTTCAGCGGCGTTGTGCCCAGACCTTTCCGCATTAACCGCTATACATCAGCGATAACCTCTGTAATCGCTCCACTTAAACCCGCTCAGCCATTCTCTCTACCGTAGTCCACGCCCTAAGCGCTTCCGGCAGCCTCAGTAGCGGGCGACCAATAGTGAAAACGACAGCGCATCCAGTTTAACAATAGCCCGGAGATAGCCTGAGCCAGCTTGCCGGCGTGATCAAAATCAGTAATTTGCTGCTGATGAACCAAACGATAGCTATCGGTAACGGCTAGCCAGCTAATCTGCACGTCGTTCAGTTTTAGCAAGGCCACCTCACCTTCCGCTGACTCTGCGGCAAACGCAAAGTCCATCACTGCTGATAATTCATTCATCAATCCGGTCACGTCGCCTGTATCCGGCTGGCAGATATCATTAACCGCCAGGTAAACCCGGCTACGTAAGAACAAGGGGAAAATGCACTATATTGCCATGTTCGCAGCAGGCAGCAACGCTGGTGATGCGCCAGGCTAAACTGGCCTCCTCTCGCCTGTCGCCAGTCCGCCTCAATTCGTGCGCCAGGCGCCTGCTGGCATGCGGCACTCAGCAAGACGTCCAGCTAAGATGCGCTCATTATTGCTTAACGCGCGCGACCGGTCAGACGCAATACCAGACCAATAAAAAGTAGCGCAATGCCCGAGGCATAAATCGGGAACCAGCGCGCCCACCAGTTAGTAGAGAACAGCGGCGCGCTGTTGACATGACTGACGGCATAGCTGCCATAGAGGTTCACGGCCAAAGCTATTGCAAAGCTAACAAGGCCGATAAAAACCAGTAGATTCGAGACCTTATGCATTGTGCTTCTCCTGTTCAGGGCCGGATAGAAATTGTCGCCGGAAATCACTATTTCGGTATAAATTTCATTGATGTAATTATTTTCTGCGTCTGTACCCAACTGATTTTCATCGAGGAAAGTGCTTCCCGGAAAATCCTCCAGTCGACTATTCGCACCAGCAGAAGCAGCAGGTCAACACAGTGTGCATTGCTCAGTCGGCACCATACTGGCCAGGCCGACTTTACCTCGAGCGGCGAATGATGTTCACCTTCGGATGAAGAATGGCAAAGAATTTCCGCCTAATTAATTACCATTTAACTTACTGATAATAAATCACGAAAATTAAAAAGTGAACAGGATGAATACTTTTCCCTAAGATTTTTTCTTAGAGTCTTCAAAGAATTAGTTTAACAATTACTCTTTCATATTAAGGAATCGCGTCACTAACTTTGATAGCTTTAACCTGCTATAGCGAAAGACAACCCGTGTAATGGTCTATGCCTGGATACTAACTATCGACCGGTTGAAAATCCGTAGACGAAACGGTATTGGTATACTACTCAAAGTTAAATTCACAAAAACCATTTAAAAACATAAAGGGCAGAAGATCCCGAAAATTAGAAAATTGCCAAATGGCGTTTTGATAAATCAGACCTTAGCGGTTCGTCCTCAGCACGAGCGCTGTAAAAGATTACAGGCAGTAATAATTGAAGATTTACATCACTGCCAGTCACCGCGTATTATCCCCTATGAACACTACACCGGACAATGACACAAGGAAAGTATCATGATGGCGGCTCTACAGTATCCCTGCACTATATTCAAAACTCAAAACCGGATGGATGACTATGGCGCTGAGGATATGCGCTGTGGCGATCTGACTGAAGCACAACTGAAATCCCATTACCGGCTGGACTATATCTCTGACCGTGTTGATCCTTACATGCTGACCCGGCGTTCCTCAATGGATCGGCCTCAATCCATGTTCTGTTGCAATCGGCGCGGAGCCGGGGAGAAAATTAGTCGGCAGCAGTGCGCCATGATGCTGTTTGATGAGTTCCGCTCGTTATCCCGTAATTTTTCCATTTATGGGCCGTACAGCCACCTGATCGAAAAGATGATCACCCATATGCAAAACGGCAACGGTACGCCTTTCCATGATATATCACTGGACACAGCTTTAAAGGAGCATATTCTTAATGACAAATCAAAAAATAGCACTCGCCTAAGACTGCATGAAGTTATTAAAAAAAATATCGATTGGCATAAAAAACATTACCCAGAAAAAGAAAAGATAAATTAAAAGAAATAATCCTCGGCGGGAAACTCCCTAAATTTGACCGTTTCCAGGATGATTTTAATGGCATGGGTATCACTGTTCATGATACCTGGGCAACGCGTATCACCATAAAATCACTGTATATTTATAACGATCACTTTCGCGCAGTGGTGCATTACAAAGTTCAGGATCACTTTGGCCTCGACAGTGACGATATACTGAAGAAAAAATTCAGCCAGTTCCATTTTTTCCGTATCTGGTTCGTGCTCCAGCGATACAACCAGTTTGGCTTTAAGCCATTTATGACCAATATGGAAGCCACAATAGAAATTAAGGGAGCTCACAAATGAGAGTGAAAAATAGGAGAACTATAGCTTCGCTCTTTCTGGCTGGCTTGGTGCTGCTTGTCTACTGGTTTTGGTTGTCTCTGCGTCCAGTAGAGATTGTCGCTATTCATCACAGAAGTAGTGGTTTCAGTGATGTGCTGGTCACTAGTTTTCCACCGACTGATAAAGGGAAAATTAAATGGTGGTTAAAAAACCAGAATATGTTAAAAGATAAATATGCCATTCCAAAACCTGATTCAAATGGCTATTTTTATGTCACCTTCTGGTTGTTTGGGAAAGGGTATAAGGAAGAAGGAAAATATGACAGACTCTGTTTTAATGATATAAAAAAAAATAAACTGCATCGAAAAGGACGCTATCTTTTCTGTAGATAAAAGTAGAAATATGGGTTTAATGTTCACTGTGTATGATGGCGATAATTATCGCTTAGACCTTAATGGCGACATTATAAAAGTTACATCTGATTAGGTCTGCCTCTCTCGCGTAGAGGCAGCAATAAAATCATCCGCCCTGCCCGGCTTGCACCAGCAAAGCGGAAGTAGCAAATACTCAGGAGTCTATCCAGACGGAGAAAAGCGGCAATGCCTTGCCGCCGCCTCACTGATATTGCGCCTTTCACGACATGAATGCCCTGCTTTGATATGCGCCGGGTATGATTGCATTCTCTACCATGACGACAGCCTTGAGTGACCTGTTAAATCCAGCGACAGTAAAATCCGGCGGTTTCGCTCATTCGCCCCGCCATTAAAAAGCGCGCGAAAAGGGCTTTGTGCTTATCCATCAGCCAGCTTCGCTAAGGCCCGAATTACACAGGCCTGCTTTCAGCAGCGCGTTCTGGCAGGATCCACTCGCCGGTTACCTACTCCAGCTGGCTGGCAATCAGGCGCAGCTGTTCGGCAAGCTGCTTTAAATTTTGCTGCTTTTGATCGGCCGCACCGGTAGAGCTGCGCACCACCAGCTTCGCCGGCAGGATTGATGACGAGCGTTGCCGATCGAGATCGCTGGCCAACAGAATACGCGCTACCGCTTCTTTTCCCTGTAGGTCAAGATCCAACGAAACCGTGGTCAGAGCCGGATGGAAAAACGCGCTTTCATAAGTGTCATCGTAGCCAATAACGGAAATCTGTCCGGGTACCGCCACGCCGCGCTGATGAAGCGCGCTTAATACGCCGAGCGCCATCTGATCGTTGCCTACCAACAGCGCGCTGAAGTCAGGCGCTTCACGCAGCAGCTGCAGGATGCCGTTATAGCCGCTCTGCGCGTCCCAGTTACCATGGCGGATGCTGACCGGCTCCAGGCCATAGCTGGCCAGCGTCTCCAGCCAGCTTTTCAGACGCAGCCTGGCGGAAACCGACTGTTCAGGCCCGGCCAGCAGCGCAAAATCACGGTGCCCCTGCTCATAAAGATATTTGACGCTGGCGCGGGTGCCGTCCGCCGGGTTAAACGAAACGTTAAACACCGACGTGTAGGGATCGACATCCAGAAACAGGCACAGGATATCTTCGTTCTCCAGCACGATCCGCTCGGCATCTTCGCTCTCCAGCGGCACGTTGATAATGACCTTATCCACCCGCTGCGACTTCAGCTCATTGATACAATCCTGCAAACTTTGATTGACGTTCTCATCAATCATGGCGATCAGCACCTGATAGTCAGCGGCATTGGCGTAGCGTTTTACCGCCGCGGCCACCTGTGAAGGCGCGTGCAGCGCCAGCGAGGTGGTCACCAGTCCCAGCGTCGTGCTTTGCTTACCGACCAGCTGCTGCGCCAGTCTGTTAGGCACGTAGCGCAGAGTTTCAATGGCGGCCTCCACCTTGCGCCGCGTTGCTTCCGAGACGTTTGCCGACTTATTCAAAACCCGCGAAACCGTCTGATACGACACGCCAGCATGGCGGGCAACGTCCTCTAAGGTGGCATTTTTTGATTTCATAACTCGCATCCCTGTTAACCAGTGGCGGAATAGTATCATAACGTAACTTCAGGTCAGGTTACCGTTATCACACTGCAATAAAACAACAAAAAAGTTATACCTTCACATACAGAATTAAGTGATCTGTTTCACCAATCGTTACAAAATGCGCCCTTTTATTTGCAGTATGTCACATATTATTGCGATTTGAATTGTCACCCTCTGGGGGAAAGGCGTTTACTGCCGCCGTATGTGAACGTATTACAATTAAACTGAGGGTAACATGAATACAAGGCTTCGCACTGCTGCTGTGGCGCTCGCTGCAGTCCTGACCTCCCCTACACTTTATGCGGCGATCGACAACATTGATTTCCATGGCTACCTGCGCGGTGGCGTAGGCGTGTCTCAGGATGGCGGCATGGAAGAGTGGCAGAAAAACAAGATTGGCCGTCTGGGCAACGAAGCGGATACCTATGGCGAGGTTGAGCTGGGCAGCGAAGTCTATAAACAGGATGACGTCAGCTTCTACGTCGACACCATGGTCAGCATGTTTTCCGACGGCTCCAACGACAACGAAACCACTTTCGGCGACGATGCGCAGTTTGGCCTGCGTCAGCTTAATCTGCAGATCAAGGGGCTGATGCCTGGCGACAAAAATGCGGTGATCTGGGGCGGTAAACGCTATTACCAGCGCCACGATTTACAGATCATCGATACCAAATACTGGAATATTTCCGGTTCCGGCGCCGGTATTGAAAACTATACGCTCGGCCCCGGCGCCATCTCCTTCGCCTGGATCCGTGGCGATGCCAATGACGTGGACTACCGCGTGGATGACGACAACGACGTAAATATTAACTACCTCGATCTTCGTTATGCCGGCTGGAAACCCTGGAGCGGCGCGTGGACCGAGTTTGGTATTGATTACGCCATTCCTAACACCACCAAAAAACAGGAAGAGTATGGCGGCCTGTACGACGCTGAAAACGGCGTGATGGTAACAGGCGAAATCAGTCAGGATCTCTGGGGCGGCTATCAGAAACTGGTGCTGCAATATGCGGATAAAGGGCTGGCGCAAAACATGATCTCCCAGGGCGGCGGCTGGTATGACATGTGGAACGACACCAGCAATGCCAAAGGCTACCGCGTGATCAACACCGGCCTGCTGCCGATCACCGATAAGTTTTCGCTGAATCAGGTCTTCACCTGGGGATCGGCCGATGACGTTACCGCCCTGACCAATAAAAGTACGCTGCTGTCGCTGGTGGGCCGTGGTCAGTACCAGTTTACGCAGTATGTGCGCGGCATCGGTGAAGTGGGCAGTTTCTGGCAGAAAGATGAGAATAAAGTCGGTGGCGACTACAAACAGGCCGGACAGAAATACACCCTGGCTTTAGCGCTGGCCGCCGGTTCGGAGTTTATGTCGCGCCCTGAACTGCGCGTGTTTGCCTCTTACCTGAATGACTCTGAAAACGGCCACAGCTTCCAGGACAACACCAGTAACGATACCTGGAACTTCGGCGTGCAGGTCGAAGCCTGGTGGTAAACGCGCACTATCCTCATTGTCATTATTATTAGCCTCTTATACAGAGGCTTATTTTGGATAACCGTCGCCGGTTATCCTTTTTTTTTATCCCGGCTGAAAGAAGCGCGCCTCCAGCAGCTGACGCAGACGATCGGACTGCGTACCGAAAATCGCATGAACTTCATGCCCAAGAATAACCACGCCAATCGCTCCCGCCTCCTGCAACCCCGCAGAATCTACCACCGCCAGTGATTTCACCGTTACGCGTAGCCGCGTTAAACAGGCGTCTACCTGCCGGATATTGTCGCGCCCGCCAAAGCAGTTCATCAGCCGATCCAGCAAAGCGCTGTCGGCCGGGGCGGCCTCAGTCGGCAATGCCTGTCGACTGAAGTAGTGTTTAAACGATTTCAGACTCACCATGCTGCTCTCCTTCAGAGAAAAAAAAGGCGGGCTGCTGCCCGCCGTCTTACTGACAACGCTTACCGCTCCATCAAGCCAGCGGCGCGCACAAAACGCGGCAGCCCCACGGCACCAGCGTCAGCGGCCCGGCCAGCGGCGTGCCGTCAATTAAATCCTCAAGCCCCGCCGGTAGCTGTAGATGATGCGTTTGGCCGCTAAAATTCTGCAGAAAGATAAAGGCACGTTCGCCATCGGTGCGCCGCTGGGCCGTGACGCCTGGCGGCAGATCGATCGCCAGCGCGCGCGGCAGCGCCAGCTGTTTAATCAGCGCGCCGTAGAAGTCACGATGGAACGCCAGATCGTTACGCGATGCGATATACCAGGCTTTGCCCTGGCCAACGCGGTTAACGGTGACGGCAGGCGTACCGGCGTAGAAGTCGCTCTCATAGCTGGCCAGCGCCGTAGCGCCTTCCAGATGGATATGCTCGCAAAGCTCGCGTGCCTGATAAGGCCCGCTCAGGCCAAGCTCGTTGCCGCGCACGCCGCGCACGCCGTTGAACTCTTCATCCGTCAGGCTATCGATCTCTTCCGCCCAGATACCCAGCAGCGGCCGCAGCGGGCCTGGAAATCCGCCGGGATAGCAGAGATCGCTTTCATTGACGATGCCGCTCCAGTAGCTGGCAACAAAGTGGCCGCCCTGCTCCAGATGCTGCTGCACACGCCCGGCAAAGCCGTCGCGCACCATATAGAGCATGGGCGCTATCACCAGCGCATAGCCGCTGAAATCGCTGTCGCCGTTAATCACATCCACCGCCACGCCCTGCTCCCAGAACGCGCGATAGTGTTCGTTGACGGTGCGCTCATAATGCAGGCCCAGATTGCGCGGCCCCTGGGCATTGTCCATTGCCCAACGGCTTTCCCAGTCAAAGACGATCGCCACTTTGGCTTCAGTCCGGCTGCCGACTACCGGCGTCATCGCCGCCAGCATCCGGCCCAGCTCGCTGACTTCACGCCCGGTGCGGGTATCGAGATGGCCGACGTGGTCGATCACTGCGCCATGGAATTTTTCAACCGAACCGCGGCTTTTGCGCCACTGAAAGTACTGCACCGAGTCCGCGCCATGCGCCACCGCCTGGAGCGAGGAAAGGATATGCATACCCGGCTTTTTAAGCTTGCTGGTTGGCTGCCAGTTGGTGGCGCTCGGCGTCGACTCCATCAGCACAAAGGGTTTGCCCTGCTTCAGGGTACGCATCAGGTCGTGATACATCGCGGTATAGCAGGCGAGCGCGGTTTCATCCTTGTCGTTGTGCCACATGGGATAGCTGTCCCATGAGATGAAATCAAGCGCCTGCGCCAGCTTCCAGTAGTCGTAATCGTAAAAGTACTCCATAAAGTTGGTGGTTGCCGGTAGCGCCGGGTTCGCCGCCTTCAGCGGTTTGATCTCTTCACGACAGAAGTCGGTGACCTGATCGGTCATAAACCGCCGCCAGTCGAGGTTCAGGCCATGGATCGAGACTTCGCCCTGCGGAGCCGGCGAGACAACCTGCGACCAGTCGCTGTAGGTGTGGCTCCAGAAATCGCTCCACCAGGCGTGATTAAGATTTTCCAGCGTTTCGTAACGGTGCTGCAGCCAGCCGCGAAAAGCTTCCTGGCAGCGATCGCAATGGCATTCGCCGCCGTACTCATTGGAAATGTGCCAGCCTATCACCGCCGGATGGTGCGCATAACGCGCGGCCAGCTGTTCATTCATCGCCCGCACTTTCTGGCGGTAAACCGGCGAGGTCATACAGTGATTATGTCGGCCGCCATGCAGCGCGGGCACGCGATCGCGTCCAACACGCAGCACCTGCGGGTATTTCTGCGACATCCAGGCCGGACGCGCGCCGCTGGGCGTGGCGAGGAACACCGAAATGCCCTGCTGGTGCAGCTTGTCCAGCACGTTGTCCAGCCAGGCGAAATCGTAGCGTCCCTCCTCCGGCTCCAGCTTCGCCCAGCTGAAAATGCCGACGGACATCACGTTACAGCGTGCCTGCTTCATCATCGCTACATCATCATCAATGATACCCGGCTGGTGAGCCCACTGTTCCGGGTTGTAGTCAGCGCCGTGCAGCAGCGCGTTGACCCTGGCGCTGAGCGGGGGAAATTTATTCATACCTGTTCCTTTGAGGTGTCAGAAATATCAGCGATAGCGCCAATGGATTAATGAAAAACCTGTAGCGAAGGCAGCGCCTTGCCGTGACAGTCAAACAACGCCTGATTTTCGCGGGCGTTACCCTGTTTCCACTCGTCGTGGATATACTTCATCCCGGCTGGCGTCGCCCAGGTATTGCCCGGCGCCGGGATCCAGGCCGGCTCCCAGTACACCACGCCTTTGCCGCGATGGTTCGGCACCGCCAGCACCGCTTTGATTAGATCGTGCAGCCAGGCCGCCTGACCGGCCACCGTGCCGGGATAGCCGCCCGCCTGTTCCTCTTTAGCCTGGAAGCTGTTTTCGGCGCTATCGCAGTTTTCCAGCGTGTAGCCATAGGCGGCCTCCACCACCATTACGTCTTTGTTATAGCGCTGGCTGATGTCGTCCATATTGACTTTCAGCGCGCTAATCGGGCCGTTCCAGTAGGTGTACATCGACAGGCCGATAATATCGAACGGCACCTGGCGCTTGACGATTTCATCAAACCACCAGCGGAACATGTCGTTTTTGGTGCCTTCGGCCAGATGCAGCATGATCTTCACCTGCTGCGGATCGCTGAGGTTTTCGCGCAGGCCGCTGATGCCCGCTTTCAGCAGGGCCGCCAGCCGATCGAACTCGCCGCCGTTCTGCCCCCAGCTTTTGCCCTCCGGCCAGAGCATGCCGCCGTTCAGCTCGTTGCCGATCTGCACGATATCCGGCATTACGCCTTCCGCCTTAAAGCGGGCGATGGCGTCGCGCGTATAGTCATGCACCGCAGTTTCCAGCTGCGGGAAAGGCAACGACTGCCAGGCTTTTGGCTTGAACTGCTTGCCGGGATCGGTCCAGAAATCGCTGTAATGAATGTCGAGCAGCAGCTTCAGGCCCGCGGCTTTTACGCGTTTCGACAGCGCCAATGTGGTCGGCAGATCGTTGCCGCCGCCGCCGTAGGTATGGCCGCTGCCGTCGCGGGGATCGACCCACAGCCGTAGACGAACGGTATTGATGCCGTTGGCTTTCAGGATGGCAATGGCATCCTGCTGCTGATTGGCCGCGTTATAGAATTTCGCGCCCTGCCGCTCCAGTTCCGCCAGCGAAGAGATATCCGCACCCTTCACAAAATCCGCTGGCCACGGCCCGGCGGCGGCGACAGGTGCCGGATCGGCGGCGAGCAGCGGTGTCGCCCAGGCCAGCGCCAGGGCGAGAAGTAAGGTTTTTGGTGTCATGATTTATCCTTTGGTGCCGCCTGAGGTCAGGCCAGAGACGAAGTATTTCTGCAGTGCCAGATAAAAGACGGCGACCGGCAGCGCAATCAGCACCGCGCCTGCCGCGTAGGTGGTATAGCTGGCGCCCATCTTTTGCGACACCAGGTTATAAAGGCCAATCGGCAGCGTAAATTGCTCGGGGGTACGCAGGATGGTGCTGGACAGAATAAAATCGCCCAGCGGCCCGGTGAAGGAGAACAGCGCCACCACCGCCAGGATCGGCTTCGACAGCGGCATAATAATCTCCACAAAGATACGGAAGTTGCCCGCGCCGTCCATGCGTGCCGATTCATCCAGATCTTTAGGGATAGAATCGAGATAGCCCTTCATCAGATAAGTGTTCATCGGGATCATGCCGCCCACGTAAATCAGCACCAGCGCAATATGGCTGTTAATCAGCCCCAGCAGCTGCGACAGCACGAAAATAGCGATTAGCGCGGAAAATTGCGGGATCATCTGCAGCAGCAGAAACAGCATCAGCCCGTTTTGCCGTCCTTTGAAGCGAAAGCGCGAAAAGGCATAGGCCGTACAGCTGACGCTGAGCAGGGTCAACACCATGGTCAGGAAGCTGATTTTCATCGAGTTCCAGTACCAGGTCAGGTAAGGCACGGTGCCGTTGAACAGGTTGCGATAGTGCTGCAACGAGGCGTTTTCCGGGATAATCGAGCTGCTGAGCAGGCTATTGCCGGCGTTCAGCGACGCGCCTACCGTCCAGATCAGCGGATAAATAATAATGGTCGAGACCGCTAACACCACCAGCCAGGTCAACGACAGGCGCACCCATTTTTCGCGTTTAATACTCACGGACTTCGCCATAATTGCTTCCTTACGCCATCTCATCTTGTTTAAACGATCGGGTTGCGCGGAACTGCCACAGCGCAAGGCCCACCACGAAAATCGACAGCAAAATAGTGATGGTGGCGGCGATAGCGTACTGCGACGACGACATGGTGAGCTTGTAGATCCATGACACCAGGATATCGGTCCCGCCAGCGTTCGATCCCGCTACCGCCGGCCCGCCGTTGTTAAACAGGTAGATAATGTTGAAATTATTAAAGTTGAAGGTGTACTGGGTGATGATGATCGGCGCAATGGCGTAGAGCACCAGCGGCAGCGTGATGGTTTTCAGCCGCGTCCACGCGCTGGCGCCGTCCATGATCGCCGCCTCGTAGAGATCGTCGGGGATCGCCTGCAATACGCCGGTGGTCATGGCGAAGACAAACGGAAAGCCGAGCCAGGTCTGCATCAGGATCAGCGCGGTTTTACTCCAGAAGGGATCGGTCATCCACGCCTTCGGCGCAATCCCAAAGAAATGGAGAATGGCATTGTTGATCACGCCAAAGCTGTCGTTGAACATACCGGCAAACACCAAAATAGTGACAAAGCCCGGCACCGCCCACGGCAGGATAAAAATAGTGCGGATAAGCGGTTTAAAGCGCAGGTCTTTCTGGTTGACCAGGATCGCCAGCATGACGCCGACGCTACACTGTAGCGTGGTGGCCAGCAGCGTCCACACCACCGTCCACTGCAGCACGTCCAGGAAAGTGGAGCGCCAGATCGACAGGGTGAAAATATTAACGAAGTTTTTGAAGCCGACCCAGTCCACCAGCTTCGCCGGCGGCGTGTGATAGAGGTTATAGTTGGTGAAGGCGATGGCGAAACCAAACAGGATCGGAAACACCACCACAAACACCAGCAGGATAAAGCCGGGCGAAATCATCAGGTAGGGAAAGCCGTCACGCAGCAGCAGCTGATACTGCTGGCGCACGCTGTTCAGCGGCTGATGGTTATCGCGCTTTGCGCCGTTAAGCCAGGCATCGCGCACCGACAGCGCCCAAATAGCCACCCCAAAGGCAACGATAAGCACGCTGATAATGCCCTCCGCCAGCAGAAAGATCGAGTTATCGCGCGGCACCTCTTCGCCCAGCGTATAAAGCCCCCACAGCCCCTCGCGGAGAAAATCGTGGAAGACGCCGGTAAAGCTGCACAGCAAAACCAGAAAGCAGAGCCCTTTGGCCCACTGGCGGTGGTAAAACTGGCCGCAGCCAGGCAGCAGCGCCAGCAGCGCGCCGGTCGTCGCATGGCGACGCGGACGCTTAGGCATCGCCAGCTTTTCATCGGAAGAAATAGTCACACCCGGATCCTTATCCTGTGCGGGTTGCCCCGCGAACCTGCATTACTGGTTACTGGCCTGCATCGCTTCGATCTGCATTGAAATTTGCTTCACGGCGTTATCCAGCGCGGCCTTCGGTTCCTGCTTGCCGGAAACGCTCAGCTCCAGCGCGGCATTGGCCGGGCCCCAGACTTCCTGCATCTCCGGCACGCCCGGCATCGCGGAGGCGCGGGTCGCCTGCACCGCTACCGCATTCGCTTTCTCATCGTTTTTGATGATCGGATCGTTCATCAGCGCGGTCACCGGCGGGATCTCCTGCGTCTTCTGATAGCGTTCTTTCGCATACTGCGGCTGGTTGATAAAAGTGATGAACTTCTGCGCCAGCGCCCGATCTTTACTCCAGGTCGACACCACATAGCCTTTTACGCCCAAGAACGAGCTCATCGGCTTGCCGTTGGGCAGCAGCGGCAGCGGCGTTACGCCATAGTTGATGCCCGCCGCCTGATAAGGCTGGAAGGCCCACGGCCCGTTGATAACCGCCGCGGCTTTTTTCTCGGTAAACAGTGAGTCGATGGCATTCAGGCCGTTGTCGCCCATAATGCCGCTCGGCAACAGCCCTTCGCTGAAGAAGCGCTTGAGGTAAGTCACCGCTTCAACGCTGCCGGGCGTGTTTAACCCGACATCCTGGGTCGCGAGCGCGCCCTTGCCGTCTTTGCCAAAGATGTAAGCGCCCATTGGCGACATAACGCCCCAGCTGTAGTAAAGCTGGTCGAACTTCGCCAGCAGGCCGTATTGCTGCGCCGCGCGCTGCTTCTGAGAGAAAGCGCGATATTCATCCAGCGATTTCAGCGGTGACGGCAGCAGATCCTTGTTGTAAATCAGCACCAGCGTTTCCACAGCCTTCGGGATGCCGTAAACCACCTTATCGTGCACAAATGCCGCCATGGCCGATGGCGTGTAGGCCGCCTGCTCTGCCGCCGCGACGTTCAGCGGTGCCAGCAGCCCCTGCACTACCGCGCTGCCAAGCTGATCGTTAGGGATCACCAGCACGTCCGGGCCGATGCCGGCCGGGCCATCAAGCCGTAATTTTTCGATCTGCTGGGCGAACGGCATTTCCTGCACCTTCACCTCAACGTTAAATTGCTTTTGAAAATCGACGATCGCCGTTTTGATGCCGTCCGATTTTTTAATATCTTCCCAGACGGTGAGCTGTGGTGCGGCCCAGGCCGCCTGATTCAGCATCAGGGCTGACAGAAGAAGCGTAACGCCAGTTTTGATTCTCATTAAAGACCCCATGTGAAGGTATGACATTTCAAACTAAAAGATGCTGAAATCATGTGCGCAGTTCGCGGTTTTACTCGACTTTCACAATCTATAAAGCAGGAACGACGTATCGCATTGTGGGCTTAAGCTACGCGTAACTTCCGTCGTGCTCCAGCCCCTTCGCATCAATGTGTGATCGGTATTACAGAAATCAACAACAGCGATAGGGCGTGCATCAGGGCGGCGTTATAGTCAAAGCAGGCACCATCAGGGCTGACGTGAAGTGCTCGTAATTGTTATACGTACTACATACTTCCACAGCCAAACCTTTTCGCCATGAGGATCCGCATGTCCAGCATCAGACTGAGAAACGTCACCAAACGCTTTGGAAAAACAGAAACGCTGAAAAATATCGAGCTTGATATTGAGGCGGGCGAGTTTGCCGTTTTTGTCGGCCCTTCCGGCTGCGGTAAATCCACCCTGCTGCGGCTGATTGCCGGACTGGAGGAGATCAGCGACGGCGAGATTTTAATTGGCGATGAGGTGATGAATGACGTTGCGCCCGCTCATCGCGGCGTGGCGATGGTCTTTCAGTCCTATGCGCTCTATCCGCATATGACGGTGGCGGAGAATATCGGCTACGGCCTGAAGGTTAACGGCGTGCCGAAAGCGCAGGTTCAGCATCAGGTTGAGATGGTGTCGAAAACGCTGCAGCTTGCCCACCTTCTCGACCGTAAACCGAAGCAGCTCTCCGGCGGGCAGCGCCAGCGCGTCGCTATCGGTCGCGCTATCGTGCGCAACCCACGCGTGTTTATGTTCGATGAGCCGCTCTCGAACCTGGACGCGGAACTGCGCGTCGATATGCGGCTGCACATTGCCAAACTGCATCAGGAACTGAAAACCACCATGGTCTATGTCACCCACGACCAGATCGAGGCGATGACGCTGGCGGATAAGATCGTGGTAATGAACTACGGCAAGGTGGAACAGGTCGGATCGCCGATGGCGCTCTACTATAATCCGGTAAACCGCTTTGTGGCGGGCTTTATCGGCTCGCCGAAAATGAATTTTCTGCCGGCGCGCGTGCAGCAGTGCGGCACCGGCGGACTGATCGCCAGTATCAATGAGGGCGAGCATACGCTACAGCTGCCGCCGCCGGTGCGCCAGCTGCAGCCGGGCGACGCCATTACGCTGGGCATTCGTCCAGAGCAGCTGCAGATTGGCGGCGACGCGCCGCTGCATCTCAATTTCCATTGCGAAGTGGTTGAACGGCTTGGCAACAATACTTATCTGTTTGGCCAGGGCCACGGCCACGACGGCTTCAAGATGCTGCTGCCGGGCGACGTGCATTTCCGCCCTTATCAACATCTACAGCCTGGGTTTTACCCCCATCACTGCATGGTGTTTGATGCCGAGGGAACCCGCATCAGCGCCGATATCGCCATGCCGCAGGTACGTGCCGCCTGATCGATATGATACCGCCCTCTTTCCGTTCGGCCCTGCCGGACGGATACTTTTTTGTTCGTCAGTATCCGGCGCCGCTTTCTCGCTGCTGCAATCCTTCTGTTTATCCCTGCGTAAGCGCTTTTTAACCGCCATTCCACCGGTAAAGCAGCAAAATCGCCCGCTTCAGCTATGCTCAAATACAGGTTATTCCTAAGGCGGGGCGTCATTTGCCGTGCCATGCTTAACTACACAACGGATCAATGTTTGGTGAGGAAATCATGAAAAAAACGATTATTGCACTTTCTGCCCTGCTGCTGGCTTCTCCTGTTTTTGCCGCCACACACGCAACGGACGACACCGTAGCCGCCGCTAACGAAGGCGCCAACACGGCAAAAGAGAAACTGCACCAGACCCAGAATGAAGGCAAAGAGCTGAAGCTGAAGTCTGAACACGCGGCGGAAGGCAAAAGCCACGACACCACCAGCAAAATCAGCGAAGGCACGCAGAAAACCTGGCATAAGACCAAAGAAGGTACCGAAAAAGGTTGGGATGCAACCAAAGAAGGCACTGAAAAAGGCTGGAATAAGACCAAAGAAGGCGCCAGCGATCTGAAAAAGAAAGTCACTGAGTAATCGCTTATCGTGATCGAGTTGAAGGCCGCTTATGCGGCCTTTTCTTTTATCAGGCGAAAGCCTTTTTCTGACGGAATACCTCTTCGTAAACATTACCTGTCAGCGAATTCTGATCGCTGACGGAAACATCAGGCCCATTCTCAGCCCTTCTGGCTTCCTGACTCCTCCTTATATTCCGTGCGCCTGGCTTTTCCAGACCATCAGGAGGACGCTTGCCATCTTTGCCAGTCTTTATCGTGATTTCTTAAGGGCCTTAAGGTTTTCCTAACCTTTCACTGGCAGGCTGAGCCTCTCTTTTCTTGCTCCGGATTGCTGGTATGTCACTGATGCAGCTAAAAAGAGTGTCGCTGAGTCGACACCTTTTCCTGATCCTCTTTTCCGCCTACATTGCTTTGTTTCTGAATCTTGCCTTCTACCATCAGGTGCTGGCGGCCATGCCGCTTACCACGTTGCGCTGTACGCTGGTTTTCCTTTCTATGCCGCTGGTGGCGTTCAGCGTCATTAACATCGTGCTGACGCTGGCTTCGTTTCTGTGGCTGGACAGGCTGCTTATCGCCCTGTTTATCCTGGTTTCCGCTGCGGCACAGTATTTTATCTGGAACTACAATATCGTTCTCGACCGCTCGATGATCGTCAATATGCTGGATACCACCGCGTCGGAGTCCTTTGCCCTGATGACGCCGCAGTTTGTTATCAGCCTGCTGCTTTCCGGCGTGCTGGCCGTCGTGCTGGCGTTCTGGATACGCTTCAAAACGCCGTCGGGCCTGTTGAGCAGCGTGGTGCCGCGCGTGCTCAGCCTGGCCGCCTCCGCCGTTTTAATCCTGCTGATCGCCCTGCTCTTCTATAAAGATTACGCCTCGCTGTTTCGCAATCATAAAGAGCTGGTGAAGTCGCTTAGCCCTGCCAACAGTATTGCCGCAACGCTTTCCTGGTATAAGCACAACCAGCTAACGCACCTGCCGCTGGTCAGGCTGGGAGAAGATGCGCATCAAAGCCCGCAAATGCTCAACAGCACGAAAAAAAGCCTGACCATTATTGTGCTGGGCGAAACCTCGCGCGCGGCGGATTTTTCGCTTTCCGGCTATCCGCACCAGACCAACCCCCTGCTGGCGAAAGATAACGTTATCTATTTCCCGCAGACCATATCCTGCGGCACCTCTACGGCAGTGTCGGTGCCCTGCATGTTTTCCGGGATGCCGCGCGCGCACTATGATGATGTGCTTGCCAGCCATCGGGAAGGCCTGCTGGATATCGTGCAGCGCGCGGGCCTGAGCGTGCTGTGGAATGAGAACGACGGCGGCTGTAAAGGCGCCTGTGACAGGGTGCCGCATCAGGATATGACGCGCCTGGATCTGCCTGGCGAGTGCATCGACGGCGAATGCTACGATGACGTGCTGTTTCACGGCCTGGATGACTATATCAACCAGCTGAAGGGCAACGGCATTATCGTGCTGCATACTATCGGCAGCCACGGCCCAACCTATTATCATCGCTATCCGGCGCAGTTCCGCCGTTTTGTGCCGACCTGCGACACCAACCAGATCCAGGACTGTTCCAGGGAGCAACTGGTCAACACCTACGACAATACCCTGCTCTATGTGGATTACATCGTCGATAAAGCCATTAACGTATTAAAATCACATCAGGATCGTTTTACCACCAGCCTGGTCTATCTTTCCGATCACGGGGAATCGTTGGGCGAAAACGGGGTCTATCTGCATGGTATGCCCTACGCGATAGCGCCGGAAGAGCAGAAGCATGTGCCGATGCTGATTTGGCTGTCGCCCGACTATCAGCAGCGCCACGCGGTGGCTATGGACTGTATGAACAAACTGACGAAGAATACGTGGTCGCAGGATAATCTGTTCTCTACGGTGCTGGGGCTGACCGGCACGGTGACGCGTGAGTATGTGCCTGGCGACGATATCCTGACGGCCTGTCGGAGCACAAATCGGTGAAAATTCTGGTGGTGGAAGACGATGCCCTGCTGCTACAGGGTTTGCTTATGGCGCTGGAAGGCGAAGGCTACGTTTGCGACGGCGTAAGCACCAGCCACGACGCACAGGCCGCGCTTGCCAGCGGCCTCTATAGCCTGCTGATCCTCGATTTGGGATTGCCGGACGAGGACGGCCTGCGCCTTTTGCTGCGCCTGCGCCGCCAGAAGAAAAAGTATCCTGTGCTGATCCTCACCGCGCGGGATACGGTCGGCGACCGCATCACCGGGCTGGACGCGGGCGCGGACGATTATCTGATCAAACCTTTTGCGCTGGAAGAGCTGCTGGCGCGCATCCGGGCGCTGATCCGCCGCCATGTTAACCAGGGTGACAGCAGGCTGACTTTCGGCCAGCTGGCGCTGGATATGACGCATCGCCAGATCCATCTTGCCGACAGGCTGCTGGAGCTGACGCCGAAAGAGTACGCTATTCTGTCGCGGCTGATGCTTAAGGCCGGGCAGCCGGTGCATCGCGAAATCCTCTACAACGATATCTACAACTGGGAAACCGAGCCGTCCACCAACACGCTGGAGGTGCATATCCACAACCTGCGCGAAAAAATCGGCCGGTCGGCGATCCGCACCGTGCGCGGCTTTGGCTATGCCCTGATCAAGGCCGATACGAATGAGTAAATTTTTCTTTCAACGTCAAGGCAACACGATGCGCTTTCGCCTGCTGATGGCGGTTGGCCTGATTTTGCTGTTCTGCCAGGTGATTAGCGTGGCGTGGCTGTGGCACGAAAGCAAAGAGCAGATCCAGCTGCTGGTGGACGCGGCGCTGCATAATCATGACCAGCACAAGCACGTGGAAAAAGAGATCCATGAGGCCGTCGCCAGCCTGGCCGTGCCGAGCCTGATTATGATTACGCTCGCCCTGCTGCTCTGTTTCCAGGTGGTGAAATGGATCACGCGGCCGCTGTCTGAACTGCAAAAGCAGCTGGAAAACCGCAGCGAGGACGATCTCGATCCCATCAGCTGTGCCCGTTCGGTGCGGGAAGTGGATGCCGTTACCCAGGCTGTTAATCAGCTGATTACGCGTCTGACCACCAGTCTGGAGCGCGAACGCCTGTTTACCGCCGATGTCGCCCACGAGCTGCGCACGCCGCTGGCCGGACTACGGCTGCATCTGGAGCTGATAGAGAAAAAGCACGCCGTTAACGTGCGCCCTTTGCTCGAGCGTCTGGATCAGATGACCAACAGCGTCTCTCAGCTGCTCCAACTGGCGCGCGTCGGGCAATCCTTTACCGCCGGCAACTATCAGCAGGTTTCGCTGATGCGGGATGTGATCGCGCCGATGAGCCTGGAAATGCAGGCGATGCTGCAACAGCGTGGACAAACGCTGGAAGTGGCGGCAACGCAGGATGTCACGGTGCGCGGCGACGCCACGCTGCTGAGCGTCCTGCTGAGGAACCTGCTTGAGAATGCCCATCGCTACAGCCCAAAAGGCACCGTCGTGACCGTTCGCATTGAAAACGTTTCCGGCGCGGTGCTGGCGGTGGAGGATTGCGGGCCGGGCATTGACGAAAGCAAAAGCGGCGAGCTGAGCCGCGCTTTTGTACGGATGGACAGCCGTTACGGCGGCATCGGGCTGGGCCTGAGCATCGTCAGCCGCATTGCCCAGCTGCATAAGGCGCAGTTTTTCCTCGAAAATCGGCCGCAAACCGGCGGCTGTCGCGCCTCGGTAAAATTTTCCTGACGGCGGCTCAGGCGGCGAACCAAACCCGCAGAAAAGCCAGGATCACAAGGCCGCTGAAAATCACGGCGGTATATTCACTTAGCGGACGGCTGTGCGGCTGTTTCATAGTGTTCTCCTCAGGTTGGTGAGAAGAGTTTCCCGCAGGAATATTAAGGCAACATTAAGGGCGCGCTAAACGGCGGAAAAATGTTGCTTTCGAGCTGGCGGAACCCGCGGGAAAATGCCCGTTGCGGTTTGCCCTCTTATACCGAAATCCTTCTGGTGCTACGCTGCGTGTTTATCCGTCACGCTATTAAGGAAACCTCTATGTTTACCGGTCTCAGCGCGTTCCCTTTAACGCCAATGAATGAAACAGAAATTGATGAGCGCGCTTTTCGCGGTTTGATCCAGCGACTGGCGGCAGCCGGAGTGACGTCGCTTGGCGTGTTGGGTTCGACGGGCAACTACGCTTATCTGACGCGTGAGGAGAGAAAGCGTGTGGTTTCGCTGGCCGTCGAGGAAGCGGGAAAGGTGCCGGTGATGGTGGGCATTGGCGCGCTGCGGACGCGTCAGGTGCTGGAACTGGCCGAAGACGCGCAGCAGGCCGGTGCCAAAGCGCTGCTGCTGGCACCAGTTTCCTACCAGAAGCTGCGGGAAGAAGAGGTGTTTCAGCTGTATCAAAGCGTTAACGACGCTATTTCCGTGCCGCTGTGCCTGTATGACAATCCCGGCACCACGCAATTTACCTTCAGCGATGAGCTGTATGGTCGACTCGCCGGGCTTTCCAGGCTCGCCGCTATTAAAATTCCCGGCGTGCCGGACGATGCCGCCCAGGCAAAAGCGCGGATAGACCGTCTGCGCCAGCTATTGCCGGACAAAATAGCCATTGGCGTCAGCGGCGACGCGCTGGCCGCGCGAGGCCTGAATGCGGGCGGCGAGCTGTGGTTTTCCGTGCTGGGCGGCCTGTTTCCGCAGGTTTGCCAGCGGATTATCCGGCTGAGCGCCGCGGGTCAGCAGCTGGAGGCGCAAAACCTTTCCGATCGGCTGGCCCCGCTCTGGGCGCTGTTTGCAAAATATGGCAGTTTGCGGGTTGTCGCCGCGCTGGCCGCCAGGCTGGGCCTGACGGAAGCGGTTAATCTGCCGCAGCCGCTGGCGTCAATTGATCGTGAGGATGCCGGGCGGCTGGAGGCTGTTCTGCCCCTGCTGGAGTGAAAGGCTCCAGCAGCTATCTGCCCCGCTGGAGTAAAAGGCCACAGTAGTAGCAATCATCTGCTGCTGTTGGATTGAAAGGCCAAAGCGGCGGTAATTATCTGCCGCTGCCGGACTGCCAAACCAAAGCGGCGGTAATTATCCGCCGCCGGACTGCCAGCCAGGATGGCGTGAAACAGGGGCGGCCGTTACCTGCCGCCTGGCAACTTCGCTCTCTTTACATGGCTAAAAAATGCGCAAAAACCTGCCCTTTATATAAGATTATCTTATAACACAACCTCATAACATTTACCCCGCACCGCTTTCTTTTTCTCAGCATCCCCCCTTACTTCAACAGGCAAACGTTTACCTGGCGACAAACAGGCTTTTTCGGCGCAGACAAGCAACAGCCCGCTTAAGTTCCGTCCTTTGCGTGATCTACATCACACTTTAATTAAAGTGAAATGAAACAGAGTTTGACAACTGTGAGCGATATCTATTTCCTTAAGCGCGGATGACGGCACACTTTTCCGGCATTTATACGGGCGCTTTCGGCACTGAAACCGCCTTCCTGTTCCGTTCCGGATAACGACAGATAAGACCATCGCGCGGGCTGCAGAAAATGGTCGATAAGCATGTGGTAATATAATGAAATATAAATCTCTGATGGCTGGCGCAGTGATGGCGCTTTCATACAGCACCGCTTCTTTTGCTGCCCCCGAGCAGCCGCAGTACGTTTCCGACTGGTGGCACCAGAGCGTTAACGTGGTAGGCAGCTATCACACCCGTTTCGGGCCGCAGTTTAACAACGACGTTTATCTGGAATATGAAGCCTTCGCCAAAAAAGACTGGTTTGATTTTTACGGCTACCTGGATCTGACCAACTTCTTCGGTGCCGGTAACTCCAACGCCAACGGCATTTTCGACCACGGCTCGCCGATGTTTATGGAGATCGAACCGCGCTTCTCCATCGACAAACTGACCAATACCGATCTGAGCATCGGGCCGGTGAAAGAGTGGTATTTCGCCAACAACTATATCTACGATATGGGCCGTAACAGCGACAACCGTCAGAACACCTGGTACATGGGCCTGGGCACCGATATCGATACCCACACGCCGGTCAACCTGTCGCTGAACGTGTACGCTAAATACCAGTGGGAGAACTACGGTGCCGCTAACGAAAACAGCTGGGACGGCTATCGCTTTAAGGTGAAATACTTTGTGCCGCTGACTTCGCTGTGGGGCGGTAACCTGAGCTATATCGGCTTTACCAACTTTGACTGGGGTTCCGATCTGCGCGACAAGAGCGATGCTTCACGCACCAGCAACTCCATCGCTTCCAGCCACGTGCTGTCGCTGGTTTACGATCACTGGCACTACTCTGTGGTGGCGCGTTACTTCCACAACGGCGGCCAGTGGGCAGATGGCCAGGAGCTGAACTTCGGCACGGGTAATTTTGAAGTGAAATCCACCGGCTGGGGCTACTATCTGGTGGCCGGCTACAACTTCTGATCCGCAACGCTTCCTCAACCGCCAGCCCTTTGCGCGCTGGCGGTGCTGTTTTCCCGCTTTTTCCCGCCCGCTGCACGCCCTATACTGCTTGCCCTGGTGCCTCAGTAACAAAGGATGATGTATGCCTGCTTTATCGGCCGAGCAATCGGTAAAATTACGTCCGCTGGAACGCGAAGATCTGCATTTTGTCCACCAGCTGGATAACAACGCCAGCGTGATGCGCTACTGGTTTGAAGAACCTTACGAGGCGTTTGTCGAGCTGTCCGATCTCTATGACAAGCACATTCACGATCAGAGCGAACGGCGTTTCGTGGTGGAGTATGCGGAAGATAAAGTGGGCCTGGTGGAGCTGGTCGAAATCAACCATATTCACCGTCGCGCGGAGTTTCAGATTATTATCGCGCCCGGCCATCAGGGCAAAGGTCTTGCCAGCAAGGCCGCGCTGCTGGCCATGGAGTACGGTTTCTCCGTTCTCAATCTCTACAAGCTTTATTTAATCGTCGATAAAGAGAATAAAAAGGCTATCCATATCTACACCAAGCTGGGATTTGAAATTGAAGGCGAGCTGATCCACGAGTTTTTTATCAACGGCGAGTACCGCAATACCATCCGCATGTGCATCTTCCAGCATCAGTATCTGGCTAAGCACCGCCCGCCGCATACGATGGTTAAGCCCACAGCGCAGTAGCTCCGGCTATCCGGCCCGCCAGCAGCGCGGGCCACCACGTTTTCCGTCAGCCGCGCGCACCGACAGGATTCATAATGATCCGGGCTGGCGGTTCTTCGATGTGGTACATGCCGCCGTTAAATGGATCGACCAGCAGCCAGCCGGGGAAGCCGCCAAGCGGGATATTACCCAGCAGATACCAGAGGTTGGCCTTCTCGTTTAGCGGAATGGTTTGCGGCACGAAGCCCGGCTGCTCCAGCATCAGCAGAAATTTCTTTTTGCCGAAGTAGCTGCCGTCCGATTTTGCCAGCGTCACGGTCTTTGGCGTGTAGCCTTCCGCCACCGCCCGGCCGGTTTCATCCTGCACCACAAATTTTGCCCCTTGTGGCCAGCTCTGAATGCTCACATCCTGGGTTTTGTCGCCCACGATAGTGGCGCATCCGCCAAGCAGCCACGCTGCAAACAGCACCGGTAAAATACGTTTCATAAGCTTTCCTGCCAGGTTAAATAGTGAGAATAGTTGGGCGCAGCGAATAACGCCCGGCGGCTGCGGGCGTTATGGTGCAAAGCTCTGAAGGTATTATCGGCAGCGTTGGGCGATAGCTTTAATATCGGCGGGCGTGGTGCGGCAGCAGCCGCCAATCAGCCTGGCGCCGGCGGCCTGCCATTCGGCAAGGTTATCCGCCAGCGTGCAGGTCGAGGCGTCGCTGTGCCAGCTTTTACTGACGGCATCGTACTGCTCGCCGGAATTGGGATAGACCACCAGCGGCTTCGCGCTCAGCGCGGAGAAAACTTTCAGCGCGGCCGTCACCTTATCCAGCGCGATACAGTTGATCCCCAGCGCCACCGCCTGCGGCTGCGCATCCAAAAAGGCGATGACTTCAGCTAACGGCGTGCCGTCGCTGAGATGTTCGCTGTCGCGCAGCGTAAATGAAAACCAGGCCGGCGTGGCGGGAAACTCTGCCAGTAGCGCGATCAGCGCCTTGATCTCCGCGAAGGAAGGCAGCGTTTCGCAGGCCAGAATATCCGCCCCCGCCGCCACCAGCGCCCGCACGCGCGGCCGGTGGAAAGCCATCATCTCCGCCTGCGGCAGCGCATAGTCGCCGCGATACTCGGAACCGTCGGCCAGAAACGCGCCGTAAGGCCCTACGGAGCCGGCAACCAGCAGCGGCCCGTCCTGCGGCGCGGCGGCCAGATAGTCCTCGCGGGCCTTCACGGCCAGCGCCACGCTTCGGGCAATCAGCGCCAGCGCAGCCGTTTCATCCAGCCCGCGCTGCGCAAAACCCTGCGGCGTCGCCTGATAGCTGGCGGTGATCGCCACCTGCGCGCCCGCTTTAAAGTAGTCGTAATGCACCTGATAAATCAGTTCAGGATTTTCAATCAGCACTTTCGCAGACCAGAGCGCGTCGCTCAGGTCGCAGCCGCGCGCTTCCAGCTCGGTAGCCATCGCGCCATCCAGCACCAGTCCGGCGGCTACCTGCTGTTTTACGGCATCAATCGACAACATGTGGAGTCTCCTTTGCCTGCTCGCGTTTTTGCAGCAGCTGAGTAAGGTAGTAAGCGCCGTAACAGACGGCGATAAAAGGCAGCCCGCAGTAGAGCGCGATGCGCTGCTCGGGATCGAAAGCCAGCCCGACGCAGGCCAGCAGGCAGAGCACAAAACCTAAAATCGGCGTTAGCGGATACCACGGCGCGCGATATTTCAGTTCGGCAAGCGGTTTACCCGCGCGCAGATGCGCCCGGCGGAAGAAAAAGTGCGCGGCGCAGATGCTCAGCCACACGGCCACCACGGCAAAGCCAGAGATAGCGGAAAGCGCGACGAACACCGTATCCGGCGCGATCACGCTGGAGAACAGCGCCAGCAGGCCGCCCAGCATACTGACGGAAATCGCGGTCAGCGGAATGCCGCGACGGGTCAGGCGGGCAAAGCAGCGCGGCAGCGTGTTCTGATTGGAGAGCGACCAGAGCATCCGGCCAGAGGCGTACAGGCCGGAATTAGCGGCTGACAGAATCGCGGTCAGGATAACGAAGTTAAAGATATCGGCCGCGTAAGGGATACCAATTTTCTCAAACACCAGCACAAACGGGCTTTTCACAATGCCGGCCTGATCCATCGGGATCAGCGCGGCCAGGATCAGCACGGTGCCGATAAAGAAAATAATCAGCCGCGCTACCGTGGTGCGTATCGCCAGCGGCAGCACCTTGTGCGGATTTTCCGTCTCGCCAGCAGCAATGCCAATCAGCTCGGTGCCGGAGAACGCGAAGTTTACCGCCACCATCGTCATCAAAATTGGCAGCACGCCGTGCGGCAGCCAGCCGTGCGCGGTCAGGTTGTGGAAGAACGGCGCGCTGCTGCCGTCTTTTAACGGAATAAAGCCGAACATCGCGCCTGCGCCAAGCACGATAAATGCCAGAATGGTGATGACCTTGATCAGCGAAAACCAGAACTCCCCTTCGGCGAAGAAGCGGGAAGAGATAACGTTAAGCAGGAAGATAAGCGCGCAGAACAGCAGGCACCAGAGCCAGACCGGCGACTGGGGGAACCAGTACTGCATACAGAAACCGGCGGCCGTCAGGCTCGATCCCAGCGCCACGGTCCAGGTCAGCCAGTAAAGCCACGCCACGGTATAGCCGGTCGCCGGGCTGAGGTAGCGCGCGGCATAAACGTGAAACGCGCCGGTTTCGGGCATCGCGACGGAAAGCTCGCCCAGGCTGAGCATCACCAGATAGACCACCAGCGCGCCAATCAGATAGGCCAGCAGCGTACCCGCCGCACCGGTAGTGGAAATAATATAGCCGGTATTAAAAAACAGGCCGGTGCCGATCACGCCGCCAAGCGAAAGCATTACCAGATGGCGCGCCTTCATGCTGCGTTTAAATTGTTGCGTATTGTCCTGCTGAGTCTGCTGCATCCTGTTATCCGTATAGACGTCTAAACTTCTACATAGGCCAGGTGTTATACCTGGTCTGTGCCGGTAATGCAACGTCAGGAAACGTAAAGCAGCGCTTTCAGCCCGTCAGGCGATCAGTCGAATACGGATTCGAGATAGCGTTCCAGCGCGGCGCGCGAGCTGAAGCCGTGCGGAATACCGTAGTGATCCCGGCTGTCGCCGACCAGGTACATGGGAAACTGCACGTAGTGCTCACAGGTTTTGATTTCGTTCGCGGGTTCCGCAAAGCTGTGGCTTTTTTCCTTCAGCGTGGGATGGATAACCAGCGCGGTGCGTCCCAGACGCGCTTCGCGATTTACGTACACATAGCTGTCGCCTCGGCGATAGCCGTAAGCTTTTGCGGTGACCGCGTCCATTTCAAATCCCGCTTTTTCCAGTACGCGAGCGACCTCATCAGGGCGTAGATACATGCTTAATCCTCTAATACTTGCCAACTCCGTCACCTTACCTTAGCGCCAGGGCGCAGGGCTTTCGGAATTGTCCAGAAACAGGGTGCGCGGCAGCCCGACGCACGAAATATCTCTCTGATAGTCTATAGTAAATAGTCCGTATCATTTCCAGGAGAGCGCTAAATGTTTAACCGGACGACAAAGAACGAAGATATTGATATCAACCAGGACGTCACTCTGCTGGCTGATACCCTTGATGGCCTGCTGAAATCCTACGGCAGCAAATCGAAAGAAGAAGTTGACGATGCGCGCAGCAAAGCGCAGGCGCTGCTGAAAGAAACCCGCGCCAAGCTTAACGGCGGCGGCAACCGCGTGTCTCAGGTCGCTAAAGACGCAGGCGAGCATGTGGATACCTTTGTGCGGGATAACCCGTGGCACGGCGTCGGCATCGGCGCGGCGATCGGCGTTTTCCTTGGCGCGCTGATTGCGACCAGCACTTCCCGCGATTAATTTTACGCCTGTATGCTCTGATCAGTCCCCGCTTATGCGGGGATTGTTATTTCTGCGGGACGGCGAATTCTGCCGGATAAGAGTGCAGAAGTGGCTGCGGCCGGCAAGTTCTGCTGCCACAGTTACACGACATCTTGTTTATGTGGTTTACCGCCCTGCTTTAGCAGCTATATCCAATACCTGCTGTTTTATGACAGCCTTCCCAATAACCTCTTACTGGATATTTCTCGCCCCGCCTCTGCTGGCCATCAGCATCCGGCCTTCGTCATGAATTTATTGCGCCGTACCGCTTGTTTTTTAGCCACGCCGTTTGCCGAATCCCCTTTCAGTTCTGCCATGCAAAAAGCCTGAAATTTTTTTGCCGCGCTAAATCCAGGTGCGGCAAGGCTTTGCCCCGCTTAGCGCTGATAAGCGCACAAGCTATAAGGTTGCAATCGATAAACACCACATCTAGTATTTAATACAGCAACCAACACACAATATATGGTTATGCGGCGTTTCTGCCCGGAAGCTTGCTCAACAGTCTGTCAGCCTTATCCGTGCCGGATATCCGCCTACAAAGGGAAATACGAATCATGCGCATTATTATTTACACTAAAGATAACTGTGTCCAGTGCGGCGCGACGAAAAGCGCGATGGATAAGCAGGGCATTGCGTATCAGCTGATCAACCTCGATCGGGATCCCACCGAGCTGGAGACGCTGAAAGCGCTGGGCTATCGCCAGGTTCCCGTGGTGATGGCGGAAGGCGAACACTGGAGCGGCTTCCGCCCCGATAAGATCGCCGCGCTGGGCCGTGCCGTCGCGCAGGGCTGACGCCATGCTGGTCTATTTTTCCAGCCAGTCGGAAAACACGCACCGCTTTGTGCTGCGTACCGGCCTGCCCTGTCGCCGTATCCCGATCGGCGGCCAGCCGCTGCGCGTGGCTGAGCCCTATATCCTGGTGGTGCCCAGCTACGGCGGCGGCACCGCCAAAGGTGCCGTGCCGAAGCAGGTCATTCAGTTTCTTAACGATGTCGATAACCGCCAGGGCATTCGCGGCGTAATCGCCGCCGGCAACCGCAATTTTGGCGAAGCTTACTGCCTGGCGGGCAGCATTATTGCGCAGAAATGCCGCGTCCCGTGCCTCTACCGTTTCGAGCTGCTGGGCACTGAAGAAGACATCGCCAACGTATCCAGGGGAGTAACCCAATTTTGGCAACAACAGAAAGCACACCCATAGCGCCAGCCACGGCCGACTACCATTCCCTGAACGCGATGCTCAACCTTTACGATGCAGACGGCCATATTCAGTTTGAGAAAGATCGTGAGGCGACGCGCCGCTATTTCTTACAGCACGTGCTGCCAAATACGGTGACGTTCAGCTCTGTTAGTGAGCGCTTACAATACCTGGTAGCGGAAGGCTATTACGAAGCCGAGGTGCTGAACGCTTATTCTTTTGATTTTATCAATGCGCTGTTTGAGCAGGCTTACCAGCATCGCTTCCGCTTCCAGACTTTCCTTGGCGCGTGGAAGTTTTACACCAGCTATACGCTGAAAACCTTCGACGGCAAACGCTATCTTGAAGGCTTTACCGAGCGCGTCTGCATGGTGGCGCTGACGCTGGCCAAAGGTGACAAGGCGCTGGCGACGGCGCTGGTGGAAGAGATGCTGTCCGGCCGTTTTCAGCCTGCCACGCCAACATTTCTGAACTGCGGCAAGCAGCAGCGCGGCGAGCTGGTTTCCTGTTTTCTGCTGCGTATTGAAGACAATATGGAGTCGATCGGCCGTTCGGTGAACTCCGCACTCCAGCTGTCCAAACGCGGCGGCGGCGTGGCGTTTCTGCTTTCTAACCTGCGCGAGGCCGGTGCGCCGATCAAGCGTATTGAAAACCAGTCTTCCGGCGTGATCCCGGTGATGAAGATGCTGGAGGATGCTTTCTCCTACGCCAACCAGCTGGGCGCGCGTCAGGGCGCGGGCGCGGTATATTTGCACGCGCATCATCCCGATATCCTGCGCTTTCTGGATACCAAACGGGAAAATGCCGACGAGAAAATCCGTATCAAAACGCTGTCGCTGGGCGTGGTGATACCGGACGTGACCTTCCAGCTGGCGAAGGCCAATCAGCCGATGGCGCTCTTTTCGCCTTACGACGTCGAGCGTATTTACGGCCTGCCCTTTGCCGATATCAGCATCAGCGAGAAATATGAGGAGATGCTGGCCGACGAGCGTATCCGCCGCACCTTTATTAATCCACGCGAGTTCTTCCAGACGCTGGCGGAAATCCAGTTCGAGTCCGGCTATCCCTATATTATGTTTGAGGATACGGTTAACCGCGCCAACCCGATCAAGGGAAGGATTAATATGAGCAACCTTTGCTCGGAGATCCTGCAGGTAAATACGCCGACCGAATACCATGAGGATTTAAGCTATCGTCATATCGGCAAGGATATCTCCTGCAACCTCGGGTCGCTGAATATTGCGCATACCATGGATTCGCCTGACTTTGCCCGCACGGTGGAGATCGCGGTACGCGGCCTGACGGCCGTTTCCGACCAGAGCCATATCCGCTCCGTGCCTTCCATCGAAAACGGCAACGCGCAGTCGCACGCTATCGGCCTGGGCCAGATGAATCTGCACGGCTATTTAGCGCGTGAGGGCATCCACTACGGTTCACCGACGGCGCTGGACTTTACCAATCTTTACTTCTATGCCGTCACCTATCACGCGCTGCGCACTTCTAACCTGATTGCCCGGGAACGCGGCGAGCGGTTTGCAGGTTTTGCGGCCTCTCGCTACGCCAGCGGCGAATACTTTGACCAGTATGTTAATCAGCCCTGGCAGCCGCGCACGCCGGAAGCCGCCGCGCTGTTTGCCAAAGCGGGTATTACGCTGCCTTCGCAAGAGGACTGGCGGCAGCTGCGCGATATGGTTACGCACTACGGCATCTATAATCAAAATTTGCAGGCGATCCCGCCGACCGGCTCGATCTCCTATATCAATCACGCCACGTCGAGTATTCACCCTATCGTCTCGCGTATTGAGATCCGTAAGGAAGGAAAAACGGGCCGCGTCTACTATCCCGCGCCGTTTATGACCAACGATAACCAGGCGTTTTACCGTGACGCCTACGATATCGGGCCGGAAGCGATTATCGATACCTATGCCGAAGCGACGCGCCATGTCGATCAGGGGCTGTCATTGACGCTTTTCTTCCGCGATACCGCCACCACGCGCGATATCAATAAGGCGCAGATTTACGCCTGGAAGAAAGGCATCAAAACCCTGTATTACATTCGCCTGCGTCAGATGGCCCTGCTCGGCACTGAAGTCGAAGGCTGTGTTTCCTGCTCGCTCTAACCTGACCATAAGGGAGCGAAGGCATTCGCTAAAAATATGATGAAACTACAACGCGTGCACGCTATTAACTGGAACCAGATCGAGGACGAAAAAGATCTGGAAGTCTGGAACCGTTTGACCTCGAACTTCTGGCTGCCGGAAAAAATTCCGCTTTCTAACGATATTCCGGCCTGGAACGGGTTAACCCCACAGGAGCAGCAGCTCACCATCCGCGTCTATACCGGACTGACGCTGCTGGACACCATTCAGAACACCGTTGGCGCCCCGGCGCTGATGGTGGATGCGCTGACGCCGCATGAAGAAGCGGTGATATCGAATATCAGCTTTATGGAAGCGGTACATGCGCGATCCTACAGTTCTATCTTCTCCACGCTGTGCCACACCAGCGATGTCGATGCGGCCTATGAATGGAGCGAAAATAATATCTTTTTGCAGCGAAAAGCCGACATCGTGCTGGAACACTATCATTACAGCGATCCGTTAAAAAAGAAAATCGCCAGCGTTTTTCTGGAGTCCTTTCTGTTCTATTCCGGCTTTTATTTGCCGATGTACTGGTCAAGCCGCGGCAAACTGACCAATACCGCCGATCTGATCCGCCTGATTATCAAAGACGAGGCGGTACACGGCTACTATATCGGCTACAAATACCAGAAGGCGCTGCAAAAAGAGAGCAAGGCCAGACGCAAAGAGCTGCATCAGTTCGCCATGGAACTGATGCTGGCGCTGTATGAAAACGAGCTGGCCTATACGGCGGATCTGTATGAAGGCCCGGACTGGTGCGAAGAGGTGAATAAGTTTTTGCACTATAACGCCAACAAGGCGCTGATGAACTTAGGTTACGAGGCGCTGTTCCCGCCAGAGCTAACCAATGTCGATCCCGCTATTTTGGCCGCGCTTTCTCCCAATGCCGACGAGAACCACGATTTCTTCTCCGGCTCCGGCTCTTCCTATGTGATGGGAAAAGCCGTGGATACCGAAGATGAGGACTGGAATTTTTGAATAAATGCGGGCGGCTTTTTGGCTGGCCGTCCGCTGGCATTATTTTTATTGATCGGACGTTCAATAAAAATTTACTGAAAGATATTCTCCTTTTTTACGTTACTTTATTCCGTCTACAAGCGAAAAATCCCCGCTAAATTACCTCTTCCAGGACGTCTTTTTATAATAAATATCGCACTATTTTCCCTGTCTGAAATTCCTCGTCATCCCTTACCCTTACTGGCATTACCGGAGATGCACGTCTCAGGATCAATTCCGCCAGGCCGCGCAAAGGGTTGCCTCAGCCTGAGAGTGTGTTAGGGTATAGACCGTTCATATTTTACCAGGACCGATTGAAATATAAGAAAATTAACTATTTGTCAGGAATAAAATAATTACATGGCTATTAAAATTGAAGTTAAAAATCTTTATAAGGTTTTTGGGGAAAATCCCGATCGCGCTTTTAAGTATATCGATAAAGGCATGGGTAAAGAAGCACTGCTGGAAAAAACCGGCCTCTCGCTTGGCGTAAAGAATGCCAGTCTGGCCATTGAAGAAGGCGAGATATTTGTGATCATGGGCCTTTCCGGCTCCGGCAAGTCCACCATGGTTCGCCTTCTCAATCGTCTGATAGAACCCACCCGTGGTCAGGTCATTATTGACGGTGTCGATATAGCGAAAATATCCGACAGCGAATTACGTCAGGTGCGCCGAAATAAAATCAGCATGGTGTTCCAGTCATTTGCGCTGATGCCTCATCTTACCGTCTTAAATAATGCGGCTTTCGGCATGGAATTAGCTGGCGTCCCGCTCCAGCAACGGCAGGAAAAAGCGCTGGAGGCGCTGCGTCAGGTTGGGCTGGATAATTATGCCCACGCCTGGCCGGACGAATTATCCGGCGGAATGCGTCAGCGTGTTGGATTAGCGCGCGCGCTGGCCATCAATCCGGATATATTATTGATGGATGAAGCCTTCTCCGCGCTCGATCCTTTAATCCGTACTGAGATGCAGGATGAGCTGGTAAAACTGCAATCCCGCCACCAGCGCACCATTGTCTTTATTTCTCACGATCTGGATGAGGCCATGCGCATTGGCGACCGTATTGCGATTATGCAAGGCGGTGAAGTGATTCAGGTCGGCACGCCGGATGAAATTCTGAATAATCCCGCCAACGACTACGTGCGCACTTTCTTTCGCGGCGTGGATATCAGCCACGTCTTCAGCGCCAAAGATATCGCCCGCCGCAGCGCCAGCGCGCTGATGCGTAAAGCGCCGGGCTTTGGCCCGCGTTCGGCCATCAAGCTGTTGCAGGATGAAGACCGCGAATATGGCTACGTGCTGGAAAAGCAAAAGTTTGTCGGCGTGGTCTCTACCGATTCGCTGAAGGCCGCGCTGGCCGCAGGCAACGGGCTGGATCAGGCTATTTTGCCCGCGCCTGTCGCCATGCCCGGCGATACGTCGCTTAACGATCTGCTGTCGCATGTCGCACAGGCCCCCTGCGCGGTGCCCATCGTTGGCGAAGATAATCACTATATCGGCATCATTTCCAAAGGCATGTTGTTACAGGCATTAGATCGTGAAGGGAGCCAGCCATGAGCACACCAGTAACCGACCCGTGGCAGAGCGCATCCGCCGCCCCTTCTGACGTCACGCCAGCCGCTGACGCTGGTGGCGCCGCCCAGTCCGCCGCAGCAGGCGATCCCTGGTCCACTGGCGCAGCTTCAGCCCAGAGCGCGGACGCCGCATCGACCAGCAGCGCAGATGCCTGGTCCACCGGCGCAGCCCCAGCCCAGAGCGCGGACGCCGCTTCAACCAGCAGCGCAGACGCCTGGTCCACCAGCGCAGCCCCAGCCCAGAGCACGGACGCCGCTTCAACCAGCAGCGCAGATGCCTGGGGAACGTCGGGCGGTCACGATGCGGCGGCCAGCAGCAGCGACTGGTTAAGCAGCACGCCAGCCCCGGCGCCAGAGCATTTCAGTCTGCTCGATCCTTTTCACAAAACGCTGATCCCGCTTGATAGCTGGGTAACCAGCGGGATCGACTGGATCGTCAGCCATTTCCGTCCGCTGTTCCAGGGCATCCGCGTGCCGGTTGATTATATCCTCAGCGCTTTTCAGCACTTCCTGCTGGGGATGCCGTCGCCCGTCGCTATCGTGCTGTTTGCGCTGATCGCATGGCAGATATCCAGCTTCGGCATGGGCGTCGCCACGCTGATTTCGCTGGTTATTATTGGCGCTATCGGCGCCTGGTCGCAGGCGATGGTGACGCTGGCGCTGGTGCTGACTGCCCTGCTGTTCTGCATGGTGATTGGCCTGCCGCTGGGGATCTGGCTGGCGCGCAGCGATAAGGCCGCCAAATTTATCCGGCCCCTGCTGGATGCCATGCAGACGACGCCCGCGTTCGTCTATCTGGTGCCGATCGTGATGCTGTTTGGCATTGGCAACGTGCCCGGCGTGGTGGTGACCATTATCTTCGCCCTGCCGCCGATTGTGCGCCTGACCATTCTGGGCATTAAACAGGTTCCGGCTGATTTAACCGAAGCCGCCGAATCCTTTGGTGCCAGCCCGCGCCAGATGCTATTTAAGGTGCAGCTGCCGCTGGCGATGCCGACCATTATGGCGGGCGTTAACCAGACGCTGATGCTGGCGCTGTCGATGGTGGTGATCGCCTCCATGATCGCCGTTGGCGGCTTGGGTCAGATGGTGCTGCGCGGCATCGGCCGTCTTGATATGGGGCTGGCCACCGTCGGCGGCGTAGGCATTGTTATCCTCGCCATCATCCTTGACCGCCTGACGCAGTCCGTTGGCCGCGACAGCCGCAGCCGCGGTGCCCGTCGCTGGTATGCCAGCGGCCCGTTAGGCCTGATCACCCGTCCATTTATCCACTAATCCTGCCTGCTGGCGGCGTTACGTCGTCGCCAGCCTCCGCCTTTTGAATAACAAGGATCTTCTATGCGTAAGACAGCACTGTTAGCCGCCGCATTCTCCACGCTGGCCCTTCCGGCTTTTGCCGCCGATTTGCCTGGTAAAGGCATTACCGTTAAACCTATTCAAAGCACCATTTCGGAAGAAACCTTTCAGACGCTGCTGGTCAGCCGCGCGCTGGAAAAGCTGGGCTATACCGTCGATGAGCCAAGCGAGGTGGATTACAACGTCGGCTATACCTCGCTGGCCGCCGGCGACGCCACCTTTACCGCCGTCAACTGGCAGCCGCTGCATGACGATATGTATAAAGCGGCAGGCGGCGACGCGAAGTTCTATCGTCAGGGCACCTATGTGCAGGGCGCGGCGCAGGGCTATCTGATCGATAAGAAAACCGCCGAAAAATATCATATTACCCGAATCGACCAGCTGAAAGATCCTGAGCTGGCGAAGCTTTTCGACAGCAACAACGACGGCAAAGCGGATCTGACCGGCTGTACGCCAGGCTGGGGCTGCGAAGCGGTTATCAACCATCAGATCAAAGCCTACGGCCTGAGCAATACGGTTGAACACAATCAGGGCAACTATTCGGCAATGATTGCCGATACGATTTCCCGCTTTAAAGAAGGCAAGCCGATCCTTTACTACACCTGGACGCCTTACTGGGTCAGCGACAAGCTGGTACCCGGTCGGGATGTCGTCTGGCTACAGGTGCCGTTTTCCGCCATGCCTGGTGAGCAAAAGGCTCTGGATACTAAATTGCCGAACGGCGCTAATTACGGCTTCCCGGTGAACAGTATGCATATCGTGGCGAATAAGGCCTGGGCTGAGAAAAATCCGGCGGCGGCTAAACTGTTTGCCGAAATGAAACTGCCGCTGGCGGATATCAATGCGCAGAACGCGCGTATGCAGCAGGGTCAGTCCAGCGAAGCGGATATCAATGCGCACGTCAACGGCTGGATCAAAGCGCATCAGGCGCAGTTTGACGGCTGGATCCACGACGCGCTCGCCGCCGCTAAATAAAAACCCGCTTGATACAAGGGAAAGCGCACGGCCGGCTAGCCATCATATAGCTATGTGGAAGCACGCGGCCATAGCCATGTGGAAGTATGCGGCCCGTCTGCCACGATATAGCTATGTGAAAGAACGCGGCCATAGCCATGTGGAAGCATGCGGCCCGTCTGCCACGATATAGCTATGTGAAAGAACGCGGCCATAGCCCTGTGGAAGCATGCGGCCCGTCTGCCACAATATAGCTATGTAGAAGAATGTGGCCGGTTAGCCACGATATAGCTACGTGAAAGAACGCGGCCCGTTTGCCACGATATAGCTATGTGAAAGAAGATAATCGGTTTGCCGTGCCCCGCGTCGTTTCCGGCGCGGGACACGCGCCCTCTTCTCTCGTTTCCCTGGCTACAGCGTTGCGGTAAAAGTTCCCTTTCCGCTTTCGGCGGCAATCCGCGCCAATTGTAAATAATTCTATAAATAAAATAGTTTTTCAGGTTACTATCAAGCTATTCTTCTTTTTAAATTTCTGATTATCACCATGAAATCCCCTCAGCACGGTCTTAGCTCTGCCCTTGTTGCCCTGATGTCGATCGCCACCGGCCTTTCCGTTGCCAGCAACTATTATGTGCAGCCGCTACTGGAAACCATCGCGCGCGCTTTTTCCCTTTCCGTTAACGAAGCGGGGTTTATCGTCACCACCGCACAGCTTGGCTACGCCGTTGGCTTACTGCTGCTGGTACCGCTGGGCGATATGCTGGAGCGCCGGGCGCTGATTGTGGTGATGAGCCTGCTGGCAGCGGGCGGCATGGTGATCACCGCGCTTTCCACCAATATTGTCTTTATGCTGCTGGGCACGGCGCTGACCGGGCTGTTTTCGGTGGTGGCGCAGATCCTGGTGCCGCTGGCGGCCACGCTGGCCGCGCCGGAGAAACGGGGTAAGGTCGTCGGCACCGTAATGAGCGGACTGCTGCTGGGCATTCTGCTGGCGCGCACCATTGCAGGCGGTCTGGCACAGCTGGGCGGCTGGCGCACCGTTTACTGGGTTGCCAGCGCGCTGATGGTACTGATGGCGCTGGCGTTATGGCGCTATCTGCCGCGTTATAAGCAGTCGGTAGCGCTTAACTATCCGCAGTTGCTGCGCTCAATCTTCACACTCTATTTTACTACGCCGATCTTAAGAACCCGCGCGGTTATCGGCTGCCTGGCGTTCGCCAACTTCAGTATGCTGTGGACCTCAATGGCTTTCCTGCTGGCTTCGCCGCCTTACGGTTTCTCGGAAGGCGAAATCGGCCTGCTTGGGCTGGTGGGCGCTGCAGGCGCGCTGGCGGCACGTCAGGCGGGTTCGCTGGCGGATAAAGGTAAGGCTCGCCTGACCACCACCGTCGGCCTGCTGATCCTGCTGGCCTCATGGGCGATCACCGCGATGGGCGGTCACTCGCTGACTGCGCTGGTTATTGGCATTATCCTGCTCGATTTGGCCGTACAGGGCGTACATATTACCAATCAGAGCGTGATATACCGCGCTATGCCGGAGGCGCGCAACCGTCTTACCGCCGGTTATATGACCAGCTATTTTATCGGCGGCGCCGCCGGTTCGCTGCTCTCGGCCGCCGCCTATCAGTACGCTGGCTGGCACGGCGTCTGCGCGGTGGGTGCTTTCATCACCGTGCTTAACCTGTTGAGCTGGTGGCGAGGCTCCCGTTACGAGCTGACAACGGATTAACCCGTTGATAACGTATTGCAACACTTTCAGCGCCGCCGCCCTGTTAAGCGTTTACACAGTCTGGTATGGTTAGCCTGACACTTATTCAGGTTAGTTACTTTTTCGATTGAAACTATTAAATTCTTAACGGTACAGCATCCCTTGTTACGCAGGCGCTATGCGGAATTTTTTTCGGCTATAGCGTAGCAATAATGGGTAACCGGCCCCGCGCTGATTACCCCGGCCTGCTGGCAGGCGATTGGGTTTGACGTTTTTTGGCAGCCCACTCCCGCCGGTTTGCCGTTTTCGCCCGACCTCCGGGTTCGGGCATGACAGGTAGAACCTGTAGCAGCGCCCCGTTCCGGCGCTGCATAACGCCCTGGGTTATGGAGTGACCTGGACATTAGAGATGGCGTTGGCTGGCCATGCCAGCCGACAGACACGACATTATATCGCCGTCGTTACAATACCAGTTGCAACTTATGAGGTTCCCCCAGATGGAAAGTTCGTTTGCCCCCATTGAACAGATGCTGAATTTCCGCGCTAACCGTCAGAAAGATTTCCCTTTACAGGAAATTATGCTGACGCGCCTCTGCATGCATATGCAGAGCAAGCTGCTGGAAAACCGCAACAAAATGCTCAAGGCACAGGGGATTAACGAGACGCTGTTTATGGCGCTGATCACGCTCGACGCGCAGGAAAACCACAGTATTCAGCCTTCAGAACTCAGCTCCGCGCTGGGCTCGTCCCGTACTAACGCCACCCGTATCGCCGATGAGCTGGAAAAGCGCGGCTGGATCGAACGCCGTGAAAGCGATAACGATCGCCGCTGTCTGCATCTGCATTTAACCGAGAAAGGCCATGATTTTCTGCGCCAGCTGCTGCCGCCGCAGCATCAGTGTCTGCAGCTGCTCTGGTCCGCGCTCAGTCCGGCAGAAAAAGGCCAGCTGGAAGGCATAACGCGTAAACTACTGACGCGTCTGGATAAAATGGACGAAGACGAGACGATCGCCGCCCTTTCTCGCTAAGCTTTCCCGCAATAGCATATTGTGCGACACAACCGCCGCCGCTTATCGCTATTTTAGCCGCAACCCAACTGATGCCAGCGCTTTTGCGCTGGCATTTTCGGATCCGGAACCGGCCTCCGGAGCCTGCCAGGATGAACGTGGAGAACCTTATGAGTGCAGAAGCACAGCAGCAACCCAACAATAAAAAGAAGAAGCGCAAAGGCGCGCTAATCGTGCTGGCGTTGATATTCGTTATCGCCGGGCTGGCATGGCTGGCCTGGTGGTTTATCGTGCTGCGCCATTTCCAGGAAACCGATGACGCCTACGTGGCGGGCAATCAGGTGCAGGTCATGGCGCAGGTATCGGGCAGCGTCAACAAGGTCTGGTTTGACGATACCGACCACGTTCATAAAGGCGACGTGCTGGTAACGCTGGATAAAACCGACGCGGAACAGGCTTTCGAGAAGGCGCAGACCGCGCTGGCGACCAGCGTGCGTCAGACCCACCAGCTGATTATCAACGGCAAGCAGTATCAGGCGACGATTGAGCTGCAAAAAACCGCGCTGGCGCAGGCGCAGGCCGATCTGAAACGTCGCGAACCGCTGGGCGCCGCTAACCTGATCGGACGCGAAGATTTACAGCACGCGCGCGATGCCGTCGCTACGGCTCAGGCTCAGCTTGAGGTGGCGATCGAGCAGTATAACGCCAACCAGGCGGCAATCCTGAATACCTCTCTGGAGAATCAGCCGGCGGTGAAACAGAGCGCGGCCGAACTGCGTGACGCGTGGCTGGCTTTGCAGCGTACCGAGATTGTCAGCCCGATTGACGGTTTCATCTCCCGGCGCAGCGTGCAGGTTGGCTCGCAGATCTCAACCACTACGCCGCTGCTGGCCGTGGTGCCGGAGAAAAATCTCTGGGTAGACGCCAACTATAAAGAAACGCAGCTGGCCGATGTGCGTATCGGTCAGCCTGCCACGGTTGTCAGCGATATTTACGGCGACGACGTGGTTTATCACGGCAAAGTCGTAGGGCTGGATATGGGCACCGGCAGCGCGTTCTCGCTGCTGCCCGCGCAGAACGCAACGGGCAACTGGATCAAAGTGGTGCAGCGTTTGCCGGTGCGTATCGAGCTAAACCCTGACGAGGTCGCGCGTCATCCGCTGCGCATCGGTCTGTCGACGCTGGTTAAAATCGACACCAGCAATAAAGACGGCAGCGTACTTGCCACCAGCGTGCGCCAGAAACCCGCTTATGAAAGCGACGCGCTGGCGTTGGATCTGGCTCCGGTCAACCAGCTGATTGCCGATATCATTCACGCAAATGCGGGCTGAGCGCGCGGGAGGCTGTTATGGCACAAAAACCGCTTGAAGGCGCCCAGCTGGTTCTGATGACCATCGCGCTGTCGCTGGCGACGTTTATGCAGGTGCTGGATTCCACTATCGCCAACGTCGCTATTCCGACTATCGCCGGTAATCTGGGCGCCTCTAACTCGCAGGGCACTTGGGTGGTGACCTCGTTCGGCGTCGCCAACGCGATTTCTATTCCCATTACCGGCTGGCTGGCGAAGCGCGTGGGTGAAGTAAAGCTCTTTGTCTGGGCGACCGCCGCTTTCGCCGTCGCCTCCTGGCTATGCGGCATGTCCAATAGCCTGGGCATGTTGATTTTCTTCCGCGTCCTGCAGGGCGTGGTGGCCGGGCCATTGATCCCGCTGTCGCAGAGCCTGCTGCTCAGCAACTATCCGCCCGCGAAGCGCAGCATCGCCCTGTCGCTCTGGGCGATGACGGTGATTGTCGCGCCTATTTGCGGGCCGATCCTGGGCGGCTGGATCAGCGATAACTATCACTGGGGCTGGATCTTCTTTATCAACGTGCCTATCGGCGTGGTAGTGGTGATCCTGACGCTGCAAACGTTGCGCAATCGGGAAACGGCAACGGCAATCCGGCCTATTGATACGGTCGGGCTGGTGCTGCTGATCGTCGGGATTGGCTCGCTGCAAATGATGCTCGACCGTGGCAAGGAACTGGACTGGTTCAGCTCGCCGGAGATTATCACGCTAACCATTGTCGCGGTGATAGCGCTGGCGGTGCTGCTGGTCTGGGAGCTGACGGACGACCATCCGATCATCGATCTGTCGCTGTTTAAGTCGCGGAATTTCACCATCGGCTGCCTCTGTATCAGCCTGGCCTATATGCTCTATTTCGGGTCGATAGTGCTGTTGCCGCAGCTGCTGCAGGAGGTCTACGGCTACACGGCCACCTGGGCCGGGCTGGCTTCCGCGCCGGTCGGCATCCTGCCGGTGATCCTGTCGCCTATTATCGGCCGGTTCGCCCATCGGCTGGATATGCGCAAGCTGGTCACCTTCAGCTTCATTATGTATGCGGTTTGCTTTTACTGGCGAGCCTATACGTTTGAACCCGGCATGGATTTCGGCGCATCGGCCTGGCCGCAGTTTATTCAGGGCTTTGCCGTGGCCTGCTTCTTTATGCCGCTGACCACCATCACGCTGTCCGGGCTGCCACCGGAGCGGCTGGCGGCCGCGTCCAGCCTGTCGAACTTTACGCGCACGCTGGCCGGGTCGATCGGCACCTCGATCACTACCACAATGTGGACCGACCGCGAGGCGATGCACCACAGCCAGCTTACGGAGTCAGTGAACGCTTACAACTTCAATTCGCAGGAGATGTACGGCAAGCTGAATCAGCTGGGGATGTCGCACGATCAGGCTTCAGGCTGGATTGCGCAGCAGATCACTAATCAGGGGCTGATTATCTCCGCCAACGAGATTTTCTGGGCTTCCGCTGGCGTCTTTCTGTTTCTGCTGGTGCTGGTCTGGTTTGCGCGGCCGCCGTTTGGCTCCGGCAGCGGCGGCGGCGGCGCGCACTGAGTCGATATAAAAAAAACGGGCCGCAATGGCCCGTTTTTAATGGCTTAACCGTCAGCTTTCATGAACCTTAACGGCCCGCTTCGCCTCAGGCGTTCTGACGCCACCATTCCGCCAGCAGAATGCCGGTCGCTACGGAAACGTTAAGGCTTTCCACGTTGCCGGTGCCGCCGATAGAAACGCTCAGGTCGCCCTGCTCCAGCGTGGTGTCGGACAGGCCGTCGCTCTCCTGACCCAATACCAGCACCATCTTAGCGGGCAGCGCAGCCTGCGCCAGCGGCTCGCCCTGATGGCTGGACGTGGTTACGATGGCGTAACCGGCACGGCGAAACGCATCCAGACCTTCAGCAAAGCTTTCACCGCTGATAGCCTGCACGTGTTCCGCGCCGCCTTCCGCCGTGCGTACCGCCGCGCCGGATTCCAGTAGCGAAGCATCCTGCACCAGCAGCCCTTTCACACCGAAGTGCGCGCAGCTGCGCATGATACCGCCCAGGTTATGCGGGTTGCCGATATCTTCCAGCGCCAGCACGCAATCTTTCTCTGGTGCCTTAGCCAGCCACTCGCGAACCTGAATGCCGGGACGCTTTTTGATCAGGAAGCAGACGCCGCCGTGATGTTCGGTGCCGGACGCCTTCGCCAGCTCCGCATCGTCTACCACATGGTAGGCTTTACGGTTGGCGGCCATCCATTTCAGCGCATCGCGAAAACGCGGCGTCACGCTCTGGACGAACCAGGCGCGCACGATGCAGTCGGGACGGCTCTGGAACAGCGCCTGACAGGCGTTTTCGCCATAGACGCGCGTTTCTTCATTACGCTGACGACGGATCTGCTCCGGATCGATACCGCTTTTGCCGCCGATGCCGCCGTAATCGGGCTTGTCATCTACCGCTGACGGCGCGCGTGAAACCGTACGCCATGGCGAACCGCCTGCTACGTCGCGATCGCGCCCGCCACGCGGCTTTTCTGTATTACGTGAAGAACGGCGGTCGCCGTCCGGACGAGGCGCGCCTTTACCGGTACGGGGATTTCCCGTCCGGCTGCTGCTCTCATCATCGCCGCGGACATACATCACTTTGACTTTACCGCTTTTACCTTTAAATTCGTCGTTCATTTTCCCTCCACCTGGCTGAGCGCGAAGCGCGCAGATTACCTGATGTGGCACCGCTTAGCTATTAACTTCCCGCTAAAGGCTCGTTTCCGTGCCGTGCTGACCTTTAAGACAGCATAAATCGCGTGAGTCACGACCTATTGTACCCATCGAACAAATCTCTTTGTTGCTGACGCAAAGCCGAACCATAATTACCGCTACTTAATCATAACAAAGTAAGCGATCGCTTACCGAGGTGTATCATGAATACGGTTTGTGCTTCATGCCAGGCGACCAACCGCGTGCCGCCGGAACGTATTGAAGACGGCGCAAAGTGCGGCCGCTGCGGCGACGAGCTTTTCAATGGCGAGGTCATTAACGCCACTACCGCCACGCTGGATAAATATTTACAGGACGATCTGCCGGTTGTCGTGGATTTCTGGGCGCCGTGGTGCGGCCCCTGCGTTAACTTTGCGCCGGTATATAAAGACGTTGCGCAAGAGCGCGGCGGCCAGGTTCGCTTCCTGAAGGTGAATACCGAAGCGGAGCCGGAGATCAGCGCACGTTTTCGCATCCGCAGCATCCCGACCATTATGATCTTTAAGCAGGGTCAGATGGTGGATATGCTCAGCGGCGCGATGCCTAAAGCCCCTTTCAACGAGTGGCTGGACGAAAACCTCTGAGTCCCTGGTGGTCAGGTTCGCCTGGCCACTACTGTTTTTACCGCTTTTCTGCCAGAATGGCGTTTTCCCCAGATAAATTCCTATGATCGAAAACGCCGTTCTTCGCCTGCGCGCCGAGCGCCTTGCGCGGGCTACCCGTCCTTTTCTTGCTCGCGGCAATCGTATCCCCCGCTGTCAGCGCTGCCTGCTGCCAAAAAAGAACTGCCTGTGCGAGACCCTACAGCCGGTAGCGGCGCGCAGTCGTTTTTGCCTGGTGATGTTTGACAGCGAACCGATGAAGCCCAGCAACACGGGCCGCCTGATTGCCGATATCCTGCCCGATACGCAGGCTTTCGGCTGGTCGCGCACCGAGCCCGATCCCCGGCTGCTGGCCGCGGTAAAAAATCCTGACGTGCAGCCGCTGGTGGTGTTCCCGCAATCCTACGCCGATGCGGATCGCCCGGTGATAAACCGTCCTCCCGTCAACGGTAAACCCCCGCTGTTTATTATGCTCGACGGCACCTGGACCGAAGCGCGCAAGATGTTCCGCAAAAGCCCGTGGCTGGATGCGTTGCCGGTAATGTCGCTGACGCTCAGCCGCCCGTCCAACTATCAACTGCGCGAGTCGCACGGCGACGGCCAGCACTGTACGGCCGAAGTCGCGGCGGAGCTGCTGCTTCAGGCAGGCGATACCGCAGCGGGTACGGCGCTCTTCCGGCACTTCGATCTGTTTCGCCAGCGCTATCTGGCGGGTAAACCGCACCATCCGTCTCATCAGCAAAGCGCGGCCGTGACATCCGACGATTAAAAAAGGGCGGCCTTTATACTGGCCGCCCTTTTCTGCTCTCTGGGTTTTATGTGTGTTTAAAATAATATATTTCCGGCTCTTCTGGACTATCGGTTACATATTATATCGATATTCTAATTGGGCAGAAACCACTCAAAAAAAATAACCAGCAGCCGGATATAAAGCCACTACTTGTTAATTTAGACAGGATACCCCTTGCGCAGCCTTATGGTGATTTAGCTCAGCAAAGGCCAGGCTGATGCCCTCCAGAAGGTACCGATATAAGGGGAAAAACCGCGTGCCCGTAAGGGAAAATGAGCCGCCTGCTTCTGTTACAGGCCAAGGGTACTTGTTTATTTGAAAAGTAAAAGCCCTGCCATCACCAACAAAATCAGACGACTCATTTAATTCATATTCATCAGTGAAAACACTTCCCCTTAAAGGCGGATAACATTCGCTGACGACATATTATTACGCGCCAGGCACTGCTTACTCAATCTTAATAATTACCCGTCGAAGAGTAATAATTGAGAGAGAGAAAAAAGTAACTATCGGGCAGCGCCGGTCCGTCAAAATAAAAACGTTCAGCCTTTAAGAATTTAACCTTTTTAACATCAACGCGGTTATTACAGGATTTTCTCTACGGCACAGGTAAAAAATCAACGGCGTGCTGCATCTCTGCTGTCTGGCAGCCTGTAAACCAGATAAATTTGTGAGCTGATGCCGAGGATTGCGGCCTGGCTACGGCACCAGACGTCGGTTGGCGTTAAACTCACTTTTTCTGCACAGGAGACGGCTATGAGTCAACGAGGGCTGGAAGCGCTGTTACGCCCCAAATCCATCGCGGTTATTGGTGCCTCGCCGCGCCCGGAACGCGCGGGCTATCTGATGATGCGCAATCTGCTGGCGGGAGGGTTTAGCGGTTCCATTCTGCCGGTCACGCCGAAGTATCAGGCCGTATGCGGCGTGATGGCCTGGCCCGATGTCGCCAGCCTGCCCTTTGCCCCCGACCTGGCGGTAATCTGCACGCACAGTCGCCATAATATCGTCCTGCTCCAGGCGCTGGGCGAGCGCGGCTGCAAAGCCTGCATCATTCTCTCTTCGCCGGGCAGCCAGCATGACGAGCTGCGTGAGTGCGCCAGCCGTTTGCAGATCCGCCTGCTCGGGCCAAACAGCCTGGGACTGCTTGCGCCCTGGCAAGGGCTGAACGCCAGCTTTTCCCCGGTGCCTATTTATCAGGGCAGGCTGGCGTTTATTTCGCAGTCCGCCGCCGTCTCTAATACCATTCTCGACTGGGCGCAGCAGCGGCAGCTGGGCTTCTCTTGGTTTATCGCGCTCGGCGACAGTCTGGATATCGACGTGGACGACCTGCTGGATTTTCTGGCGCGCGACGGCAAAACCAGCGCTATTCTGCTCTGTCTGGAGCAGTTAAGCGACGCACGGCGCTTTGTCTCGGCAGCCCGCAGCGCCGCCCGAAACAAGCCGGTGCTGGTGATTAAAAGCGGGCGCTCGCAGCAGGCGCGTCAGCTGCTGGGCGCGCCCGGCGGCATGGACGGCGCCTGGGATGCGGCGATACAGCGTGCAGGCCTGCTGCGGGTACAGGATATGCACGAGCTCTTTTCCGCGGTGGAAACCCTCAGCTATATGCGGCCGCTGCGCGGTGAGCGACTGATGATTATCAGTAACGGCGCCGCGCCTGCCGCGCTGGCGCTGGATGCGCTGGATGCGCGCGGCGGCAAACTGGCAACACTGGGCGAGGCGTTAACGGCGGCGCTGCAAAGCTGTCTGCCGGACGGCTGCCAGGCCGGCAATCCTTTGGATCTGAAAGATGACGCTACGCCAGAACGCTATCAGCAGGTGGTGTCGCTGCTGCTCGGCAGCCACGATATCGATGCGCTGCTGGTGATTTACGCGCCCAGCGCCGTTGCGCCCGCTACCCTCACCGCGCAACGATTAATAGAGGTGACGGCAAAGCATCCGCGAGCGAAACAGATCGCCCTGCTGACCAACTGGTGCGGCGAGTTCTCTGCGCCTGAAGCGCGCCGCCACTTCAGCGAGGCCGGTATTCCCACCTATCGTACGCCGGAAGGCGCGGTCACCGCGTTTATGCATATGGTGGAATACCGCCGTAATCAGAAGCAGCTGCGCGAAACGCCCGCGCTTCCGGCCGATCTGGCGACCAATACGGCAGAAGCCCACCAGCTCATTCACCTGGCGCTGAAAGAGGGCGTGACCACGCTGGATACCCACGAAGTCCAGGGCATTTTGCAGGCCTATGGCTTAACGACGTTGCCAACCTGGATCGCCAGCGACAGCGTGGAGGCGGTACAGATAGCCAGTCAGGCAGGCTATCCGATAGCGCTTAAGCTGCGCTCGCCCGATATCCCGCATAAATCGGAAGTCCAGGGCGTGATGCTCTATCTGCGCTCGGCTGGCGAGGTGCAGCAGGCGGCGGAAGCCATTATCGACCGGGTCAAACTCGCCTGGCCGCAGGCGCGTATCGACGGGCTGCTGGTGCAGAGCATGGCCAACCGCGCCGGCGCTCAGGAGCTGCGTATCGTGATGGAGCAGGATCCCGTATTCGGGCCGGTGATTATGCTGGGCGAAGGCGGCATTGAGTGGCAGGCAGAGCGGCAGGCCGCCGTAGCCTTGCCGCCGCTGAATATGGCGCTCGCCCGCTATCTGATTATTCAGGCCATTAAAAATGGTAAAATACGCGGACGCAGCGCGCTTTCGCCGCTGGATATTTCGGGCCTTAGCCGGGTTTTGGTGCAGGTGTCCAACCTGATCGTGGACTGTCCGGAGATCAGGCGGCTTGATATCCATCCTTTGCTGGCGGCAGGCGAAACCTTCTCGTTACTGGATGTCACTATGCAGCTGGCGCCTTTCGACGGCGATCCCGAAGCGCGCCTGGCTATCCGTCCGTATCCGCACCAGCTGGAAGAACAGGCACAGCTGAAAAACGGTGAACCGCTGCTGTTCCGGCCCATCCTGCCGGAAGATGAGCCGCTGCTACAGCAGTTTATTGCTCGGGTGACGAAAGAAGATCTTTATTATCGCTACTTTAGTGAGATCAATGAGTTCACCCATGATGATTTGGCTAACATGACCCAGATCGACTACGATCGGGAGATGGCGATCGTTGCGGTGCGTCAGCATGAGATCGTCGGCGTAACCCGCGCGGTCTCTGACGCCGACAACGTGGACGCCGAGTTTTCGGTGCTGGTGCGTTCCGATTTGAAGGGGCTGGGCCTGGGGCGTCAGCTGCTGGAAAAGATGATCGACTATACCCGTCAACATGGTCTGCTGAAGCTCAACGGCATTACTATGCCGAATAATCGCGGCATGATAGCGCTGGCGCGCAAGCTGGGTTTTACCGTGGATATCCAGCTTGAGGACGGTATTGTCGCGCTCTCCCTGACGCTACAGGAAAACGGTTAATGTCTGGAAACGTAAAACTGCCCACATCCCGCCTGACTGATGGTAACATTAGCGGTTATGGCGATGATTTTAAGGCAAAAGGCTATTCCATGAACAGAGAAGAAACGCACTGTGATGCTGTCTAAATTCAAACGTAACAAGCACCAACAGCACCTTGCGCAACTGCCAAAACTGTCTCAGTCGGTTGCCGATTTTACCACGCTGTATACGCCTGCCGACTTCCGCCAAACGCTGCTGGAAAAAATAGCATCGGCGACAACACGTATCTGCCTTGTGGCGCTCTATCTGGAAAACGATGACGGCGGACGAGCTATCCTTTCCGCGCTGTACGAGGCAAAGCGCCTCCGGCCCGGGCTGGATGTCCGCATTCTGGTTGACTGGCATCGCGCGCAGCGAGGCCGTATCGGCGCTTCTCGCGGCGCAACCAACGCGGACTGGTATTGCGAGATGGCCGAACAAAATGCCGATATCGCTATTCCTGTATACGGCGTGCCGGTAAATACTCGTGAAGCGCTGGGCGTTCTGCACCTGAAAGGCTCGGTCATTGACGATACGCTGCTTTATACGGGCGCGAGTCTGAACGACGTCTATCTGCATCAGCACGAGCGTTATCGTTACGATCGCTACCAGCTGATTACCAATCCCACGCTGGCCGATACGCTGTTGAACTGGATTGACACCAATCTTATTCAGGCCGAAGCCGTTCACCGGCTCGATCAGCGCGAGCGCCCGAAAAGCCCTGAGATAAAAAACGAAACGCGGCAGTTTCGTCAGGAACTGCGTGGCTTCGATTATGATTTCGAAGGCGACGCCAACAACGAGCAGCTGGCGGTCACGCCGCTGGTCGGGCTGGGTAAACGCAGCCTGTTGAATAAAACCATTTATCATCTGATGCCCTGTGCCGAGCAGAAGCTGACGCTTTGTACGCCCTATTTCAACCTGCCCGCGATCCTGGTCCGTAATATTATCTGGCTGCTGCGCCGGGGCAAAGACGTTGAAATCATCGTCGGCGACAAGACCGCAAATGATTTCTATATCCCGCAGGATCAGCCTTTTAAAATTATCGGCGCGTTGCCTTATCTGTATGAGATTAACCTGCGCCGCTTCCTCAGCCGCCTGCAATATTATGTCACCAGCGGTCAGCTGACCGTGCGGCTGTGGAAAGATGGCGAGAACAGCTACCATCTGAAAGGCATGTGGGTGGACGAAGAGTGGATGCTGATCACCGGCAACAACCTCAATCCGCGCGCCTGGCGGCTTGACCTGGAAAACGCCGTGTTGATCCATGACCCGCTCCAGGAACTGGCCGCACAGCGCGAAAAAGAGCTGGCGCTGATCCGCGAACATACCACGGTTGTGCAACACTATCGGGATTTGGAAAGCATTGCGGACTATCCGGTCAAGGTCAGAAAGCTGATCCGCCGCCTGCGACGTATTCGCATCGACAGGCTAATCAGCCGTATTCTGTAAGCCAGCTATACTAAGCCCTGTCAGTCATACAGGGCTTTTTTTATGCGCTTGCTTCCTCTTATTCTGCTTTGCTGTTCCGGCTGTAGCCATATGGCCCAAGACAGCTGGACAGGTAAAGATAAAGCGGAACACTTCTTTTCTTCCGCGTTTCTTTCTGCGGCGGGCACCGCTTACGGCGAACGTCAGAACTGGCATGAAAGCCACAGCGGCGGTTTCGGCCTGCTGTTCTCCATCAGCCTGGGCGCGGGCAAGGAGTTTTATGACAGTCGCGAAGCGGGTTCAGGCTGGAGCTGGAAAGATTTCAGCTGGGATATAGCCGGCGCCGCCACCGGCTATACTCTCTGGAATACGGCTCGTTAAAGCTTCATCCCCTTCCCTTTCTTATGCAGCAGCAGCGATACCAGGAAGGCAACCGCGCCCATAGCGGAAACATACCAGAAAAAACTATTCTCGCTTCCCGCCGCCTTAAGCGACAGAGCCACATATTCCGCCGATCCGCCAAATAAAGCGTTAGCCACCGCATAGGAAAGCCCCACGCCCAACGCACGCACCTCTGGCGGGAACATCTCCGCCTTCAGGATACCGCTGATTGAGGTATAAAAACTGGTAATCAACAGGGCAAGCATGACCAGCGCAAAGGCGACCCAACTGCTTTGGACGTTTTGCAATATCGTCAGGATCGGCACGGTGCAGATCGCCGCCATGCCGCCAAAGATCAGCATCGATCCTTTCCGGCCGATCTTATCGGAAAGCGCGCCGATCAAAGGCTGGATCAGCATAAAGATAAAAAGTGCCGCCGTCATTAATGCGCTGGCGCTGCGCGTATCCATCCCTGAGGTATTCACCAGATACTTCTGCATATAGGTGGTAAAAGTATAAAAACTTAACGAACCGCCAGCGGTAAATCCTAATACCATTATAAATGCACGACGGTGCTTCCAGAGCCCTTTTAACGATCCGGCATCCTGATGCGTGCGGCTTTTTTTGTCGGAGGTTTCATTTAAAGAACGGCGTAAATAGAGCGCGACAACGGCAAGCAGCGCGCCCAGCGCGAAAGGAATGCGCCAGCCCCATGCGCGTAAATCTTCATCGGATAAAAGCTGTTGCAGAACGACCACGGTCAGCAAAGCCAGCAGCTGACCGCCGATCAGTGTGACGTATTGGAATGACGCATAGAAGCCCTTTTTACCTTCAATCGCGACTTCACTCATATAGGTCGCGCTGGTGCCATATTCTCCTCCTACTGATAATCCCTGAAACAAACGAGCCAGCAGCAGAAGCGCGGGCGCCCAAACGCCAATCGCAGCGTAGCCTGGCAGGCAAGCGATAACCAGCGAGCCAAAACACATCATGCAAACAGAGATCAGCATGGAAGTTTTGCGCCCGTGTTTGTCGCCAATATAGCCGAACAGCCACCCGCCGACCGGTCGCATTAAAAAACCGGCGGCGAATACGCCTGCTGTTTGCAGCAGCTGCGTGGTGGCATTACCCGAAGGAAAAAAGATATGGGCGAAATAGAGGGAGCAGAAGGAATAGACATAAAAATCAAACCATTCAACAAGATTACCTGAAGAAGCGCCTACGATGGCCCAAATCCGTTGACGGGTAGTGATGACAGAAGTGCTGGCGGCGTCTGTCTTAGACGATGCGGCATCGAACATAATTCCTCCTCGCATTTTTCCTTGCTAATAATTAGCGTCAAAAGTGAAACAGCAACCAGCAGTAAACCGCACCCGCGTAATGTTAAGAATATGTTTTTTCAGAGACGAATAGATTTGTGACGCAGATCCGTTTTAGCGCTGTTTTGCCGTGAGGAGAGCGTTCTTCTGACGACAAAAAGGAACTGGATTAGGGTATAAATGCTCGGTGAAGGCATAACCGCAGAGGCGAGTCAGAAGATCGATAACAACTTTTATTTTGAGCAGTTAAATGATGCGAGAGTTCCGCCTGAAGAGAATAAAGCGCGGTTTTTATACGTGCCGGGCCGTAAAGGGAAATTCCGGGCCCCTGCGCGCTTTATCCGCTGCGGAGCCGCTTTTTCCCGGCCCACAAACGCAAAAAACCCCGACCGTGAGGTCGGGGCTGTTGCAATTTGATGCCTGGCAGTTCCCTACTCTCGCATGGGGAGGCCCCACACT
>NZ_JARUWZ010000022.1:0-75996 GCF_030433775.1 Erwinia sp. PsM31
CGGTGCTCAGAGAAGCCTGTGATTTGTTCAGGTTGTTCTGAGTGGTCAGGGACATGATGTTAGTATTGATAACGGACATAATCGTTTCCTTAAAGTTTAACCAGGGTTCGGATACGGCGCCAGGATGCCCGTCACCGTCTGTATTATTTATCGTCACACCCTGAAAAAACTTTAAACAGTTTTAGCATAAAACCTGCACAAAACGGCTTATTCCTCCACATACGAACGATATCAATGGGTTACCCGGATGATTGGCTGAAGCATCGCTAATATTTCATCAACAGCACAAAATGAATTTACACATTTAAATGTTTAAATATAATAGCGGCTCTTATTACCTGAGCGAGTGGAATCATGAGCAAGCAAACCCTGTTTACGCCTTTGCAAATTGGCGATCTGACCTTACGTAACCGTATCGTGCTGCCGCCGCTGACGCGTTGCCGCAGCGACCAGCCGGGCAACGTGCCGGGCGAGATGATGGTGGACTACTACCGCCAGCGCGCCAGCGCCGGTTTTATGATCACGGAAGGCACGCAGATTGAACCGCGCGGGCAGGGCTACGCCTGGACGCCAGGTATCCACAGCGCGGAGCAGATTGCGGGCTGGAAAAAGGTCACCGCAGCCGTCCATCAGGAAGGCGGAACAATTTTTTGCCAGCTGTGGCATGTGGGACGCGTTTCACATAGCGAACTGCAACCGGGCAAGCAGCCGCCGGTGGCGCCGTCTGCCGTGCCTGCAACGGGCGTACGCGTCTTTATCGAAACCGGACCGGGCGAAGGCATCCTGACCGCGCCGGATGCGCCGCGCGAACTGACCACCGCCGAAGTCAAAGAGATTGTCGAGCTGTACCGCACGGCGGCGCAAAACGCGAAGGAAGCCGGGTTTGACGGCGTTGAGCTGCATTCAGCCAACGGCTACCTGATCAATCAGTTTATTTCCGAACACAGCAATTTCCGCACCGATGAATATGGCGGCTCGCTGGAAAACAGGCTGCGCTTCCTGAAAGAAGTTACCGAAGCGGTCAGTTCCGTGTTTGGCAGCCATCGCGTCGGGGTACGCTTTGCACCGCTGTTTACCAGTACGGATGAAGAGCGGGTTTACCTGGGCCTGGTGGAAAGCGATCCGCAGACTACCTACACCGTAGCGGCAGAGATGCTGAATACGCTTGAGATCGGTTATCTGTCAATCGCAGAAGCCGACTGGGATAACAGCCCCGATCTGCCGGAAACCTTCCGCATTGCGCTGCGTAAAGCCTGGCGCGGGCCAATTATCTATTCCGGCCGCTACACCCAGGAAAAGGCAGAACACGTGCTGCAACAGGGCTGGGGCGATCTGTTTGGCTTTGGCAGAACCTTTATCGCCAACCCGGATCTGCCGGAACGCTTTCGCCACGGCTATCCGCTGAACGCCGTGGATGCCGCTTCGCTATATGGCGGCACGCGTAAAGGGTATACTGACTATCCTTTTTACGGTTCCTGATTTTGTGAGGCTGGATGACCCCTGAAAACGCGATGAAGCTGCTGGCCAATCCGACACGCATGGCCGTGCTGGCCTGGCTGAAAAACCCTGATGAAGCCTTTGCCGGCTATAGCCAGCTGTATGACTTCGACCGTTACGGGGTGTGCGCCAGCCTGATTCAGGACAAGGCGGGCTTATCGCAGCCCGCCACCTCGCTCTGCCTGAAGGTGCTTCAGGAAGCGGGCCTGCTGGAGGCGAGCAAAGTCGGCAAGTGGACCTACTATCGCCGCTGCGAGCCGCGTATCCGCGAGCTTGCCGACACGATAGGTAATTTCCTGGGCGCGTTATAGTTTACGCGTCCGGTCTCGTCACGCGGCGGCGCAGCGTCCGCCATGAGTAAACCGCATTGAAAAGCACGATGGCGGCCGTCACGATAAACACCGCACGAAACCCCCAGTGAGCCGAAACCACCGCGCCCATCAGCGGCCCGGTAACGTTGCCAATATCGCGAAATGACTGGTTATAGCTAAAGATACGTCCGGCGACGCTATTGCTGACGTTATAGATCAGCAGCGTCTGTACCGCGGGCAGCAGCGCGCCGTCGGCCGCGCCCAGCAGAAAACGCAGGATCCCCAGTTGCAAAGGGGTCTGCACCAGCGACATCGGGATCAGTAGCAGCACGGAAACCACCAGCATGGCGATAAGAATACGCTCAGGCCCGATACGGTCGCCCAGTTTACCCAGCCGGGGCGCGCTGAGCAGCGCAGCGACGCCGGGCACCGAGGCAATCATTCCGCTGACAAACGCCAGATTCTGGATATCGCCAGCCAGATCCCGCACGTAGAGCGTCAGAATAGGCGCGATAGATCCGGTAGCAACCTGAATAATCAGCGTGGTGACAAACAGCGCCAGCACCAGCTTCGGCCGTTTTAAAGAGCTAAAAACGTCACGGGCGTGCAGCATATCTTTCTTCTGTACCGGCACGAAGGTTTCGCGGATAGCAAACAGCGTCATCAGGAAACAGAGAAACAGCACGGCGGCGGTAATAAAGAACACCGGGCGCAGGCCAAAGCTGTCGGCCAGCAATCCGCCAATCAGTGGGCCGATCAATGCGCCGCTAACCGCGCCCGTCGACAGCCAGCCCAGCGCCCAGCCGCTTCGCTTCCGCGGCACCTGAGTCGCTATCAGCGCGTTGGCATTGGGCACAAAACCGCCCAGCAGACCTAACAACGCCCGCAGCGCCAGAAACTGCCAGATGGAGGTGGCCATCCCCATCAGCACCATCACTATCGCCATGCCAAGCGCCGACCGCAACAGCATGATTTTGCGGCCTTTACGATCGGCCAGCCCGCCCCAGAATGGCGACGCGACAGCGGAAAACAAAAAGGTAATGCTGAATACCACCCCCGACCAAAGATTCAGCGACTGCGGATCGGTTACGCCAAGCTGCTCGACGTAAAGCGGCAGAAAGGGCATCACGAGGCTGAAGGCGACGCCGGTCAGAAAACAGCCGCACCAGGCGACAAAGAGGTTTTTTTGCCAGTTAATCGGGGAAGGGGAAGCATCGGTCACAGCCATAAGCGCAGCCTGGTCAGTTTGTTAGCAGACTAAGTATGCGCCTAAAGCGCACGACTTAATAGCACCCGCCGGGGAAAACGCGGGAGGATTGAGCCGTGGTTGAGAAACGGGCGGGGTCGGTTCCGCCCGGAGCATCAATACAGAGAGGGTTCGCCTGCGGGGCGCGTTTTAAAGCGGCGGTGCAGCCACATATACTGCTCCGGCGCCATCAGCACGCCGTGCTCGACGACTTTATTCATTCGCGCGGCGGTAGCAGCTTCATCATCCAGCGGCATATTCTCTTCCGCCGGCAGGATCACCATCTCATAGCCTCTGCCGTGCGGTAAGCGACGCGGCACAAAAGGGATCACGGCGGGCTGGCCGCTGCGGATCAGCAGATAGCTGCCTTTGGTGGAAGCCGCTTTTTCCACGCCGAAAAAGGGCACGAACACGCTGCTTTTTGGGCCGTAGTCATGATCGGGCGCGTACCAGATAATATCGCCGTTTTTCAGCGCGCGGATCATGCCTTTCAGATCCTTGCGATCCAACATGCTTTTATTGGATCGCATTCTGCCCCAGGTTTGCAGCCAGTCCAGCAGCGCGTTGTCGTTAGGACGATAAACGCCGATACCGGGATTATGGATGCCGAAGATGCGGGCGCCCAGTTCCAGGGTCAGAAAATGCATCCCGATCAGCAGCACGCCTTTGCCTTCCTGATGCGCTTTGTCGATATGCTCCAGACCGCTGACCTGAAACCATTTGCTGATGCGCCAGTCGGGCCAGAACCAGGCCATGCCGGTTTCGATTAAGCCCATGCCGACGGATTCGAAGTTGCGAACCACCATCGCCTCGCGCTCCGCTTCCGGCATTTCAGGGAAGCAAAGTTCCAGATTGCGTCGGGCTACCGCCACGCGGCGAGTGATAAAACGCATGGAAAGACGACCCAGGCCGCAACCGAGGCGATAGAGCACGGGATAGGGCAACAGCACCAGCACGTAGAGCAGACCAATACCCAACCAGGTAAACCAATAACGGGGATGCAACAAAGCGCGCGAAAACTGAGGCAGCTGAGTCATGAGTTTCCAGATCGTAAAAAAGGGGCACCATTATGCTGCCCGGGATTTATTATTTATGACCTATTGTGCCATTTTTTGACAGCGAACTGAAATAATGCGTTGAGATTCAGAAGGTTTAAACACCAGCGCGCGGGCGCGCGCTGGTTAACAGGGACTACGAATTAAACAGCCCTTTGACTTCATGGGGTTCGCAACGCCAGTATTGCTCTGGCGCGTCCACCTTCGCACCCAGCTCGGCGGCGGCATGCCACGGCCAGCGCGGGTTATAAAGCATACCGCGAGCCAGCGCGACCATATCCGCTTCACCTTCCACCAGCACCGCTTCCGCTTGGCGCGGTTCGGTAATCAGCCCGACCGCAATCACCGGGATGGCGACTTCTTTTTTAATCGCCGCAGCGAAAGGCACCTGATAGTTCGGGCCGACGGTGATTTTCTGCTGCGGTGCCAGGCCGCCGCTGGACACGTGGATATAGGCACAGCCTTCCGCCTCCAGCGCTTTGCTCAGCGCGATGGACTGCGCCAGATCCCAGCCGCCGTCTACCCAGTCGGTAGCGGAAATACGCACGCCAACCGGCTTGTCTGCCGGGAATACGCGACGCACCTCGCGGAACACTTCCAGCGTCAGGCGCATACGGTTTTCCAGCGAGCCGCCGTACTGGTCTTCGCGCTTGTTGGAAAGCGGTGACAGGAACTGATGCAGCAGATAGCCATGCGCGGCGTGAACTTCCACCAGATCCAGACCAAGGCGATCGGCACGAACAGCGCTGTCGACGAAGGCCTGTTTGATCTCTTCAATACGTTCGAGCGTGAGCGCAACCGGCGCGTTATCGTCATCGCTGAAAGGCACCGCAGAAGGCGCGGAGGTCTGCCAACCGCCCTGTTCCGGCTGCAGGAAACCGCCGCCGCGCCATGGCACATCGGTAGAGGCTTTGCGGCCGGCATGGGCCAGCTGGATACCAATCGGCATCGTGGAATAGCTGCGTACATCCTGCAGCACGCTGCCCAGCGCCTGTTCGGTTTCGTCATCCCACAGGCCTAAATCCTGCGGCGTAATGCGGCCGGCGGCTTCAATGGCCGCCGCTTCGACAATCAGCAGGCCGGCGCCGGAGAGCGCCAGATGACCCAGATGAATGCGGTGCCAGGCGGTGGCTTTGCCGTGCTCGGCGGAGTACTGGCACATCGGTGCGATGGCGATACGGTTCTTAAGCGTTAACTTGCCCAGCTCGATTGGGGTAAATAGCTGACTCATGCAATATCTCCGTAAAAAATTAAGTCGGAACAGGCTAACTATAGGCGGATTTTTTTGTGATGTTGGTCCGGATATGCTTTTCCGCCTGTTGCAAGGCTCTAACTTTCCTGAGACAAATTTTTTACGCTGCGTCCCGATTTTGGTTTGCTTCTGGCGCTATTCAGGTATGATATCGCCCGCAAAATTTCTCAAAAGTCGCAGGAACGTACACCATGCCAGTGTTACATAACCTTGTTTCTAATGAAGAGCTGAAAGCGCGGATGCTGGCCGAGACCGAGCCGCGTACCACAGTCTCTTTTTACAAGTATTTCACCATCACCGATCCCAAAGCGTTTCGTGACGCGCTCTATATCGCCTTAACCAAACTGAAAGTGTTTGGTCGCGTTTACGTCGCCGCAGAAGGGATCAATGCGCAAATCAGCGTGCCGGCCAGCAATTATGAAGCGATGAAGACGATGCTTTACGCTTTCGACCCGGCGCTGGATAACCTGCGAATGAATATAGCGCTCGACGATGACGGAAAATCGTTCTGGGTGCTGCGTCTGAAAGTGCGCGAGCGCATCGTTGCTGACGGCATCGCAGACGAAACCTTCGATGCCAGCGACGTCGGCGGCTACCTGAAAGCGGGCGAGGTCAACGCCATGCTGGACGATCCGGATGCGGTCTTTGTCGATATGCGCAACCACTACGAGTATGAAGTCGGGCACTTTGACAACGCGCTGGAAATCCCGGCGGATACCTTCCGCGACCAGCTGCCGATGGCCGTGGATATGCTGCAGGACAGCAAAGATAAAAAAATTGTGATGTACTGCACCGGCGGGATCCGCTGTGAAAAGGCGAGCGCCTGGATGCGGCACAACGGTTTTGAGAACGTCTATCACATTGAAGGCGGCATTATCGAATACGCGCGTCGCGCACGCGAGCAGGGGCTGCCGGTACGCTTCAAGGGCAAAAACTTTGTTTTTGATGAGCGCATGGGCGAACGTATTTCCGATGATGTTATTGCGCATTGCCATCAGTGCGGCACGGCCTGCGATACGCACGTTAACTGCAAAAACGACGGCTGCCATCTGCTGTTTATTCAGTGCGCCAGCTGTGCGGAAAAGTATCACGACTGCTGTAGCCCAATCTGTATGGAAGAGCTGGCGCTGGCGCCGGAAGAACAGCGGGCGCGTCGCGCCGGTCGGGAAAACGGCAATAAAATTTTCAACAAGTCGCGCGGCTTGCTGAATATGACGCTAAAAATCCCAACGCCCGATAACTGAGTGACCGTCAGGCAGCATTCAGGGCCGGTTTTACCGGCCTTTTTTGCTCTTTCAGCCGGTAACGGCGGCAATTCCCTGTTTTCTCACTTTTTTGCCTCGCTAACATTGCGCTAACGTTTTGTTGTCTACATATAGTTACAACATACTGAAAGCCCGTAAAGAATGTCAATCTCAGCAGTCAGTAGCGCATCAGCACGGCTTTTTCAGGCAGGGCGTCCTGCTGCCTTCCGGCCCCACAACGCGATACGCACAGTATTAAAATGGCTATTACAGCAATTTCTGTCACAAACTTGATAAAAAGAAGACTGTCGTATAGAGTAAATTCCCGTAAAGAAACGTTTTTAAGCGCCGTACTTTTAATCTTCGCTGCTTTATAGCTTTCATTCCCTTCTTTCTCTACAGGCTCCACCGGCAACGAAAGCTATGATGCTGCCAGTCATTCTCATTAAGGGGACTGCATGAGCACGCACTCAGAAAACAGACATAAAAAGCACTTCTGGCAGAAAAAACAGAAAGAACTCACCGTAGACGATATCACCATCGTGGATAACGACATGCTGAAGCGTGCCGTAGGCGCAGCCGCGCTCGGTAACGCGATGGAATGGTTCGACTTCGGCGTCTACAGCTATCTGGCCGTGACTATTGGTAAGGTCTTCTTCCCCGGCGGCAGTTCGGCGGCCCAGCTGCTTGCCGCCTTTGGTGCCTTTGCGGCAGCCTTTGTGGTGCGTCCTATCGGTGGGCTGGTGTTCGGGCCGCTGGGCGATAAAGTTGGACGGCAGAAAGTGCTGGCCGTCACCATGATTATGATGGCTATCGGTACCTTCTGTATCGGCCTGATCCCCAGCTATGACAGCATCGGTATTCTTGCGCCAATTCTGCTGCTGGTCGCTCGCCTGGTGCAGGGCTTCTCCACCGGCGGTGAATATGGCGGCGCGGCGACTTTTATCGCCGAATACTCTACCGATAACCGTCGCGGCTTTATGGGTAGCTTCCTGGAGTTCGGCACGTTAGGCGGCTATCTGCTCGGCGCAGGGCTGGTCACCGGCCTGACGGCGGCGATGCCGGAGGCGACGCTACTGGACTGGGGCTGGCGTATTCCGTTCTTTATCGCCGCGCCGCTGGGGCTGTTTGGTCTCTATGTCCGTCTGAAGCTGGAAGAAACTCCGGCGTTCCAGAAGCATATGGAAAAGCAGGACGCGCTGGAACACAGCAAGCCGCGTCTGACGCTGCTGCAAATGCTGAGCAAATATCGCGCCCAGATGCTGAAATGTATTGGCCTGGTGCTGCTGTTTAACGTCTCCAACTACATGCTGACCTCCTATATGCCAAGCTACCTGACCGGTATCCTCGGCCTGAGCGAGATGAGCAGCCTGCTGCTGATCCTGGTGGTGATGTTTGTGATGATGCCGCTGACGCTGTTTTCCGGGCACTGGAACGATCGCCTGGGCCGTCGTCCGGTTATTTTAAGCGGCGCTATCGGCCTGATTGTGCTGGCTATCCCAAGCATGATGCTGATTGGTTCCGGTAATATGTGGCTGGTGTTTGCCGGGCTGATCATCCTTGGCGTGCTGCACACCTGCTTTAGCGGCTCGATGCCGGCCACGCTGCCTGCGCTGTTTGCCACGGATATTCGCTATAGCGCGCTGGCGATCGGCTTTAACCTGTCCGTTTCGCTGTTTGGCGGCACCACGCCGCTGATTACTACCTGGCTGGTGGAAACGACGCATAACCTGATGATGCCGGCTTACTATCTGATGGGCGCTGGCGCAATCGGCGTGATCACCGTCTTTACCATGCGTGAAACGGCACGTAAGCCGCTGACCGGTTCAGCGCCTGCGGTTGGCAGCGAAGCGGAAGCGCACAAGCTGGTGAAAAAACTCCGTCTGCGTCAGCAAAAGAAAGATGCGGCGGCGTCGGTTAAATAATATTTCTCGCCGTTATCAGATGACGGCTGGAAATAATTAGCGTTATGGAAAGGCGGCATTTAACGATGCCGCCTTTTTTATTTATAAGCGGGAAAGTGAGAAGGGCGTTAAATCAAATTCTGCGGTTTTTCCCTGAGCAAATTGCGCGGCGATTTCACCCAATACCGTGGCGAATTTAAATCCGTGTCCGCTTAGCCCGCTAATAATCAACCTGTCTGCTCCCAGCGTATCGATAATAAAATCTTCGTCCGCCGTATTATCGTAGGTACAGGCTTCACCACGCAGGCAAACGCCTACGCCGGGTAAAAACTGTCGTAAAAATCCGAAGAGTTCGCTGCCGTCTTCAGCAACGGCGCCAAAAGGCTTACGTTGTTCCGGCGCGCTAATCGGCTGACCGCCGTTGTGCTTGCCGATTTTGATCGCGTTGTTTTCAGCAGGAAATCCATAAAAATGGGTGCCGTCCGGCATTTCCACGGCAAACGCGGGAAACTTATTATTTTCACTGTAGCGGCCGTCCGCCTGATGCCAGGCAAAGACTTTTCTGACAGGGGTGACGGGCAGTTCCGGCAGCAGCGTTTTGATCCAGGTTCCGGCGCTCAGCAGCAGCTTTTTGCCCCGGAAGGCGCCTTCCGGGGTCTGGACGACTTGCAGGCCGTCACGCTCCTCCAGCCCGGTGACCGCGCAGTTAAACAGCTGCGCGCAGCCCGCTTCTTTGCACAGGCGGATCAGGTGACGAATAGCCAGTTCGGATTTCAGATAGCCGGACTGCGGCTCGTAAATCCCCGTATAGTTTTCAGGGACGGCCAGCTGCGGCCAGCGCCGCATGGCATCTTCACCGCTGAAGATCTCCACCGGCAGGCTATAGGTTTCGGCGCTCTGCCGCACGTTGCGGATAAATTCGGAACGATCAGGCGCAAGATTCAGCACGCCGCTGCGCTGCATAATTCGCTCGCCGCACTGCTGCTCCAGCTCGTCCCACAGCTGCTGAGCGCGCAATACCATCGGCACGTAGCGGGCGCCTTCGCCGTAAGCGTGGCGAATTAAACGCGTGTCTCCATGATGGCTGCCTTCGCGATGGGGCGGATGCGCCCGATCGATCATCAGGACATTCAGTCCCGCCTGGGTGGCGTACCAGCCGGCCGCTGCACCTACCGAGCCGCTGCCCACCACAATTAAGTCATAAACCATCAGTACCTGGCTCCATCGGTTATACAGGCAGGCAGAATAGCAAAATGCGGCTGGAATGAAAAAAAATGCGGCAGAAATGAAAAAGGCACCCATCTGGGTGCCTTCAGGTCAACGCGGACGAAATTAGTGCTTTTTGTAGTCGCGATCCTGATATTCAGTAGCTTCTATCTTCGCTATGCCAGCTTCGAGAATGGAGATAAATTGTCTGGCAACATCGGTGGTCAGCCAGTAGGTCTGGCCCACTTCAGCTTCATCGTCTGGCTGTTCATTTGATGAAAGTGAATGCAGACGGATCATCATAGCATCGTAGCTGTCTACGGTACTGATATCCCACCCAACGAGGGGATGTGTCTGGATAACCTCTTTGTTTCTGTCCATTATAACCCCCTTATTACTCGTGTTAACAATGACAACGAAGTGATTTATCGAGGTTCAATGCGGCTTTTTTTCATAGAACAGGAAAATTATAACAGAAATTCCAATGTTCGCAGAATGAAATGTCGATCTGAGCCGATTGCCTTTAATTGTTACGGGATTGCGTACGCAGAAACTAAGAGCGGGTGCTCCCGATATAATAAATATCGGCAGCGAAATAACAATACTTGAGTAAATATTATTCACCCGGCTCGTTTGGCTAACTCATCGGCCAGCGCGGCGAAGTGCTGCCGCTTATTTTCATCATAATCTGAACGGGTCGCTTCCAGACGAAGCTTGTCGACCAGCCGCAGCGCGGCCTGTTCATCCAGGCACAAAGAGAGAGAGGAGAAAGCAACTTCCAGCACGCTCAGGCGGCGCTGTTGATCGGCGATCAGCGCCAGCAGCTCGCCAAACGTCATCGCTTCTTCAGGATTTTCAACATTCATGGCAGACCTCTTAGCCAGCGGCAGCAACGCATATTTGGTCACTCTACTATAGCCAGATTCCGTCAGGAGCAAAGAGGGGAGAAAAGAAAAAAGCCGGACGGCGAAGCCCGGCAAAAAACGGAAAGACCACGGGACGTCGATCAGTCGGTGATAAACCAGTCGTCGGCGCTTTCCCAGGTTTCCTGCAGGATATCGGTAATCTGGTCTTTTGCCTCTTTACCGCCGCCCATCACCGTCAGATTATTGGCTGCGGCGTAGCGTACCGAAACGCTGTGGGCGGATTCAGGAAATTGTTTGTCGATTCGCTTGCTCAGCTCGGCGCTCAGCGCATCGATGGCGCCAGCGGGCAGCGAGGTGGTTCTTGCTACAGTGACTTCAATACGCATAAAAGCCTCCGATGAATTCACTGTGAATATATACAGTAAGATCGGCGGAAGCAATCATTTTGTCTGAATTACAGCTCGACGCGCCAGTTCAGCGTTTCGCCAGCCAGGAAAGGCACCAGCGTGTCTTCGCCCAGCATGACGCTCTCCGGCACCGTCCACGGCTGACGCACCAGCTTCAGCGTGCCTTCATTCAGCGGCAGGCCGTAGAAGCGCGGGCCGTTCTCGGAACAGAACGCGGCGAAATGCGCCAGCGCGCCCAGCTCTTCAAACACGGTGGCGTAGGCGGGCAGGGAAGAAGGGGCATTAAACACGCCTGCACAGCCGCAGCTGGCCTCCTTACGATGACGCAGGTGCGGCGCGGTGTCCGTTCCCAAAAAGAAGCGTTCGTGGCCGCTGGCGACCACTTTGCGCAGTGCTTCCTGATGCACGTTGCGCTTCAGGATGGGCAGACAGTAAAGATGCGGACGCACGCCGCCCACCAGCATATGGTTACGGTTGAACATCAGGTGCTGCGGGGTGATGGTAGCACCAAGCAGATGATTGCCTTCCTGAACGTACTCAGCGGCTTCTTTGGTGGTGATATGCTCAAAAACCACTTTCAGCGCCGGATAGCGTTTGCGCAACGGCTCCATCACGGTTTCGATAAAGCGTGCCTCGCGATCGAAAATATCGATGTGCGCATCGGTCACTTCGCCGTGGATCAACAGCGGCATGCCGATTTTCTGCATCCGCTCCAGCACGGTGGCGATGGCATCGATATTGGTCACGCCGTGGCTGGAATTGGTGGTCGCATGGGCGGGATAAAGTTTGGCAGCGGTAAACACGCCTTCGCTAAAGCCTTTCTCGACCTCGTCCGCAGCCAGCGAATCGGTCAGATAACAGGTCATCAGCGGCGTAAAACGGTGGCCTTCCGGCACGGCGGCCAGGATGCGATCGCGATAGGCCACGGCGGCGGCTACGCTGACAATCGGCGGCACCAGATTAGGCATAACGATTGCCCGACCGTTGACCTCGCTGGTGAAGGGCAGCACGGTTTTCAGCATCTCATCGTCTCGCAGATGGATATGCCAGTCGTCAGGGCGGCGGATAATAAGTTGCTGAGGGTGTGCAGTCATGAACAGGCTCCGGCAGAAGTGAAATCGTATGGCGCGATTTGGCCGGGTATCAAGGATAAAGGGAAAGCCAAACGTTTGCACCTGCTTTATGAGGGCGGCAGCGAAATGGGCCAGGGTTTCCCATAGCGTTTGCACCTGCTTTATAAAGGCGGCGGAGAAATAAATCAGGGTTTCCCGCAGCAATTGGGAAACCCTGAGGTGTTAATCAGTAAATGGGATCACCAGCTCGCCAGGCTTCACTACCAGACCTTTAGCGAAACGCTTCGCCATCGACTCCGCCTTGCTGCGATCGGTGCTGAGCAGGTAAGCCGGCTTCTGATTGAAATACTCTTTCAGCGACTGATTCAGGTAGGGCGTCAGCGTATTCAGCACGCCCTGCATTTTCGCGGGCTGCGCCTGGACGTCGGTCAGCTGCATATCTTTCAGGAAGATTGCCCCCTTTTCCTTATCGAAAACAGGCTGCGCCTTCATGGTCAGCAGCATTTCCGCGTGCTGTGGGCCGAACAGCGAGCTGATGTCCACGGTAGCTTTACCGGTCAGCGTGACTTTGTCCGCCTCTTCGCGTCCGATTTTGCTGTTGAGATCGGTCAGGACAATATGGGCATCGATCAGCCCGGCCACGCCAATCTGCTTTTCATAATTATTATGCTTTTGCAGCGCCTGGTTTACTTCCTGCTCGCTGACGGAATATTGAGTCAGCTTGTTGCAGCCCGCCAGGCTCAGCGCCAGCATCAGGGCCATCGCGCCCCGCATAAGATTGTTCATAGTGCTCCTCGTCACGTTATGACGTCAGTTACCCCTTCTGACGCGCAGCGATAGCTTGCCCGACAAATGACAAAGAGTCACCCGGCTGGTGGGAAAAGTTGTGACGAAATAAGGCGGGGCCGTGAAAACGGCCCCGGAAGATCAGGCAGCCACGGAAGAAAGCAGATTGATCTGCGTCTGTTTCGCCATATTGTCGCGATAGTCAGCCACGCGGCTGGGATAGTCGACGCCCGCTACCAGGGTCAGGGAACGCAGCACCGGGAAAAGGTGGATATCATCCAGCGACAGCTCGCCGTTCACCGCGTTGGGCTTCACAATCAGCTTGTCGAGCTTGCGCAGATCGTCATTGATATTTTTAATAAAGCCTGCGGAATGCTGCCTCAGCTCGTCAAAGCTGCCGACGCTGGCTTCTTTTTTCTCCGTGAAGTAGCGGCGCGCTTCGGGCGTGGCGAACTCGGCAAAGGATGCCGTGGCGATGCGAGGCAGCAGCAGCTTGTTCAGATAGCTGTTAACGTGACGCAGCCAGTCGCTGATCGCGGGATTAGGACGGCCCGTCAGCAGCGGCTCGCCGTCGCTTTTATCAACAAAGGCGACGATATCCAGGCTTTCCGGCATGCAGCTGCCGTCTTCTTTCATCAGGATCGGCGCCATTTTTTGTCCGATCAGCTTCTTCGGCGTTTCTTCATCGTCATTCAGCATCACCACCAGTTCGACCGGCAGGTTTTTCAGGCCAAAGATCATGCGTGCCTTTACGCAGAACGGACAGTGTTCGTAAATAAACAGTTTCAAAAGTGCCTCCTTACAGCGATAAAGGTAACGGCAAATACCATTAACCTTCTTAATGTATGCAGGGAGTATGGAAGAGAACGGCTGACAGGGCAAACCGGTGCGCCAGCTATCGTGCGTTTCAGCCGTTTCCGCCATTCACAACGGGAATATTTCCCGGCATTATTTTACCCGACTGCAATCAGGCGGTTATAGTAAAAAGACGTGCCGTCGACGCAACGCGGCGCTTTTATTTATGATCGGCTGAATTCAGGAGAGAAGATGTTTGGCTATCGTTCCGCAGCCCCTAAAGTGCGCCTGACTACCGACAGGCTGGTCGTGCGCCTGGTACACGAGAGAGACGCCTGGCGTCTGGCGGATTACTATGCGGAAAACCGGGCATTTCTTAAGCCCTGGGAGCCGATTCGGGATGAAAGCCACTGCTATCCTTCCGGCTGGCAGGCGCGGCTGGGGCTGATCACCGATATGCATAAGCAGGGCAACGCCTACTATTTTGCGGTGATGGATCCGGACGAAAACGAAGTGCGCGGCGTGGCCAACTTCAGTAACGTGGTGCGCGGCTCGTTTCACGCCTGCTATCTGGGCTATTCGCTGGGGCAGAAATGGCAGGGACAGGGCATGATGTTCGAGGCGCTCCAGTCGGCTATTCGTTATATGCAGCGCCAGCAACATATGCACAGAATTATGGCGAACTACATGCCGCATAATCAGCGCAGCGGCAACTTACTGGCCCGGCTCGGCTTTGAAAAAGAGGGCTATGCCAAAGACTATCTGCTGATAGACGGACGCTGGCAGGATCACGTGCTGACCGCGCTGACCGCCAGAGAATGGACACCCGAACGACGTGGACCTCTTTGATGAAAATTCTTCTTTCGCCCGTTGAGGCGCGCATTATTGGCTGCCTGCTGGAAAAGCAGGTGACGACGCCCGATCAGTATCCCATGTCGTTGAACGGCGTGGTCACGGCCTGTAACCAGAAATCGAACCGCGAACCCGTGATGACGCTGGCTGAAACCGGCGTGCAGGATGCGCTGGACATGCTGGCGAAAAAGCATTTGGTTACCTCGTTTAGCGGATCCGGCCAGAGAGTGGTGAAATATGAGCACCGCTTCTGCAACAGCGAGTTCGGCCAGCTCAAATTTTCTGCCGCAGAGCTGGCGCTGGTGGCTACTTTGCTGCTGCGCGGCCCGCAAACGCCGGGCGAACTGCGCACGCGCAGCGCCCGGCTGCATGAATTTGCCGATATGGCTGAGCTTGAGCGGACGCTGGAAAATCTTGCCGCGCGCGAGGACGGCCCCTTTGTCGTCCGGCTGGCGCGTGAGCCAGGCAAGCGGGAAAGCCGCTATATGCATCTGTTCAGCGGCGAGGTGGATGAGGCCGCGTTGCCCGCCTCTTCAGACGCACCAGAAAGCGGCGATTTGACAGAAAGAGTGGCGGAACTCGAGCGCCAGATGGCGGAAATGCAGCGGCAGCTGGCTCAATTGCTGAAAGGATCCTGATATGACGTTGCGTATAGGTATGGTGGGGCTGGGCAATATTGCGCAGAAAGCCTGGCTTCCGGTGCTGGCTGACGCGCAGGGCTGGCGGCTGGCGGGCGCGTTTTCCCCTAATCAGCAGAAGGCCCGCCCTATTTGCGACAGCTGGCGTATTCCTCTTTATGCCACGCTGGATGGATTGATTAACGACTGTGACGCGATCTTTGTGCATACCTCAACCGCCACGCACTTCAGCATCGTTAAACAGCTGCTGCTGGCGGGCAAGGATGTCTGCGTCGATAAACCGCTGGCGGCAACGCTTGCCGAAGCCGAACAGCTGGTGGCGCTGGCGCAGCAGCGTGGCCGCAAGCTGATGGTGGCGTTCAACCGCCGCTTTGCGCCTCGCTATCTGCAGCTAAAAGCGCTGGGCGGTCTGGCCTCGCTGCGCATGGACAAACACCGCAGCGACAGCGTCGGCCCGCGCGATCTCTTTTTTACGCTGCTGGACGATTATCTGCACGTCGTGGATACCGCGCTGTGGCTCGGTGGCGGCGGGGCGACACTGCAAAGCGGTACGCTGCTGACCAATGACGACGGCGAAATGCTCTATGCCGAGCACCATTTTCAGGTCGACAAGCTGCAAATCACCACCAGTATGCACCGTCGGGCGGGCACCCAGCGCGAATCGGTGATGGCGATAGCGGACGGCAGCGTCTGGCAGGTTGACGATATGCGGGAGCTACGGCAGGAAACGGCCGGTCGCCTCGTTATCGATCCCGTTCCAGGCTGGCAGAGCACGCTGGAGCAGCGTGGGTTTGCTGGCGCGGCGCGCCATTTTATCGACTGCGCGCAAAATCAGACTATGCCGCAAACCTCCGGCGAGCAGGCGCTGGCGGCGCAGCGCGTCATTGAAAAGCTCTGGCGCGACAGCGACAGGGAATAATGCTGTAACAATAGGATGTGGTTATTTCACGGCATATCAGTAGACTATGCCAGCTTTCGCGCCGTCTGAAGCGGCCGGATGATAACCGTGGCGCGCCACCTCCTTTAAAAGAATCGAAGATCATGAACCTGTTGAAATCCCTGGCAGCGGTCAGCTCGATGACCCTGTTTTCTCGCGTGCTGGGCTTTGCGCGCGATGCCATCGTGGCAAGAGTGTTCGGCGCGGGAATGGCAACCGACGCCTTCTTTGTCGCCTTTAAACTGCCGAACCTGCTGCGCCGCATCTTTGCCGAAGGCGCCTTTTCTCAGGCCTTTGTGCCGATCCTCGCGGAGTACAAAAGCAAGCAGGGCGAGGAGGCGACGCGGGTGTTTATCGCCTACGTCTCGGGGCTGTTAACGCTGGCGCTGGCGATTATTACCGTGGCCGGGATGTTTGCCGCGCCCTGGGTGATTTTAGTGACCGCGCCCGGCTTTGCCGATACGGCCGACAAGTTTGCGCTGACTTCAGCGCTGCTGCGCGTCACCTTTCCCTATATCATGCTGATTTCGCTGGCCTCGCTGACGGGCGCGATCCTGAATACCTGGAACCGCTTTTCCGTGCCGGCCTTTGCGCCGACGCTGCTGAACATCAGCATGATCGGCTTTGCGCTGTTCGCGGCCCCGCATTTCCACCCGCCGGTGATGGCGCTGGCCTGGGCCGTGGTGGTCGGCGGCGTCTTACAGCTGGGCTATCAGCTGCCGCATTTAAAGAAAATTGGCATGCTGGTGCTGCCGCGCCTTAACCTGAAGGATGCGGGCGTCTGGCGGGTGATGCGCCAGATGGGGCCAGCGATCCTGGGCGTGTCCGTCAGCCAGATTTCCTTGATTATCAACACTATTTTCGCTTCATTTCTGGTTTCCGGTTCCGTTTCCTGGATGTACTACGCCGACCGCCTGATGGAGTTTCCTTCCGGGGTGCTGGGCGTGGCGCTGGGCACCATTTTGCTGCCCTCGCTGGCCAAAAGCTTCGCCAGCAATAATCACGATGAATATAACCGTCTGATGGACTGGGGACTGCGCCTCTGCTTCGTGCTGGCGCTGCCAAGCGCGGTTGCACTGGGGATCCTCGCTAAGCCGCTGACCGTCGCGCTGTTTCAGTATGGGAAATTCTCCGCGTTTGACGCGGCCATGACCCAGCGCGCGCTGGTCGCCTATTCGGTCGGCCTGATGGGGCTGATCGTGGTGAAAATCCTGGCGCCGGGCTTTTATTCGCGGCAGGACATCAAAACGCCGGTCAAAATCGCCATCGTGACGCTGATTATGACGCAGGTAATGAACCTGGCCTTTATCGGCCCGCTGAAACATGCCGGTTTGTCGCTGTCGATTGGTCTGGCGGCCTGTCTGAACGCCGCGCTGCTTTACTGGCAGCTGCGCAAACAGAAAATATTTCTGCCACAGCCTGGCTGGTTCAGCTTTTTGCTGCGTTTGGTTATCGCGGTTATCGCTATGGCGGCCGCGCTGGCAGGGATGATGTGGGTCATGCCGGAATGGGCGCAGGGCAATATGCTGATGCGTTTGCTGCGTCTGGCGGCGGTCTGCGCCGTTGGCGGCGGCGTCTACTTTGCGGTGCTGGCGCTGCTGGGCTTCCGCGTTAAGGATTTCGCCCGCACTACGGCCATATAAAGCAAAACCCCGTTGCAAAACGGGGTTTTTAGCTTCTGCACTCAATAAAACGCAAACCCCGGCGCAGGCCGGGGTAGTGACGGCGCTTTATACCTTACGGCTGATAAAGCCGCTTGAAGTTGCCTGGCCGTTCGGGCCATAAAACTTCTGGGTCTGATAGGGCTTTAATACCTCAATCGCCTTTTCCGTAAAGGTGATTTGATGGTTAAGCAACATCCCGTTATGCAAATTAGTATCGCGCAGTTTTACCGTCTGCTCCTGTAGTGCAGCCCAGCGACGAGCCATTTCCGGCTGACCGCTGTAGGGCGCGTGGAAGCCCGCTTCTTTCTCCGCATCGCGGCGCAGCTGCTCAAGGAAATTGAGCGTGGCCAGCAGCGAACTTTTATCTTCCGTAATACGTTGCAGCAGGCTGCTGTTGATCTGACCGCTCGAGAGCTGTTGTTGCTCTGCCGCCATTACGTCAGACAGACTTTTCAGGACTTCCAGCATTTTATCGAGCGCGTTCAACAGTTTAGTCATTTACCTGATTAACCTTTTAAAGAGTCTTTGGCTTGCTGGATCAGGGCGTCGGCGATTTTGCCGGTGTCCATTTTCAGTTCGCCGTTACGGATGGCGGTCTTCAGCTGCTCAACGCGCGCGGTATTAATATCCTGCGAGCTGGATTTAGTCAGCTGTGACTGTGCGCCGCTCAGTACCACCTGGGTACCTGATTCGGTTGTTTTTGTCTCTACCTTCTGCGCCTTCGGCGTAGCCATTTCAGGAAGATCGCGAGGCTGCACGGTACTGGCCGGCTTCATAGGTTGAGTTCTGTCAATGCTCATAATCTGGCTCCAGTTTGCTCAGGCAAATAGCGGCCTGAATTGCTCAAGTGTATTACGTCTGTTATTTACACTATCGGCAGAGATGAAGCCATCTTTAACGCTTTACAACGATATAAGAATATTCCCATCGGAGCCGACTTTCCCGCTCACAATCTGCCCTGAATTCATACGTACTCTGACCGGCTGCGCCGCCGTGGCGTTGTTCATGGCGCGGCCCTCGCTGGCGACGTTAAAACCGTCTCCGCTGGCGATAACATTGACGTTGTCGCCGGCCTTCACGCGCCACGGCTGGCGCACCATCATCATCGTCAGCGGCTGGCCGGGCACGATGTCCCGCAGCGCGACAGCGTCGGCCACGTCGGCCATATTGATCACCGCACGCGCCGGCAGCGTATCCAGACGGCCATGCACCACTTTTAAATCGTCCGCGGTCAGCGCGGTACCGCGCACGACCTGACGAGCCGCCACCAGATAATCGCCTTCAACCTGCACCTGTACCTGTAGATAGCGCCGGTTCTGGCCACAGTTGGCGGCCACGCTCATGTTGCCCCACATCCGGCTATTGCCCGGTAAGGAAAATTGCGGTGCATCACAGGCGGGCCACTGCCCCTGCGGCGTTTTCACTACCACGCTCAGGGTATCGGCACCCTGGCCGGTTTCCCCATAGCGGGCTTTAAAAAATTGATTGAGCTGGGCCGTCAGGTCGGCGGCGCTGGCGCTAACCGTTGCCAGACTCAGACTCATCAGGAAGAGAGTCAACACACGCATATTTTTCATCCTCGCTGCAACATGGCGACGATTCTACGCACGGGGCCGCAAAGTCAAGGCGCAAATTAACGACGCTTTTTAGCGCTATTCTGCCGATCGGATTAATCCTAACCCGCTTATTCTCTCCCCACTGAATTTTCAATTGCGGAGGAAACATGCTCGACAAACTCGACGCAGCCCTACGGTTTAACACTGAAGCACTTAACCTGCGTGCACAGCGGCAGGAAATCCTGGCATCCAATATCGCTAACGCGGACACGCCAGGCTATCAGGCGCGCGATATCGATTTCGCCAGCCAGCTGAGCAAAGTGATGGAGCAGGGGCGAGCGCAGGGAACGGGCATGTCGCTGGCGGTCACCTCGTCACGCCATATTGCTGCGCAGTCTTCTGCACCGGCATCGATGGATCTGATGTACCGCGTGCCGTCCCAGCCCTCGCTGGATGGCAACACGGTGGATATGGACCGCGAACGTACCGAATTTGCCGATAACAGCCTGAAGTATCAAACGGATCTGACTCTTATCAGCGGCCAGATCAAAGGCATGATGTCCGTATTACAGGGGCAATAATAAATGGCTTTACTGAACATTTTTAATATCGCCGGATCGGCAATGGCTGCCCAGTCGCAGCGTCTGAACGTCAGCGCCAGTAACCTGGCCAACGCCGACAGCGTAACCGGGCCGGACGGTCAGCCTTACGTGGCGAAGCAGGTGGTTTTCCAGACCGATGCGGCGCCAGGCGCAGCGACCGGCGGCGTACGCGTCGCGCAGGTAGTGGACGATCCTACGCCAGCGAAGCTGGTTTACGAACCGGGCAACCCAATGGCCGACGCGAAAGGTTACGTCAAGATGCCAAACGTGGACGTGGTCGGGGAAACGGTTAACACCATGTCGGCGTCGCGCAGTTACCAGGCCAACGTTGAAGTGCTGAACACCGTTAAACAAATGATGATGAAAACCCTGACGATGGGTCAATAAGGAACAGACAGATGGGCATTACCGTTGGCGTTAATGAGTCACTTGACAACACAGCTATTACTTCTTCGTCGTCGACTACCGATAAAACGGCAGCCGACCTGCAAAGTAACTTCCTGACCCTGCTGGTCACGCAGTTAAAAAACCAGGATCCGACGAACCCAATGGATAACGGCCAGCTGACTACACAGCTGGCACAGATCAATACCCTGAGCGGCATTGAAAAACTGAACACCACGCTGGGATCGATTTCCGGCCAGATCAACAGCGGACAGTCTTTGCAGGCTTCCACCCTGATCGGCAAAGGCGTGATGGTTAACGGCTCGCAGGTGCTGGTCGGCAGCGGTCAGACCACGCCGTTTGGCGTTAGCCTGGAACAGGCTTCAACGGCGACCACCGCCACCATTACCGATCCTTCTGGCAAGGTAGTGCAAACCATTAACCTGGGTGCGCTCAGCGCCGGCGTCCACACCTTCTCCTGGGATGGTTCGTCAGCAGACGGCACCACCGCAGGCGACGGCAAATATAACGTGGCCATCAGCGCCAGCAACGCTACCGGACAGCTGGTCGCGCAGCCGCTGAATTATGCATTAGTCAATGGGGTTACTAACGACACCAGCGGTGCCGTTCTCGACCTCGGCACGATGGGTAAGACCACCATCGCGAATGTTCGTCAGATTATTTAACTTAACCCCGATTCAGGAATACACACATGGCATTTTCTCAGGCAGTCAGCGGTTTAAACGCAGCATCCAGCAACCTGGACGTTATCGGCAACAACATCGCCAACTCCGCAACGGTGGGTTTTAAATCCGCTACCGTTTCCTTCGCTGATATGTTCGCCGATTCTAAAGTCGGTCTGGGCGTAAAAGTAGCTGCGGTAACCCAGGACTTTAACGACGGTACGACCACTTCTACCAGCCGTGGCCTGGACGTGGCAATCAGCCAGGCCGGCTTCTTCCGTATGGCTGACGCCAGCGGCGCGGTTTACTACAGCCGTAACGGCCAGTTCACGCTGGACGCTAACCGTAACATCGTTAACGCCAACGGCCTGCAGCTGACCGGTTATCCGGCAACCGGCACGCCGCCAACCGTGCAGACCGGTGCTAACCCGGTTGCGCTGAGCGTACCAACCACGGCGATGGCGGCGAAATCCACCAGCGCAGCGGCACTGGTAGCTAACCTGAACTCAACCGACAGCGTGCCGACGACCACGCCGCTGGATATTAACAACACCAGCTCTTACAACAGCAAAGCGTCAATGACCACCTATGACTCGCTGGGTAACGAGCACAACCTGAACCTGTACTTCACCAAAACGGCTGACAACGCCTGGACGGTGAACGTGAAGGACGGCAGCTCGGCGAACCCAACCGCTGACGTGGGCACGTTCAACATGACTTTTGATACCAGCGGCCAGATGACATCCACCGCGACGCAGGCGATTACGCTGGCGGGCCTGAACGGTTCTGCTGCCACTAACTTCACGCTGAACATGGCGGGCAGCCAGCAGCAGAACACCGGCACCAGCACCTTCGGCAACCCAACGCAGGATGGTTACAAGCCGGGCGAACTGACCAGCTACCAGATCAACAACGACGGCACGGTAGTAGGTAACTACTCCAACGAGAAAACCCAGACCCTGGGTCAGATCGCCCTGGCTAACTTTGCTAACCCGGAAGGCCTGAAGTCTGAAGGCAACAACGTGTGGTCAGCAACGGCTTCTTCTGGTCAGGCGCTGGTTGGCCTGGCGGGCACCGGTAACCTGGGTACGCTGACCGCAGGCGCGCTGGAGTCTTCCAACGTCGACCTGAGTAAAGAACTGGTCAACATGATTGTGGCACAGCGTAACTATCAGTCTAACGCCCAGACCATTAAAACACAGGACCAGATCCTCAACACCCTGGTCAACCTGCGTTAATTCGGCTAACAGGGGAGTCAAATGGATCACGCGATATATACCGCAATGGGGGCTGCCAGTCAGACCCTCCAACAGCAGGCAGTCACGGCGAACAACCTGGCCAACGCCTCCACGCCTGGCTTCCGTGCGCAGCTGAACGCGCTGCGCGCCGTGCCGGTGCAGGGCGAGTCACTGCCGACCCGTACGCTGGTGACGGCTTCGACGCCGGGCTCAGATATGACCCCGGGCGCGATGGACTACACGGGACGTTCGCTGGACGTCGCCGTTCGTCAGGATGGCTGGCTGGCCGTGCAGGCTCAGGATGGCGCTGAGGCCTACACCCGCAACGGCAACATGGAGCTGAACCCGGCCGGACAGCTCACCATCCAGGGCAAACTGGTGATGGGCGACGGCGGACCGATTGCCGTACCGCAAGGCTCGGAAATCACCATTGCCGCTGACGGTACGATTACCGCGCTGAACCCTGGCGATCCGCCGAACGCCACTGTCCAGCTGGGACGTCTGAAGCTGGTAAAAGCCACCAGCTCGGAAGTCACTCGCGGCGACGACGGCCTGTTCCGTCCGACCGGCGCAGCGCAAACCCTGCAGGCCGATGCGACCATTCAGGTGATGCCTGGCGTACTGGAGGGCAGCAACGTCAGCTCCAGCCAGACCATGGTCGATATGATCGCCAACGCACGCCGCTTTGAGATGCAAATGAAAGTCATCTCCAGCGTCGATGAAAACGAACAACGCGCTAACCAGCTGCTGTCAATGAGCTAAGAGCAGAGGAACTAACATGATTAACTCTTTATGGATTGCCAAAACCGGTCTTGATGCTCAGCAGACCAATATGGACGTTATCTCGAACAACCTGGCGAACGTCAGCACCAACGGCTTTAAACGCCAGCGTGCCGTGTTTGAAGATCTGATGTATCAGACCATTCGTCAGCCTGGCGCGCAGTCTTCTGAACAGACTTCTCTGCCTTCCGGGATGCAGCTGGGTACCGGTACTCGTCCGGTAGCGACCGAGCGTCTGCACACTCAGGGCAACCTGAACAAAACCGACTCATCGAAAGATGTGGCGATCAGCGGGCAGGGTTATTTCCAGGTACAGATGCCGGACGGCACGCTGGCCTATACCCGTGACGGCTCTTTCCAGACTGACCAGAACGGCCAGCTGGTGACCAACGCCGGTTTCCCGGTGCAGCCGGCGATCACTATCCCGGCCAACGCCCTGAACATGACTATCGGTCGTGACGGCGTGGTCAGCGTGACGGTGCAGGGTCAGACCCAGCCTACGCAGGTCGGCCAGCTGACGCTGAGCACCTTTATTAACGATGCTGGCCTGGAAAGCAAAGGTGAAAACCTGTACCAGGAAACGCAGTCATCGGGCGCGCCGACCGACAGCACGCCGGGCAACAACGGCGCGGGCCTGCTCTATCAGGGCTACGTTGAAACCTCCAACGTAAACGTTGCCGAGGAGCTGGTCAGCATGATCCAGACTCAGCGCGCCTATGAGATCAACAGTAAGGCAATCAGCACGTCCGATCAGATGCTGGCCAAACTGACTCAGCTGTAAGTAAGACCGTGCCGGGTTCGCCCGGCGCTTAATAAAAGTTTTCTCTAATGATTAAAGGTTAATTCCATGGCGAAGCAAATTTCAGTGCCTGGACGCTTGTTAGTAGCCTTAGCGCTTCTGACGCTTAACGGTTGTGCTTTAGTTCCACGTCAGCCCCTGGTTGAAGGTTCGACAACGGCCCAGCCGCTGGCCGCTTCGCCGCCTGTGGTTAACGGCTCCATTTTTCAGGGCGTGATGCCGATGAACTACGGCTACCAGCCGCTGTTCGAGGATCGTCGTCCACGTAATATCGGCGATACGCTGACCATTACCCTGCAGGAAAACGTCAGTGCGAGCAAAAGCTCCACGGCCTCCGCAGGACGTGACGGTAGCGCATCCCTTGGTCTGACGGCGCTGCCTTCCGCGCTGACCGGCCTGCTGGGCGGCGAAAAAACCAATATCGACGCCAACGGCAAGAGCGACTTTGCAGGTAAAGGCGGCGCAACGGCGAACAACACCTTTATCGGCGTCATCACCGTGACCGTGAATCAGGTGCTGCCGAACGGCAACCTGAAAGTGGTTGGTGAGAAACAGATTGAGATTAACCAGGGTACGGAATTTATCCGCTTCTCGGGCGTGGTTAACCCACGCACCATCAGCGGCAGCAACAGCGTAGTTTCGACCCAGGTGGCGGATGCCCGCATTGAGTACGTCGGCAACGGCTATATCAATGAGGCACAGACGATGGGCTGGCTGCAACGGTTCTTCCTGAACCTGTCACCATTCTAAGAGGTTAAAATGCGTAAGATTATTCGATTCACCCTGCTGCTGCTGACTGCGGTCAGCGCTTTTGCCCACGCCGATCGCATTCGCGATTTGACCACGGTTGGCGGCGTGCGCGACAACTCCCTGATCGGTTACGGTCTGGTTGTCGGGCTGGATGGATCCGGTGACCAGACTACCCAGACGCCGTTTACCACGCAAAGTCTGAACAACATGCTGTCGCAGCTGGGCATTACCGTGCCCAGCGGCACCAACATGCAGCTGAAAAACGTCGCGGCGGTGATGGTCACCGGCAAGCTGCCTGCCTTTGGCCGTCAGGGCCAGGTGATTGACGTGGTGGTTTCTTCTATGGGTAACGCCAAAAGCCTGCGCGGCGGCACGCTGCTGATGACCCCGCTGAAAGGTGTGGATAACCAGGTTTATGCGCTGGCGCAGGGCAACATCCTGGTGGGCGGCGCGGGCGCTTCTGCCGGCGGCAGCAGCGTCACGGTTAACCAGGTGAACGGCGGCCGTATTACCGGCGGCGCGACCATCGAGCGTGAGCTACCGAACAGCTTCGGCGCGTCTAACGTGATCAATCTGTTCCTGAATGAAGAAGACTTCAGCATGGCGCAGCGTATTGCTGACGCGATTAACGGTCGCTACGGCTCTGCTCAGGCGCTGGATGGCCGTACCGTGCAGGTGCAGGTTTCCGCTAACGGCACCTCTCAGGTTCGCCTGCTGGCTGATATCCAGAACATCGATGTTTCCGTGCCGATTCAGGATGCAAAAGTGATTATCAACTCGCGCACCGGCTCGGTGGTAATGAATCGCGAAGTGATGCTCAGCTCCTGCGCTATCGCTCAGGGCAACCTGTCGGTCACGGTTAACCAGCAGCAGAACGTCAGCCAGCCGAACACGCCGTTCGCAGGCGGCCAGACCACGGTCACGCCGCAAACGCAGATCGACCTGCGCCAGAGCGGCGGCGCGCTGCAAAGCGTAAACGCCAGTGCCAACCTGAACAGCGTTGTTCGTGCCCTGAACGCCTTAGGCGCCACGCCGATCGACCTGATGTCCATCCTGCAATCAATGCAGAGCGCGGGCTGTCTGCACGCCAAACTGGAAATTATCTGATGAGCAACGCCCAGTCTCTGATGGGAGCCGCCTACGACAGCGGCTCACTGAACAACCTGAAACGCCAGGCCAGCAACGACCCGAAAGCGCATGCGCGGGAAGTCGCCAAACAGGTAGAAGGGATGTTTGTGCAAATGATGTTGAAAAGTATGCGCCAGGCGCTGCCGCAGGATGGTCTGCTGAGCACCGAACAGACGCGTCTTTATACCTCAATGTACGATCAGCAGATTGGGCAGGAAATCGCCTCGAAAGGGCTTGGCCTGGCCGACATGATGGTCAAGCAGATGGAGCAGGCGCAGGCGCCCGATGAGAAAGCGGGCACCGTGCCGATGAGGCTGGATAAAGACTTTATCAACACGCTGCCGCCGCTGGCGATGGCGATGGAAACAGAGCAGGAGCGGATCGTCCGTCGCGCCGTGCCGCGCCTGCCTGCTTCGCCGGACAGACCGCTCAGCGGCGACAGCGCTGACTTTATTGCCAAACTGTCGCAGCCGGCGAAAGAAGTCAGCGCCGGTACCGGTATTCCTCATCACCTGATCCTGGCGCAGGCCGCGCTGGAGTCTGGCTGGGGCCAGCGGCAGATCATGACCGCAGAAGGCAAGCCAAGCTTTAACCTTTTCGGCATTAAGGCGACGGGCAGCTGGCAGGGCAAAACTACCGAAATCACCACCACCGAATATGAGCACGGCGAAGCGAAAAAGGTGAAAGCCAAATTCCGCGTTTATGACTCCTATTTCGATGCGCTGAGCGACTACGTGAAGCTGATTGCCAACAACCCGCGCTACCAGGCGGTGACCACGGCGGCAACGCCGGAGCAGGGCGCGCAGGCGCTTCAGGCGGCAGGCTACGCCACCGATCCGAAGTATGCGCAGAAGCTGGTGGGAATGATCCAACAATTCAAGAACATGGGCGAGAAAGTAGTGAAAGCCTATAGCCAGGATATCGGCGATTTGTTCTGATTTTCCGCTCAAGTTTGCCTTATTTTTGCCGATAACGTTTAAAAGCCGGTTCCGCATCAGCGCATGCCGGCAACCGATTGTAATGCCGGCCCGTGCTGGAGCAATAAGGAACCGACATGTCTAACTTAATTAACACCGCTATGACCGGTATCAACGCCGCTTCGGCCGCGCTGAGCACCACCAGTAACAACATCAGCAATTACAACGTTGCTGGCTATTCACGTCAGACTACGGTTCTTGCCCAGGCAAGCAGCACGCTGAACGGCACGCAGTATTATGGCAACGGCGTGGCGGTGGCCAGCGTCAACCGCGAATACGATGCCTTTATTACCAATCAGCTGCGCAGCGCCAGCACCCAGTCCAGCGCGCTGACCACGCAGTACAGCCAGCTGTCCAACATTGACGATATGTTTTCCAGCACCACCAATACGCTGTCGACCACCGTGCAGGATTTCTTCTCTTCGCTGCAAACGCTGGTCAGCAACGCCTCCGACTCGTCTTCGCGTCAGGCGGTATTGGGTAAGGCCGACGGTCTGGTTAACCAGTTCAGGGTTACGGATACTTATTTACGTAACGTAGACAGCAGCCTGAGCACCTCGATCACCTCCAGCGTCGATCAGATCAACGGCTACGCTAAGCAGATCGCCAATATCAACCAGCAGATCACCAAGCTGAAAGGCGCGGGCGCGGGCAACGAGCCTAACGATCTGATGGATCAGCGCGATCAGCTGGTCAGCGATCTGAACAAAATTGTCGGCGTAACCGTCAGCCAGCAGGACGGCGGCAGCTATAACATCAGCATCGGCAACGGTATTTCGCTGGTGCAGGGCGACAGCTACAGCAAGCTGGCCTCCGTTTCTGCCAGCAGCGATCCGAGCCGTAAAACTATCGCTATGGTGGATAATACCAGCGGTAAGGCGACGGAAATCCCGGAAAGCCTGGTGACCACCGGCTCGCTGGGCGGCCTGCTGGCTTTCCGCACCGATCTGGATAATACCCGTAACCAGCTTGGCCAGATGGCGATGGCGCTGGGCGACAGCTTCAATACCCAGCACAAAGCGGGCTATGACAGCAACGGCGACGCGGGCGAGGCCTTCTTTAACCTCGGCGGCCCGTCGGTGACGTCCAACACCAATAACAGCAAGACGGCTTCGCTTTCGGCAGCCTGGACCGATACCAGCGCGGTAAAAGCGTCTGATTATAAGGTGAGCTACGACACCAACGGCTGGAGCGTAAAGCGTCTTTCCGACAATGCCAGCGTGTCCGCGAACCCGTCTACGGACGCCAGCGGCAACACCACGCTGAACTTTGATGGCCTGCAGCTGACGGTGTCCGGTACGCCAACGGCGAAGGACAGCTTCCTGGTGAAGCCGGTTGCCAACGTTATCACCAATATGAGCGTCAATATCACCGACGAAGCTAAAGTCGCCGCTGGCGATGCCGATAATGGTGTGAGCAACAACAAAAATGCTCAGTCGCTGCTGGATTTGCAGACCAAAAAAGTCATCGGGGGCAGCAGCACGGTGACGCAGGGCTACGCCAGCATGGTTGCCTCTATCGGTAACAAAACCAGCAACCTGCAAACGACCAGCACCACGCAGGGCAACGTGGTGACGCAGCTGACCAATCAGCAGCAGTCCGTTTCCGGTGTGAACCTGGATGAAGAATACGGCAACCTGACGCGCTATCAGCAGTATTACACGGCCAATGCGCAGATTTTGCAGACCGCCACGACCATATTTAACGCGCTGATTGGCGCCGTAAGCTGATTCCTCAGAAGGATAAAATCATGCGTTTAAGCACCACAATGATTTATGACCAGCAAATGCGCGGCATTTCTGATTCGCAGGCCAGCTGGCTGAAGTCAGGCGAACAGTTATCGACCGGCAAACGCGTGGTCAGGCCCTCGGACGATCCGGTCGCGGCGGCCCAGGCCGTTGTGCTGTCTCAGGCTCAGGCCGAGACCAGCCAGTACAAAACGGCGCGTAACTTCGCCACCAGCAGCCTGTCGCAGGAAGCCACCAATCTGTCTCAGGTGACCAGCGTGATCACCCAGGCGCAAACGGCGGTAGTGGCGGCTTCAACCGGCACGCTGTCGGACGAAGACCGCTCGACTTATGCAACCACGCTCACCAGCCTGCGCGATCAGCTGATGAACCTGGCGAACTCTACGGACGGTAACGGCCGCTATATTTTTGCTGGTTACAAGTCCGATACGGCACCTTTCACTCAGGATGCCAGCGGCAACGTCGCCTACAGCGGCGGCGATACCGCCATCAGCCAGAAAGTGGATGCCAGCCGCACCATGACCACCAGCCATACCGGCAGCCAGGTCTTTACCTCGCTGACCAGCAATGCGGTGGCGGAGCCGGACGGCAGCGCCAGTGAAAGCAACATCTTTACCACGCTGAACACGGCGATTAACTCGCTGAAGCAGCCGCTGGCGAATGCGGACGGCGCGACCAAAGATGCGGCGGCAGCGGATATGGCTAAGGCCAACCGTGGCCTGCGTAACTCCATGAACAACGTGCTGAAAGTTCAGTCCGAAGTGGGTACGCAGCTGAGCGAGCTGGACAGCATTGAAGCGAAATCTGACGATACCGCGCTGAGCCAGGCGACCCAGATGAGTAATCTGGTAGATGCCGATTACACCAGCACGATTTCGTCTTACACCATGAAGCAGGCTGCGCTACAGGCGTCTTATAAAGTGTTCAGCTCCATGTCGCAGATGTCGCTGTTTAAAATGAATTCTTAGGTTTACCCATTTTGGACGCGCTTAAACCGGGTGCGTCCGTTTTTTCCCCGTCTTCAGATTAACCTCCTGACGACGGGTTTTTTTTGCCTGTTGTTTGCTTATTCCACCACCAGCGACGTGCCGGTAGTATAGAAATGTTTGCCGGCAATATAGTGCAGGCTGCGCCACTCATCGCCCGCTTCTTCAAAGTGCCAGTGACCTTCTCTGAACACCCGGCTGTCAGCCCACGCGCTTTTAATTTCCCCGATAAATAAATCATGATCCTGCTGATTTTGTTCAAGCGGGATAAGATGACAAAAAAGCCAGGCGGCACAGCCTGCCACCAGCGGCGGCGCAACTTCCGGCACGGAGAAAAGATCCACGCCCGATTTCAACAGCTTATCCTGCTCTTGATGGCGTGAATGGGTGCCCAGGTAATGCACAAGGTCGGCCTGCGCGGCGGTGGGAACCTGGATAACAAACTGACCGCTGGCTTCAATCAGGCGGCGGGTAAAGGCGCTTTTATCAAGCACCACCGTTAATTTTGCCGGTTTGAAATCCAGTCCGCACGCCCAGGCGGCGGACATCACGTTTTCGACGCCTTCATGTGTTGCCGACACCAGGATTGTTGGGCCGTGATTGATCAGCCGATAAGCTTTTTCGAGTTCAACAGGTTGAAAAAAAGCATCCATAAATAGCCTCCTTTGAAATGGATAAATAAAGCTAAGCGTGGCGGCGGGATATGACAATGCCGGATGGCATCCCTTCACCGGAGTAACCGCTTCCGGTAACGAAACCACGTGTAAAACAGTCGCTTCTGCATGTCATTTGCTGACAATCTGCACTGCCCGTACCAAAAGGAAGCGACACGCCGGGTAAACCGGTTATGTTAAGCGGCACCGTCGCCCCTTGCAGACAGGTTGCGTCAACGCTTTGCCCCGCAATAGTAAACTGTTCAACGCCATGTTTATGAGCAGGAACTGGCAGCACTTACGTAATCAGCACGTCATAGCGTGAAAAATAATCGGCAACGCCATCGCGTAGCCGCCTGGCCGGCCTGATCCCGACCAAGGCCGGAAATCGAGCGTTTGGCGCGGATAATTACTATCAAAAATAATGATTAATAGCGGAGAAGCGGCGCATATCGCGCAGCCAGCATAGTACTGCGCCAGCTCAGGCAAAAAAAAGCCCCGGTCACTGACCGGGGCTTTTTATCAGCCTTGCTGCTTACTCAGGGCGGGTAGCCGGAGCCGTCGCCTGATGAGTGGCGGCATGACCACCTGCGGAACCTTTGCCTTCAAAGTTGAAGGAAGGACGCACCCAGTCGCTGTTGCGAGCAGGTTCTGCCTGGTACTCAGGCGCTGGCGCTTTGGTCATCGGTGCCGTGGCATGATGTTTAAAGGCCGGCGCGGCAACTTCAGGCTGCGCTTTTTCAGCAACGGCTGTTGTTGACGCCGGTGCTGCCTGAGCCTGTGGAGCGGCTTCAGCAGGTGCCTGAGGACGCGCTGGCGCAGCGGAAGCAACACGCGGTGCTTCAGCCTGGGCTGCTGGCGCTGCTGCTTCAGCCGGAGCATCAGTCTGCGCTGCTGGTGCTGCTGCTTCAGCCTGAGCCGGAGCCTGTGCTGCTGGCGCTGCTGTTTCAGCCTGAGCCGGAGCCTGTGCTGCTGGCGCTGCGGCTTCAGCCTGAGCCGGAGCCTGCGCTGCTGGCGCTGCGGCTTCAGCCTGGGCCGGAGCCTCAGTCTGCGCTACTGGCGCTGCTGCTTCAGCCTGGGCCGGAGCCTCAGTCTGCGCTGCTGGCGCTGCGGCTTCAGCCTGTGCGGACGCAGAAGCAGGCTCGTCGCGACCGGCAACCGGCGCGTGCGGCTCGGAAGCCACTACGGGTGCTTTGACTTCTGGCGCGTTAAGCACTTCGGCTACCTGCTGCTCTGTTTGCTCGCTGACGTCGGCGGCGAAAGCCCGATCGGCAGCTTCGCTTTCTGCGGGTTCCGCAGCCGGGAAGGCGGCCTGTGCAACCTCTTGTGCGACTTCTTCGTCAGCGGCGGAGATAACGGCAGGTTCTTCATTCACCGGCGCAGCAATCGCAGCGTTGTCGGTTACGGCTGTTGGCGCTACGGCAGCAGCGATTTCAGCCGATGTTGTTGGCTCGACAGAGACTGGCTCAGCGATATGTACCGGCTGCGCTTCGTCCTGTACGTCCTGCGGCAGGCTTTCAGCGACCGCCACGGCAACGGCTGCGGCCGTCTCTTCGTGACCGTAATCCGGCACTACCGACTGCTCAATCTCATGGTTATCAGAGATATGGGCTACCGGATAGGAGACCCACACTTTACCTGAAGCCATTTCCGGGGAAGCGGCGGCAAAGGTCAGCGGCATCGGCGACTGGTTCGGGTAACGCTCGTCACGATAGCGACGACGACGCTGGCCGCTAACGCGCAGATGACGTGGCGAACGACGTGAACGACGAGGCATGCTGTTGGTGTCGCGCTCTTCCTCATCAGCTTCCACGATATCCACCGCTTCGGTCAGGGCTGGCTGCTGTTCTTCAGCTGGCGCGGCTTCTTCCGGCGCGAAAGAGCGGGCTGCGGTTTGCTCAGCCGTCTCGATACGCACTTTCTGGCTCAGCTGGCGCGGCTTACGACGCGGCATTACCTGAACCTGCTCTTCACCCTGTTCAACAGCGACAGCCGCTTCTTCTTCTGGCAGTGCGCTTTCAACTTTTTCTTCCTGAGCGGCCAGGCGTTTTTCTTCCTGACGACGTTTGCGCTCGGCGCGCTGTTCGCGGCGTTGCTGCTGCTGCTCTTCACGCTGCTGGTTGCGAACTTCTTCACTGACCGGCGCATCATCCTGCGGCGTGACGTTGCGTTTGTTGCGACGATTCTCTTCGCGTGCTTCCGCCTGCGGATCGCTGTCGCGCACCATGCGCTCGTTACGATTGCTGTTGCGATTGTTGTTACGCTCGCCGTTGCGGTCGTTACGTTCGCCATTGCGGTCATTACGCTCGCCGTTGCGGTCATTACGCTCGCCATTGCGGTCATTACGCTCGCCGTTGCGGTCGTTACGTTCACCGTTGCGGTCGTTACGTTCGCCGTTGCGATCGTTACGCTCGCCGTTACGGTCGTTGCGTTCACCGTTGCGGTCGTTACGCTCGCTACGGTCACCGTAACGATCGCCATTGTTGCGGTCGCGACGGTTATTCTGACGGCGGTTGTTACGACGCTCGCTGCGCGGCGGGGTAGCTTCCGGCGCTTTCTCTTCTTCTTCCACCACGGCGGCAGGCTGAGGCTGTTCGGCTGGCTTCTCTTCGGCAGCGAACATCTTCTTCAGGCCACGCAGGAAGCGGCCGACCAGGCCCGGCTCGTTAGCAGCAGGCGCGGCGGCAGGCTGAGCGACAGCAGCAGGCTCGACAGGCGCTTCTGGTTCCGGCTCGTGCGGCACAGGCGGCGCATCCGGCATTACAAACGCGGCCAGAGCTGGTTGCTCAGGACGTTTGCGCTCGGCGTGCTCTTCTTCCGAAGGCAGCGCCATTTCGGCTTCATGCAGCTTTGGCAGATGATAGCTGAGGGTCTGCGTTTCTTCGCCGCTGCGCACGCGCAGCACGGAGTAGTGCGGTGTCTCCATCTGATCGTTAGGCACGATAATCGCGCGCACGCCGCCCTGGCGTTTTTCAATGGCGCTTACCGCTTCACGTTTCTCATTCAGCAGATAGGATGCGATCTGTACCGGAACAATAGCGTGGACTTCTTTGGTGTTCTCTTTCAGCGCTTCTTCTTCAATCAGACGCAGAATAGAAAGCGACAGCGATTCGTTATCACGGATGGTGCCGGTGCCGCTACAGCGAGGGCAGACGTGATGACTGGATTCGCCCAGCGACGGGCTGAGGCGCTGACGCGACATCTCCAGCAGGCCGAAACGCGAGATATGGCTAATCTGGATACGGGCACGATCCTGGCGCACGGCTTCACGCAGGCGGTTTTCTACCGCGCGCTGGTGGCGAACCGGCGTCATATCGATAAAGTCGATAACAATCAGGCCGCCCAGGTCACGCAGGCGCAGCTGGCGGGCAATTTCATCCGCCGCTTCCAGATTGGTATTAAAGGCGGTTTCTTCGATATCGCCGCCGCGGGTAGCGCGCGCGGAGTTGATGTCGATAGCGGTCAGCGCTTCGGTGGAATCGATAACGATAGAGCCGCCGGAAGGCAGACGCACTTCACGCTGGAAGGCCGACTCGATTTGCGATTCGATTTGGTAATGGCTGAACAGCGGGATTTCGCCGGTGTACAGCTTGATTTTGCTGCTGAAATCGGGACGGCCCAGCGCGGCGATATGCTGGCGAGCCAGCTCCAGCACTTTCGGGTTATCAATAAGGATTTCGCCGATATCCTGACGCAGATAGTCGCGGAAGGCGCGAACGATAACGTTGCTTTCCTGATGGATCAGGAAGGGAGCAGGGCGGCTGTCGGCAGCCTTTTTAATCGCTTCCCAGTGCTTCATACGGAAGCTTAAATCCCACTGCAGCGCCTCGGCGGATTTGCCGACGCCTGCGGTACGCACGATCAGACCCATGCCTTCCGGGAGATCCAGCGCGGAAAGCGCTTCTTTCAGCTCGGTGCGGTCATCGCCTTCGATACGGCGGGAAATGCCGCCCGCGCGCGGATTGTTCGGCATCAGCACCAGGTAGCTGCCGGCCAGACTAATAAAGGTAGTCAGCGCCGCGCCTTTATTGCCGCGCTCTTCTTTATCAATCTGAACAATAACTTCCTGACCTTCACGCAGCACGTCTTTGATATTAGGACGGCCATGAGAGGAATAGTTGGCAGGAAAGTTTTCGCGGGAGATTTCTTTCAGAGGGAGAAAACCGTGTCTCTCAGCGCCGTAATCAACGAAGGCGGCTTCAAGGCTGGGTTCGATGCGGGTAATTTTACCTTTATAGATATTGGCTTTCTTCTGTTCGTGTCCTGGGCTTTCGATATCCAGATCGTACAGACGCTGTCCGTCTACAAGGGCGACACGCAACTCCTCCTGTTGAGTTGCGTTGATCAACATTCTTTTCATCGTAACTTACTCATTATTCTTACATTAGTGACAAAGCTACGGGCATAGTAACGCTGGACGCGTCTAAACCGATGGCCCCGTGTCTCATCGCAAAGCCGTCAACCTCCCGGTTGTCGCCAGCTCAAGGGGCGCAAATCTCGGTAGCCTGCTTTTCAACTGGAAAAACAGCGCGTTTATAAAGAGGGATAACCACCAGTGGTACCAGAGTGAACCTGTCCCGTCTTGTCGTCCAGGCTGCAACCCGCAGCCCGCTAAATGCCTGATTGCACAATACGTCTTACGCCATTGCTGCGTGTATGTACGATCCGGCAAAATTCTTATAACGCTATTCTCTTGTTTCACATGCGTTGAGCCAGTAAAACGGAATCATTATTCCACTGCTAAGCTTGTGATAGCAAGGTGACTTTTCCCGCTCTGCGAAGTTTATTCCAGCTTTTAAAACGATTTGCAGCGCTTTTCAGCAAATTGCCGAAAAAACAGGCATAAACCTTCTGCGGCAGAGGTCACTGTCAGTTAAGCACAGAAAAAGAAGTGGCGCTATGCTGACGCTCTATTTAGAATCGCCAACCATGAAAACCAATACTCCAGCAGTTCAAATTGTGACTATCGCCGCCGATGACGCGGGGCAGCGCATCGATAATTTTTTACGCACGCAGCTAAAAGGCGTGCCGAAAAGCATGATTTATCGCATTTTGCGCAAGGGCGAAGTGCGGGTAAATAAAGGACGCATTAAGCCGGAATACAAGCTGGAAGCCGGGGATGAAGTGCGTATTCCACCGGTTCGGGTCGCAGAACGCGAAGAAGCGGCCGTTTCGCCAAAGCTGGATAAGGTGGCCGCGCTGGCGAACGCTATCGTTTATGAAGACGATTATATCCTGGTGATGAATAAGCCCTCAGGCACCGCCGTTCACGGCGGCAGCGGGCTAAGCTTCGGCGTAATCGAGGGCCTGCGGGCGCTGCGTCCGGAGGCGCGTTTCCTGGAGCTGGTGCACCGTCTGGATCGCGATACCTCTGGCATCCTGCTGGTAGCAAAAAAACGCTCCGCGCTGCGTTCGCTGCATGAACAGCTGCGTGAAAAGGGGATGCAGAAAGACTACCTGGCGCTGGTGCGCGGCTCGTGGCCTTCCCATGTAAAAGCGGTGCAGGCGCCGCTGCTGAAAAACATTTTGCAAAGCGGCGAGCGCGTGGTGCGGGTAAGTAGCGAAGGCAAGCCTTCCGAAACGCGTTTCAAAGTTGAAGAGCGTTATGAAAAGGCGACGCTGGTCAAAGCCAGCCCCATTACCGGGCGGACGCACCAGATCCGCGTACACACGCTGCATGCGGGGCATCCGATTGCCTTTGACGATCGCTATGGCGAAAGAGATTTCGATGCTCAGCTGGCGGGAACGGGTCTGAAAAGGCTGTTTCTGCACGCCGCCGCGCTTAAGTTCACCCATCCGAACAGCGGAGAAGTGATGCGAGTGGAAGCGCCGCTGGATGATGAGCTGAAGCACTGCCTGGCCGTATTGCGAAAAACCTCTCCGGCGAAGTGATCTTTAGTGCAGCGTTATTCGACATTGGCATGGATGCTCAGCGTCAGTAAAGGCAGGTCATAACCGGTTCTGGTAATCGTCAGCGGTAAAGACGGTTCGCCAGTGAGAGATAACGGACGATCGTATGTCTTAAATAATATGCCTTCAATAAATCAGTGATAAATTGCAGGCCCTGTTTTTAAGCGATTCCTCCCTGGCGCTACGCTAAGGCTAATGGCGGGAGGCGCTGTCCGGATAAGCGAACCGAGCGTGTCAGGGATGACGTTTTTTGCGTGTCCCGGTTCCGGATGGCCCCTCCCGCTTTCTTACAGGCTAAAGCGACTTAGCCCGTGAGGACTTACGTATAGCCTTGAACCTCCTGACAAGCCAGAAACGACCTGCCAGCCTCAAAATTTCTGACCAGCCAGAAGCTGCCGAGCCGACAGGATCCTAACCTGCCAGCGGATCCATTCCCGCCTCGCGCAGCATTTCGCAAAGCGCGATTAGCGGCAGCCCGACCAGCGTATTAGGATCGCGGCCCGTTAATCTGTCGAACAGCGTAATACCTAATCCTTCGCTCTTAAAGCTGCCTGCACAGCCCAGAGGCTGCTCTTTGCGAACATAATTAATAATCTCCTGCTCCGTTAATAATCTGAAATCCACGCTGAAAGGTTCGCAGATCGCCTTTATGCTTTTCGTCCGGCTATTAAAAAGCGCAAGGCCGGTATAAAAAATCACGCTATGGCCGCTGGCCTGGCGTAACTGCTCGCAGGCTTTCTCTTCCGTATGCGGTTTTCCGGTTATTTTACCGTCTATTACGCAAACCTGGTCGGAGCCTATAATCAGATGGTCAGGATAGCTTGCCGCCAGCGCGCGGGCCTTCTGGCCGGCAAGGCGCTGCACCAGATCTATCGCAGATTCGCCGGTCTGCGGCGTTTCATCCACCTCCGGCGCTGCGGTAATAAAAGTGAGGCCCAGTTTCTCAAGCAAGGCTTTTCTGAAAGGGGAGGTTGAAGCCAGAACCAGCTGTGTCATAATTTTTTCCGGAATAGATAGCGCAGGAGTGCAGGACATTTTAAACTATGCGCCGCACTGGTTGCGAATAATGGGTGAAAGATGCTGTTAAACGGCCTTTTTCTTTGACTCTAACTCGTTACAAAGTTAATATGCGCGCCCTATGCAAAAGGTAAAATTACCCCTGACTCTCGATCCGGTTCGCACCGCTCAGAAACGCCTGGACTACCAGGGCGTTTACACCCCTGAACAGGTGGAGCGTCTTGCCGAATCGGTAGTGAGTGTGGATAGCGATGTAGAATGTTCGATGTCGTTCGCAATCGACAATCAGCGTTTAGCGGTGCTGAAAGGCACTGCGGCGGTCTCCGTTACGCTGTGTTGTCAACGCTGCGGCCAGAACTTTCCGCATTCTGTCCACGTAACGTATTGCTTCAGCCCGATCGTCAATGACGAGCAGGCGGAGGCACTGCCGGAAGCGTACGAGCCGGTCGAAGTCAACGAGTTTGGCGAAATCGACCTGCTGGCGGTGGTGGAAGATGAAGTTATCCTCGCCCTGCCGGTCGTTCCGGTGCATGATTCTGAACACTGTGAAGTGTCCGAGGCGGACATGGTCTTTGGCAAGTTGCCTGCAGAGGCGGAAAAACCAAACCCATTTGCCGTATTAGCCAGTTTAAAGCGTAAGTAATAGGAGTAAGGTCCATGGCCGTACAACAGAATAAACCAACCCGTTCCAAACGTGGCATGCGTCGTTCACACGATGCGCTGACCACTGCCACTCTTTCCGTAGATAAAGTTTCTGGCGAAACGCATCTGCGTCACCACATCACTGCGGATGGTTACTACCGCGGTCGCAAGGTCATCGTTAAGTAACTCACGGCCCAGCCGGCGATACTTTGACACGTTTGACCCTGGCGATTGATGCCATGGGCGGGGACTTCGGTCCCTGCGTGACAGTGCCTGCGGCAATGCAGGCACTGGCGTCCGATCCGCAGCTACATCTTCTTCTGGTCGGCGATCCCGACACACTCACGTCATTACTCGCAAAAGCTGATTCCGCGCTCCGGGAACGTCTACAGATTATTCCTGCCGAGTCGGTTATTGCCAGTGATGCCAGACCGGCACAGGCTATTCGCCATAGCCGGGGTTCCTCAATGCGCGTGGCGCTTGAGCTGGTAAAAGAAGGACAGGCCGACGCCTGCGTCAGCGCAGGCAATACCGGCGCGCTGATGGGGCTGGCCAAGCTCATGCTCGGATCGTTAAACGGTATCGAGCGTCCGGCGCTAATGACCGTGCTGCCCAACGTACGGGCTGGCAAAACGGTACTGCTGGATTTAGGCGCTAACGTGAATTCCGATAGCGCTATGCTGGTGCAATTCGCGATAATGGGTGCGGTCATGGCGGAAGAAGTGCTGGCCATCAGCCGACCGCGCGTTGCGCTGCTGAATATTGGGCAGGAAGAAACCAAAGGTCTGGAAACGATTCGGGACGCCGCAGGTATTCTGCGTGACGCGCCGGAAATTAACTATATTGGATACCTCGAAGGCAACGAACTCCTTACCGGGAAAACGGACGTCCTTGTGTGCGATGGCTTCATCGGCAACGTCACGTTAAAGACAATGGAAGGCGTGGTCAGAGTGTTTCTTTCGCTGTTGCAATCGCCAGAAGGTAAAAAAAGGGCCTGGTGGCTGTCGCTGCTGGGGCGTTTGCTGAAAAAACGCCTGGCTAAGCGCTTCGGTCATCTTAACCCCGACCAGTACAATGGCGCCTGCCTGTTAGGGCTACGCAAAACCGTGGTAAAAAGCCACGGCGGCGCCAGCCAGCGCGCATTTGTTGCGGCGATAGAACAGGCAGAGCAGGCGGTGCGGCGGCAACTTCCGGAAAGGATTGCCGCCCGCCTTGAAACTGTATTACCTAAGAGTGACTGAGCGGACATGTATACAAAGATTATCGGTACGGGCAGCTATTTGCCTGAACAGGTGCGGACTAACGCCGATCTGGAAAAAATGGTGGATACGTCGGACGAGTGGATTGTCACCCGTACCGGTATCCGTGAACGTCGCATCGCTGCGCCCGACGAGACCGTGGCGACGATGGGCTTTCATGCCGCCGAGCGCGCGCTGGAAATGGCGGGTATCGATAAAGACGATATCGGCCTGATTGTGGTGGCAACGACCTCCTCCAGCCACGCCTTCCCAAGCTCCGCCTGCATGATCCAGCAAATGCTGGATATTAAAGACGCCGCGTCTTTCGATCTGGCGGCGGCCTGTGCGGGCTTCACCTACGGCCTGAGCGTCGCCGATCAGTACATTAAAAACGGTGCGGTAAAAAATGCGCTGGTGATTGGTTCCGACGTGCTGGCGCGTATGCTCGATCCTGAGGATCGCGGCACGATCATTCTGTTCGGCGATGGCGCGGGCGCCGTGGTGCTTGGCGCCAGCGAAGAGCAGGGCATCATTTCCACCCATCTGCACGCCGACGGCCGCTACGGGCAGCTGCTGACGCTGGCTAACCAGGATCGTGAGAATCAGGCACAGCCTTCTTACGTCACCATGGCCGGCAACGAAGTCTTCAAAGTTGCCGTGACGGAGCTGGCGCATATCGTTGAAGAAACGCTGCAGGCCAATAACCTTGAGCGCGAAGCGATTGACTGGCTGGTGCCGCATCAGGCCAACCTGCGTATTATCAGCGCTACCGCGCGCAAGCTGGGTATGGAAATGGATAAGGTCGTGGTCACGCTCGATCGTCACGGCAACACGTCTGCCGCCTCTGTGCCGACCGCGCTGGATGAAGCGGTGCGCGATGGCCGCATCAAGCCAGGTCAGCTTATTCTGCTGGAAGCCTTTGGCGGCGGTTTCACCTGGGGCTCGGCGCTGGTTCGTTTTTGATTAACAGGATATAACAATGACGCAATTTGCTATGGTTTTTCCAGGTCAGGGTTCGCAGACCGTGGGTATGCTGGCCGAACTGGCGGCAGAAAACGCGCTGGTAGAACAGACGTTTCGCGAAGCTTCCGACGCGCTGGGTTACGATCTGTGGGCGCTGGTGCAAAACGGCCCTGCTGAAGAACTGAACAAAACCTGGCAGACGCAGCCCGCTCTGCTGGCTGCATCTGTTGCTATTTTCCGCGTTTGGCAGGAAAAAGGCGGATCTCAGCCTGCAATGCTGGCAGGACACAGCCTGGGCGAGTATAGTGCGCTGGTTTGCGCAGGCGTGATCGACTTCAAAGAAGCGATCAAACTTGTCGAACTGCGCGGCAAACTGATGCAGGAAGCGGTGCCGGCAGGCACGGGCGCCATGCAGGCGATTATCGGTCTGGACGACGCGGCTATCGCTAAAGCCTGCGAAGAGTCGGCGCAGGGCGAAGTTGTTTCTCCGGTGAACTTTAACTCGCCGGGTCAGGTTGTTATCGCGGGCAACAAAGCGGCGGTAGAACGCGCTGGCGCAGCCTGTAAAGCCGCTGGCGCAAAACGTGCGCTGCCGCTGCCGGTTAGCGTCCCGTCGCACTGCGCGCTGATGAAGCCCGCTGCGGACAAGCTGGCCGTCGCGCTGGAGGCGATTGTCTTTAGCGCGCCAACCGTGCCGGTCGTCAACAACGTGGATGTTAAGTGCGAAACGTCGCCTGAAGCGATCCGCAGCGCGCTGGTTCGCCAGCTCTACAGCCCGGTTCGCTGGACTGAATGCGTAGAGTTCATGGCGCAGCAGGGCGTTACGTCGCTGCTGGAAGCAGGGCCTGGCAAAGTGCTGACCGGCCTGACAAAACGAATTGTAGACACCCTGACGGCAACGGCGATCGGCGATGCGGCTAGCCTGTCAGCGGCGATCGAGCAGTAAAAAGAGGATGAAGATGAGCTTCGAAGGAAAAATTGCGCTGGTGACCGGCGCGAGCCGCGGCATTGGCCGTGCGATTGCAGAAACCCTGGTCGCGCGTGGCGCGAAGGTGATTGGTACCGCTACCAGCCAGAGCGGTGCGGATGCAATCAGCGCTTATCTGGGCAGCAATGGCAAAGGCCTGCTGCTGAATGTTACCGACAGCGCGTCTATTGACGAAGTGTTGGGAAATATTCGCGCAGAATTTGGCGAAGTGGACATTTTAGTCAATAATGCTGGCATTACGCGTGATAATCTTCTGATGCGTATGAAGGACGACGAGTGGCAGGATATCCTGGACACTAATCTGACTTCCGTATTCCGCCTGTCAAAAGCGGTAATGCGCGCTATGATGAAAAAACGCGTGGGCCGAATTATTACCATTGGCTCCGTTGTTGGAACAATGGGTAATGCGGGTCAGGCAAACTACGCGGCAGCAAAAGCGGGTTTGATCGGCTTCAGCAAGTCACTGGCGCGTGAAGTCGCGTCACGTGGTATTACCGTTAACGTTGTGGCTCCCGGTTTCATTGAAACCGACATGACGCGTGCGCTGACTGAAGAGCAGCGTGCGGGCATCCTGGCGGAAGTGCCGGCGGGTCGCTTAGGCGGCGCGCAGGAAATCGCCAGTGCCGTTGCATTTTTAGCCTCTGACGAGGCGGCGTACATCACTGGTGAGACGCTGCACGTCAACGGCGGAATGTATATGGTCTGATAATCGCGAAAACTATTTGCGTTATTTGCGGTAATGCCCGCAAAATAGCGTAAATTCGTGGTTTGACCAGCCGGGATTTAGTTGCATCTTTTTCAACATTTTATACACTACGAAAACCATCGCGAAAGCGAGTTTTGATAGGAAATTTAATAGTATGAGCACTATCGAAGAACGCGTTAAGAAAATCATTGGCGAGCAGCTTGGCGTTAAGCAGGAAGAAGTTGTTAACACTGCCTCTTTTGTAGAAGATCTGGGCGCTGATTCTCTTGATACCGTTGAGCTGGTAATGGCTCTGGAAGAAGAGTTTGATACCGAGATTCCGGACGAAGAAGCTGAGAAAATCACTACCGTTCAGGCTGCTATTGATTACATCAATGGTCACCAGGCGTAAGTGAGCATCTCCAGGCGGTCGCTCGACCGCCTGAGTTTTATCTGTAGGTCCCACTGATTCTCTTTTATCCCCTCCCTGGAGGACGAACGTGTCTAAGCGTCGTGTAGTTGTGACCGGTCTTGGCATGTTGTCTCCTGTCGGCAATACCGTAGAGTCTACCTGGAATGCTCTTGTTGCCGGTCAGAGTGGCATCAGCCCGATCGACCATTTTGAAACCAGTGCCTACGCAACGCGTTTTGCTGGCTTAGTAAAGGATTTCAACTGCGAGGAGTTTATCTCGCGTAAAGATCAGCGCAAGATGGACGCCTTCATTCAATACGGCGTTGTTGCTGGTATGCAGGCTATGCAGGATGCCGGTCTGGTCATTACTGACGAGAACGCGCACCGTATCGGCGCCGCTATCGGCTCCGGCATCGGCGGTCTTGGTCTGATAGAAGAAAACCATACCTCGCTGGTGAACGGCGGTCCGCGTAAAATCAGTCCTTTCTTTGTGCCTTCCACTATTGTGAACATGATTGCCGGTCATCTGACTATCATGTACGGCATGAAAGGGCCGAGCATTGCCATTTCTACCGCCTGTACAACCGGTGTGCATAACATTGGTCAGGCTGCGCGTATGATTGCCTACAACGACGCCGACGTCATGATTGCCGGCGGCGCAGAGAAAGGCAGTACGCCACTGGGCATTGGCGGCTTTGGCGCGGCACGTGCGCTTTCTACCCGTAACGACAATCCTCAGGCGGCAAGCCGTCCGTGGGATAAAGACCGTGACGGCTTCGTGCTGGGCGACGGGGCAGGTATCGTCGTGCTGGAAGAATACGAACATGCTAAAAAGCGCGGCGCGAAGATTTACGCCGAGCTGGTTGGCTTCGGCATGAGCAGTGATGCTTACCACATGACCTCGCCGCCGGAAAACGGCGCGGGCGCGGCGCTGGCAATGGAAAACGCCCTGCGCGATGCACAGCTGTCGCCGGAAAAAATCGGCTATATCAACGCACACGGCACCTCGACGTCTGCGGGCGATGTGGCAGAAGCGCAGGCTGTGAAATCCGTATTTGGCGCTGCGGCGTATGACGTAATGGTCAGCTCCACAAAATCCATGACCGGTCATCTGTTAGGCGCGGCGGGAGCAGTAGAATCCATCTACTCTATCCTTGCACTGCGCGATCAGGTCATTCCGCCTACCATCAATCTGGATAACCCGGATGAAGGTTGCGATCTGGATTTTGTGCCGCATACGGCGCGTCAGGTTAAAGGACTGGAGTACGCTCTGTGCAACTCCTTCGGGTTTGGCGGCACTAATGGCTCGCTGATCTTCCGGAAAATCTGATTGTCTGTTGTGAAAAAAGGCCCGCAAATGCGGGCCTTTTTTGTATAGTATTCACGCCTGTTTTATTATCAATTCAGCATCTTAGATTTTTTCTGGTACATCACGGCTCCTCTGGAATCCACAGATGTAGTCCTCTGCATTCGTTTGTTGATGCGCGTCCGATGCACTCTGTATTAACCCGGCCAGCAGGTGAGCGCACTTAAACAGAAGTCCAGTCTTCTAATCGACTAAATTGTCACTCGCGTGCGGGTTTTTATACGCCTATTAAAGTGTCGCCTGTTGCTTACTGAGTCGTTCAGACCTGGCCGCCATTGCAGCGTACGCACCCCTGTAATTTGACAGAATAAATAGTTTGCAGACAAACCAGCACCGCGCCGGGTGTGCTTGCGTAATTCCAGCCAAAATTTTCTACAGTGGGCTTGATTCTGAAAGGAAAAATAGTCGATGGAAGGGATGTGATTTCCTGGTTATTATTTGGGCTATTTTGATGGAAAGGAACTCCATAAATGAGTAAACGGCAAAATATAATTGACGGTCGCCAAAGTCATTTAAGATATGGATTGATTTATACTGAAGTACTTGGATGGGTCGATCTCGGTCATGCGCAGGGTAGCGATATTAAAAGCCTGTTGAGAAAAATCGATAACGGAGAACACTCAGATCAGGCGTGCTATGACGTTTCTTATTCGCAGGCTATGGTTGACCCGACTCACTCTTACAGGACAGGTAAATTTATAACCTGGCGCATTAAAAAAGGGCGTTCTAATTCTGAACGGCAAAGTATTGCACTGGCAATGATGATGTCGCTGGCACGGAAATTTGAAGGTTTGCAGGCCTCGTTTCCGTTTAATCTTATGACGGATAGTGGATTTAGCGGGGAAGATTTGGTTTCAGATTTACTGGGGTTCTACCGCGTCATTTCCAGCCACGATGTTTTTCCAGCATTACGACCTGTTAGTAAGAAAGAGGCGCTCAGGCGTTGGGATCATTACGGCCCAATAGGATCCTTTAAAAACGATTCATTTTTACCACTTCTTTTCCCCGATCCTGAAAAATCCCCTAATGGCAGGCCGCATAAAGGTGTATTACCTGATTTTATGAACTGGGTCAGACCGTGGGATGACTTTCATTCCGGGAAGGTCAGTATCGCTTCCGCTGATGGTTCGTACATTGATAAAGCAAAGCGAGGCACATTACCCTATGCGTAAATCGTTGAAGGTACTTATTCCCATTTTTATAGTAGCTATTGCCGCACTTGCCTGTACCTGGCCTTACATCAGGATGGAGTTTGCTGGTAGCGCACACTATACCGAACAGAATAAGCGTGAATACAATTTTTATACGCCTGATATTCTCAAAAAAATGCCGCGTATTTCCTGTCGCTATGACTTCGATTTTGCCAACATTACCGGCCCGGCAACGCACGTCTATGCAATAAAATTTTATGATACTGTTGATACTCACAGAATTAATAATTACCTGGCTTCAGCCGGTTATAAGCAACAAAATGAATGTGATGCAGAGTCAGTGTGCTGGCATGGCTCAAATCCTCTGGAAATAATTTATGTCGGGGTATTGAGAGGGGAAAAAACCGTCATTGTGCAGGTTGTCTACAATTTTACATAATGTTAGCCTGCATGGCCTGAAAATGAGTATAAACATAAAGCAGAAACTGTGAAGTAAAATTATTTATGTTTCAAAAGGTTAGTTTTATTTGCAGGCCCGCAAATGCGGGCCTTTTTTGTTTTATCCCCATGCTACTTTAGCCGTTTAAACGGACGTGAATCTACGCGAGGATGCAGGTAAGCTTGCGCGTAGCAAATAAGGAGAGCAGATGATCTGGATAAACGGTCAGCCTCAGGAGCATTTGTCCGTCAGGGACCGCGCCGTACAGTTTGGTGACGGCTGTTTTACTACGGCCCGTATAGAGCAGGGTGAAGTCTTTGACCTGCGCGCGCATCTTGAACGATTACAGCAGGCCTGCGAGCGCCTGCTAATCCGTGATGTTGACTGGCAAGCCCTGCGGCAAGAGATGAAGATAGCCGCCGCGACGCGTACAACCGGCGTGCTTAAAGTCATTGTTTCTCGCGGTGTCGGCGGCCGGGGCTACAGCGCCAGCGGCTGCCAGCAGGCTTCACGCATCATTATGCTGTCGGACTATCCGACGCATTATCATCAGCTGCGCCAGACGGGCGTAAGGCTGGCGCTAAGCACCATCCGTTTGGGCCGCAATCCGCAGTTAGCCGGTATCAAGCATCTTAATCGCCTGGAACAGGTACTCATTCGCACAGAGCTTGAGCAGACCGGCGCTGACGAAGCGCTGGTCCTTGACACTCAGGGGCTGCTGGTGGAATGCTGTGCGGCAAATTTATTCTGGCGTAAAGGCGAGGAAGTTTTTACCCCCGACGTGACGCAGGCCGGCGTAAACGGTATCCAGCGTCAGCGGGTGATGCGGCTGCTGGCCGCGCAGGGTGTCAGAGTCAGGGAAGTCAGCGTACCGCCACAGATCCTCGAACAAGCGGACGAAATTTTTATCACCAATGCGCTGATGCCAGTGCTGCCGGTAGTGGAGATAGACAACCGGTTTTATCGCTCAAGAACGTTGTTTAATCGGATCAATGAGCACGATTTTCAGGGAAATTTATGACAGTAAAACGCAAACTAGTCGGCGGGATCGTCGCGCTTGTTATCGCCGGTTTGGCTTTCAGCTACTGGCAAATTAAGCAGCTGGCCAGTTCGCCGCTCTCGATTAACCATGAGACGATTTTCACGCTTCCGGCCGGATCGGGCCGCGTGGTGCTGGAAGCCGAGCTGAACAGGCAAAAAATTATTCCGCATTCCATCTGGTTTGGCTGGCTGCTCAAGCTGGAGCCGGAGCTGGCGAATTTTAAAGCCGGTACCTATCGCTTCACGCAGGGTATGACGGTACGGCAGATGCTGGCGCTGCTCTCCAGCGGTAAAGAGGCGCAGTTCCCGATCCGGTTTATCGAAGGGTCGCGGATGCAGGAGTGGCTGGCGCAGCTGCGCACAGCGCCCTATATCAAACACACGCTGGCTGACGATAAACTGACCACGCTGGGTCAGACGCTGAAAATGTCGGAGCAAAACGTCGAAGGCTGGTTCTATCCCGATACCTATTCCTACACCGCCAATACCACGGACGTGGCGATCCTGGAGCGGGCTCACGGCCAGATGGTAAAAATCGTCGATACGCTGTGGCAGAACAAAGCGGACGGGCTGCCCTATAAAGATAAAAATGATTTGTTAACCATGGCGTCGATTGTGGAAAAAGAGACGGCGTTGGGCGAAGAGCGCAGCAAGGTCGCTTCGGTATTTATCAATCGTCTGCGGCTGGGAATGCGTTTGCAGACCGATCCGACCGTGATTTACGGTATGGGCGACAGCTATAAAGGCACGCTGACGCGCAAGGATCTGGAAACGCCGACGGCCTATAACACCTATGTGATTGCCGGCATGCCGCCGGGGCCTATCGCCACGCCGGGCAAAGCCTCGCTGGAAGCCGCGGCGCATCCGGAAAAAACGGACTTCCTTTATTTTGTTGCGGACGGCAAAGGCGGACACACTTTTACCACTAACCTGGCGAGCCACAATCGCGCGGTCCAGGCGTGGCGCCTGCTGCTCAAGGAAAAAAATGAAAAGTAATTTTATCGTTATCGAAGGGCTGGAAGGCGCGGGCAAAACGACCGCTCGGGATACCATCGTTGCGACGCTTAAACAGCACGGCATTGAGGATATCGTCTTTACCCGCGAACCGGGCGGCACGCCGCTGGCGGAAAAACTCCGCGAGTTGATCAAGCAGGGGATTGAAGGCGAGCAGATCACCGATCGTGCGGAGCTGCTGATGCTTTACGCGGCACGAGTGCAGCTGGTGGAGAATGTCATTAAACCGGCGTTGGCGCGCGGCGCCTGGGTGGTTGGCGATCGCCACGATCTCTCTTCTCAGGCCTATCAGGGCGGCGGGCGAGGCATGGATATCCGTCTGATGGCGCAGCTGAAACAGAGCGTACTGGGTGATTTCGCGCCTGATTTGACCCTCTATCTGGACGTGACGCCAGAAATCGGCCTGCAACGCGCCCGCTCGCGAGGCGCATTAGATCGGATCGAACAGGAGTCGCTGAACTTCTTTACCCGCACGCGTGAACGCTATCTGACGCTGGCCGCCGCGGACGAAAGCATTAAAACTATCGACGCCACGCAGGATATAGAGGGCGTCTCCGCCGCTATCCGACAGACGCTGGCGCAGTGGCTACAGGTACGGTCATGATCTGGTATCCGTGGCTTAACCAGCCTTACCGGCAGATCGTCGGCCAGCATCAGGCCGGACGCGGACACCACGCGCTGCTGCTCCAGGCGCTGCCGGGCATGGGCGATGCCTCGCTGGTCTGGGGGATCAGCCGCTGGCTGATGTGCCAGCGCAGAGACGGGCTGAAAAGCTGCGGAGAGTGCCACGCCTGTCGTTTGATGCAGGCCCATACGCATCCGGACTGGTACGAACTGTCGGCGGAAAAGGGCAAAAGCTCGCTGGGTATTGATGCGGTGCGCGGCGTTACGGAGAAGCTCTTCCATCATGCCCAGCAGGGCGGAGCGAAAGTGGTCTGGCTGCCCGATGCCGCTCAGCTGACGGAGGCCGCCGCCAACGCGCTGCTGAAAACGCTGGAAGAGCCGCCGGTGAACACCTGGTTTTTGCTCTGCTGCCAGCAGCCGTCACAGCTGCTGGCCACGCTGCGCAGCCGCTGTCAAAGCGTTCACCTGGCCGCGCCGGACGAGACGCAAAGCCTGAGCTGGCTGCAAAAGCAGGCTGGCGCATCACAGCAGGATTGCCTGACCGCGCTGCGGCTAAGCGGCGGCGCGCCTGCAGCGGCGCAAACGCTGCTGGAAAAAAGCTGGGCGGCGCGGCAGGCGCTGTGCGAGGCGCTGCCGGGGGCGCTGCAAAAAGATATGCTATCCTTGCTGCCCGTTCTGAACCACGACGACGCGGCGGCGCGTACCGGCTGGCTTTGCGCGCTGCTGGTGGATGCGCTGAAATGGCAGCAGGGCGGCGGGCGCTTTATCGCCAATGCCGACAGCCAGACGCTGGTGGCGGAGGTTGCCCGTCAGCTACCGGCCAGCGCGCTGGATGAGAGCATTCGCCAATGGTTCCTGTGCCGCGATCGCCTGCTGAACGTGGTGGCCGTAAACCGTGAACTCTTATTGACCGACCAGCTGCTGGCGTGGGAGCAAATGCTCCATGCTTCCGTGGTCGGCTAACGAACCAGAGAATAATTATGTTTTTAGTCGATTCCCACTGTCATCTTGATGGCCTGAATTATGAAAGCCTGCACCGCGATGTGGATGACGTGCTGGCGAAAGCCGCCGCGCGCGACGTGAAGTTTATGCTGGCGGTAGCGACCACGCTGCCCGGCTATAAAGCGATGACCGACCTGATTGGCGATCGTCCCAACGTAGCGTACTCCTGCGGCGTGCATCCGCTCAATCAGGATGAACCTTATGATTTTGCCGCGCTGCGCCAGCTGGCCGCCGACGAGCGTGTTATCGCCATGGGCGAAACCGGGCTGGACTACTACTATCAGAAAGAAACCATGGCGCAGCAGCAGGCCTCTTTCCGCGAGCATATTCGCATCGGCCGCGATCTGAATAAACCGGTTATTGTGCATACGCGCGATGCGCGCGAGGATACGCTGGCGATCCTGAAAGAAGAGAAGGTGGAAGGGTGCGGCGGCGTACTGCACTGCTTTACGGAAGATCGGGAAACGGCGGAAAAGCTGCTGGATATGGGCTTTTATATTTCGTTTTCCGGCATTGCCACTTTCCGCAATGCGGAAACGATCCGCGAAGCGGCACGCTATGTTCCGCTCGATCGCATGCTGGTGGAAACCGATTCGCCTTATCTGGCGCCCGTGCCTTACCGCGGCAAAGAGAATCAGCCCGCCTACACGCGCGATGTAGCGGACTATATGGCCGTAGTGAAAGGCGTCAGTATTGAAACGCTGGCCGAAGCCACCACCGCGAATTTCTCCCGCCTTTTCCACGTGCCGATGAGCCGTCTTACCGACTAAGCGCTTTATTTTATTGCTCGTAATAAATTTGTAAAAAAAGTAGTTCGTATCGCCTGTTTGTGGGCGATACGGCTTTTCAATGGGCAAAAACTGGCAAATTTCCGGGAATTAAACTACATAGCAGGCGGTTGTTCAGTGAAACGTGATAACCGTCAAACAAATGCTTTCGGAATTATTTTACAGTTCGTAATAAATCACGAGGGCGCAAAGCGCTCCACCCATAGCGGGTCCTCCCCCCGTTATATCGCGTTGAAAAGCGCGTAAAGCACCCATACTCAGGAGTTTCACACTATGTTCAAAAACGCATTTGCAAACCTGCAAAAGGTCGGTAAATCGCTGATGTTGCCGGTATCGGTGCTGCCGATTGCCGGTATTCTGCTTGGCGTAGGCTCCGCCAACTTCAGCTGGCTGCCCGCCGTTGTCTCTCACGTTATGGCGGAAGCAGGTGGATCCGTCTTTGCCAATATGCCGCTGATTTTCGCCATCGGCGTGGCGCTGGGCTTTACCAACAATGACGGCGTTTCTGCGCTGGCGGCGGTGGTGGCCTACGGCATCATGGTAAAAACGATGGCGGTCGTAGCACCGCTGGTGCTGCATATGCCAGCCGGGGAGATCGAAGCGAAGCATCTCGCCGATACGGGCGTATTGGGCGGTATTATTGCCGGTTCGATAGCAGCCTATATGTTTAACCGCTTCTACCGTATCAAGCTGCCGGAATATCTCGGCTTCTTTGCGGGTAAGCGCTTTGTTCCAATTATCTCCGGTTTCACGGCAATCTTTATCGGCATCCTGCTTTCCTTTATCTGGCCGCCAGTTGGTACCGCCATTCAGGAATTCTCACAGTGGGCCGCCTATCAGAACCCGGTAGTCGCTTTCGGTATCTACGGCGTAATTGAGCGTTCTCTGGTGCCGTTTGGTCTGCACCATATCTGGAACGTGCCTTTCCAGATGCAGATCGGCGAGTTCACCAATGCGGCTGGTCAGGTTTTCCACGGCGATATCCCGCGCTATATGGCAGGCGACCCGACCGCGGGCAAACTCTCCGGCGGCTTCCTGTTTAAAATGTACGGCCTGCCTGCGGCAGCGATTGCTATCTGGCACTCCGCTAAACCAGAAAACCGTGCGAAAGTGGGCGGCATCATGATTTCCGCCGCGCTGACCTCGTTCCTGACCGGCATCACCGAGCCAATCGAATTCTCCTTTATGTTCGTGGCGCCAGTCCTGTATGCGATCCACGCTATCCTGGCCGGTCTGGCTTTCCCTATCTGTATCCTGCTGGGGATGCGCGACGGCACCAGCTTCTCGCACGGCCTGATTGACTTTGTGGTGCTGAGCGGCAACAGCAGCCGTATCTGGCTGTTCCCGATTATCGGTATCCTGTACGGTCTGGTTTACTACACCGTGTTCCGCGTGCTGATTGTTAAATTGAATCTGAAAACGCCGGGCCGTGAAGAAACTTCAACGACGCAAACGGCAGGTAATTCCAGTGAAATGGCTGCTAACCTGGTTGCCGCTTTCGGTGGTAAAGAGAACATCACTAACCTTGATGCCTGCATCACGCGTTTACGCGTCAGCGTGGCGGACGTATCCAAAGTGGATCAGTCCGGTCTGAAACAGCTTGGCGCAGCGGGCGTGGTCGTGGCGGGTTCCGGCGTTCAGGCCATTTTCGGCACCAAATCCGATAACCTGAAAACCGAGATGGATGAGTACATCCGCAAGCAGTAATCAATCGGTAAGATAAAACAAAAGCCCCACCTTCGAGTGGGGCTTTTTTTATCCGGCGTAAATGTCAGCCGCCAAAAAGGCCGCGATTCATCCATCCAATCCAGACAAGCGCGCCAGCAGCAGCTGAAAGGCTGCCGAAAGCCAGCATTTGCACGCGCGCCAGCCTGCGCTGCTGCATGGCTAATGCATCCTCGCTCCATTGTTTTAAAGCTATAGTTTGCTGCTCATACTGTTGGTGGAGCTTCTGGCAAAAGGCTTCCGTTTGCTGTTGCGCTACCTTAAGCGCCTCGCTTACGTCTTTTTGCTGATTGGCAAGCTGATCTTCCACGCAACGAGCCAGCGCCTGCGATTCATCCTGTATCTGCTGACGCTGGCGCTGCCAGGCGATGTCGTAATGTTGCAGGCTTAGTTCAGTTTGTTGATGAAGCCTTTGTGCTTCCAAAAGCTTTTCGTCAAAGGCTTCCAACAGTTGCTCTTTAGTCTGCTTAACTTCATGAGCAATAAGGATAAGCTGTTTAGCGCCTTCGGCCGTTAAGCCTTTTAATTCAAAATAGTCATTAATCAGCTTTTCCAACGACTGCTGCTGTACTGCCAGCGTCTCCTGCTGTCCTTTAATGACCTCATTTGTTTCAGCTATCTCATTGGTCTGTTTTTTGATGCGGGTTTGTTGATTTTGCAGCTGCTGCTGTTGCTCATTCAGCATCTGGGCCTGGGCGATGGAAATCATCATCAGCTGGCCCAGCTTTTTAGCGAAGCTGGCCTGCAGTTCGGCGGCGTTCAGCTGCGCCGTTTCCAGCTCGTCAGAATTCCACCAGCGAGAGACCGCATGACGAGCCTCATGCTTTTCCCTGTCTTTTTTAAGATTATCCAGCTTGTCGTAATCTTCCTTGAAACTCTTCAACAGACCGGGCACATCTACCTGTCGGAGCATGGCTTCTGATACGCGAACCTGCGCCAAATCTTTAATGACATCCATTACAAAGGATCCTTTGCCAGATAATTTTCCAGAAGCAGCATGACATCAGCCTCTGCAGCGCCGAGCGAGTCGATGTTAGCGTCCAGTTGTTGATTGAATTGCTGATTCGCCTGTATTCTTGTGCGTTGGCTGGCTGCGGCGTCACTTTGGCTGTTGCGAGCGCTCTTCAGGTGGGATTCGATAAGCTGGTAGTCTGCACCGATCATGCGATAGCTTGCAGAATTCTGAAACTGGAGTTCCAGCCACTGTGCCATTTTCCCCATGTTCTCTTTACCCGCATCCAGACCGACTTCCATTGCCTTCAGGCGTTCGGTGCCGGTTTGAGAAAGCCAGTCGAAAAAACGATCCAGGCCGTAGACAACTAGCGACGAAACAATCCCTGTGAGGATAGCGGTGATGGCGGGAGAAAGGATCCCCACCATTGGCAGCAGCAGCGGAATGCCGGACAGAAAGCCTTTGATAGCCTCTTCAAACATGAGCCCCAAAGAGGTTGTTACTACACCGGCTAAAATTTTTGTCACGGCGCGCGCGGTTTCAATACCGGTCTGGCCGGGTGGCGGATTGATCAACATTTTTACCGCTTTCCACAGGCCTGCCATCCCTTCACGGATCACAGAGACAACTTTTGCTGCTGTGGTAATAAAGTTATTGATCAGAAAGGTCAGCAGGTTGCTGATAAATCCCTGCAGCAGGCCGTTTACAGCCGCATCCCACATGGCGCGCAGTTTAGATAAGACTTGATTGACTACGCGTTTGAGCGCCGCCGTCAGTCTGTCGATCAGATTGCTTTTATCAGGGTCGTTAAACAGCCGCTTAAGCTCGATAAAGGTATGATTAACAAGCGTGTGCAATGCTATGCCCAGCGCCTGACGGAGTGCAGATCTTATCGCCTGTTGCGCCCCGGTTTTCGCCAGTTCCGCACCCTGTTTTTTTACCTGAGCTATCAGTACATCTTTTTTGACATGTGCCTCTGCCGTACTGGCCGTCTGTGCGAGCTTTTCCCTGTCTATGCCAAAATATTCTGTATTGCTCAGGCCTTGCCCTTTATTATTTTTACGCACCTTATCAGCCCATTCATTTTTCTCCATTTCCTGCATGGACTGATTGATATTACTCTCTGCCGCAACGAGGTTTTTAGGATCGTTAGCCATTGCTACCCGTTGCGCCTGCGTCATAAACAGATTATTACGGCTGTCTGTTTCAATGCGATTAGCGGAAACGACATGGTCGAGATGAGTTGTACCATCTCTTTTAAGTTCATTGCCGGTATAAGCAGAAATGATGGGTTCGTCTTTCATGAACATGTCTTTGCGTTTGCCAGACAGCTCTTTGTCGTAAGGCTTGCGGTTGTAGCCACCGCTGTTTGTCTCGGACCAGGCCTCGTAACGTGCTTTATCGCTGTCCGTCGCCACCACGCCTTTTTCGAAATTATGGGTAGTCGTTACGTTGCCGCCATCGCTGTCAGTAAACATCGTACTATTCAGCCCAAATGGACCAATTAGCTGCTGCAATATATGGCTTTGACAGCTTTCCAACAGCTCCTGCAGGCGCTGTTCACGTAAAGCGGGTCTTGTGTTACCGCTCTGATTACTCTCAGCCTCAGCAGCTGGAAAAGTAGACATGTAAATATCCTTTTAACAAGGCCATGTTCATTTTTTCGTGGATAAACGTAGGCCAGGTGGGTATTGCTGAAACTATGGCATGACAAAGAGTCATAACTTCTTACTTGATTCAGGTGTTTATTCCACAAGTATTATCTCTGCTGTTAACTTAATTTATCAATAAAACTTATTTATTTTTTAAAGGGTAGTTATCTGCTGCCGATAATACGTATAGCGATATTATGGCCAATTTAAGGCGGTTTGAGCTTTAGCCTGGTGTGCAATAAAAAGAGGGGGTGCGCCGTTGCTTCTCGTGGCAAATAAATCAGTAGATCAAAAGCAGTAAGCCATAAAGGTGACGGAATATGTTACCCGATTTATATCTGTCACAGTCGGTAGTCACTGCCAGATACAAAGCACTGTCCTGCACCTTTTCATCAACAGCAGTCCGTCAGGAAAAGTGAATCCCCTCTCTGTAACACCTCAAACAGGCAAACGTTACTCGCGCAAAGCGTCACGTAAGGCGATAAATCTGCGGTCAGCGCCGCGAAAAGCGGCAGACAGTAAAGAAAAGCCAGCGGAAGGTTGAAAGAAAACAAATATCTCGCTCATACTGCCGTAACTCATCTCATAGCTTAAGGACATGCATCATGGCTGAAGAAACGATTTTCAGTAAAATTATCCGCCGCGAAATCCCGGCCGATATTGTTTATCAGGACGAGCTGGTCACGGCCTTTCGCGATATCTCGCCAAAAGCGCCGACGCACATTCTGGTCGTGCCGAATATCCTGATCCCTACCGCCAACGATGCGGTGGCGGGGCATGAAGCCGCGCTGGGCCGGATGATTGTGGTGGCCGCGAAAATCGCTAAACAGGAAGGGATCGCCGAGGACGGCTATCGTCTGATCATGAACTGCAATCAGCATGGCGGACAGGAAGTCTATCATATCCATTTGCATCTGGTTGGCGGTCGTCCGCTGGGCCCGATGCTGGCTGAATAACGTGCCGGAGGCACTATGATGCGGATTATCGTCCTGGGCGCCATGCTGGCGTTGCTGAGCGGCTGCGCCAGCGATCGCACGACCATTGATACTTCGCAGTCGCTGGTTATGGAATCATCGGTACTGTCGGCGGGGATCCTTACCGGCGAGCCGGTGATATCGGAGCATGAAGGGCAGCAGCGAGGCGCTTCGCAGCTCTATAACCAGCAGGAAAAACCCGTTACGCTCTACTATCGCTTTTACTGGTATGACGATAAAGGGCTGGAAATTCTGCCCTTTGAAGCGCCTCGCAAGATTACGGTCGCGCCGCATAGCAGTGTTGAAATATCGTCGCAAACGGGTAACCTGACGGCCAGTAAGGTTCGCCTTTACCTGTATCTGTAGGAGATTATTGCGTGGAAAGGAAGATAGCTAAACTCTCGGGCGTCATGTTGCTGGCGCTTATTCTTAGCGGCTGTGTGGTGCAACAGCAGCAACAGCCTGCGCCCGTCGAGCCAGTACAGCCGGTTCCTGAACAGCCGCAGCCCGTGCCGACCCAGCCGCCGCCGCCGGAAACGGTGCCGCAGCCGCCTAAAATGCAGTCGATTAACTGGGATGCCAGCGTAACGCCGCTGGTGGCGCAAATGCTGAAAGCGGACGGCATCACGCCCGGTAGCGTATTGCTGATCGACGGCGTGAAAAACAGCACCAACGGCAGCCTGCAACGCGCCAAAGCCACCGCTTCGCTGCAAAGCGCGCTGCAAAATAACACCCAGTTCAAGCTGGTGACGCCTGAACAGCTTGCTACCGCTAAACAGACGCTGGGACTGTCAGCCGAAGACAGCCTGAGCTCGCGCAGTAAAGCCGTCGGCCTGGCTCGCTATGTTGGCGCACAGTATGTGCTCTATACCAACGCTAAGGGCGACGTAAAATCGCCGGAACTGCAAATGCAGCTGATGCTGGTGCAGACTGGCGAAATCATCTGGTCGGGTAACGGTGTCGTACAGCATTGATCCCGCACTGAGCAGGTTGATTAAACAACGATTTCCGGCGGAGCGATCCGCCGGTTCTTTTTTTCCGCTGCACGGCCTGACGGGGCTGACGGCAAAGGTGGAGCTGGAAAGGGCAACGCTGCTGGCCCGCCATCAGCGACAGGATAATCCCGTGCCGGGTGTGGATCGCCAGCGTGAGTATCGTATTTTACGCAAGCTTTCCGGCTGCGATCTCGCGCCTGCCGCCTGCGGCTATGGTGATAACTGGCTGCTGCTGGGCTGGCAGCCGGGCGAGGCGCTGAGCGAGGCGGCCTTTCCCAGCGCGCTGGACGCGGTTGTCAGCGAGCTGGCAAGGCTGCACCAACAGCCGCTCAGCGGCTATCCTTTGCAGCTGCAAAAGCTGCTGGAGCGCTACTGGCAGCTCAGTCGGCCTGCACGGCGGCACTGCGGCTGGCTGCGGGCGTTGCAGCGGCTACAGCGGCGCGGCGAGCCAAAACCGCTGCGGCGGGCGCTGCTGCATATGGATGTGCATCCGGGCAATCTGATCCGTCAGCAAAATAGCCTGCGGCTGATTGACTGGGAGTACGCCAGCGATGGCGATGTCGCGCTGGAGCTGGCCGCGCTGGTAGCAGGAAACGCGCTGGATGCTGAGCAGCAGCGCGCGCTAACCGAGCGCTATGCCGCGCTGCAACGGCTGGATGCGGCCAGACTACGGCAGCAGATGGCGCGCTGGCAGCCCTGGCTGACGCTGCTGGCGGCAAGCTGGTACGAGCTGCGCTGGCAGCAGAGCGGCGAACAGACGTTTTATACGCTGGCGGCACAGGCCTGGCAGCGAGTTCGATCATAAGAGGTAATCTGTGGGACCGGTAATGTTAGATGTGCTCGGTTACGAGCTGGACGCGGAAGAGCGGGAAATTTTACAGCATCCGCTGGTGGGCGGGCTAATCCTGTTTACCCGCAACTACCACGATCCTGAGCAGCTTCAGGAGCTGATCAGGCAGATCCGCGCGGCCTCGCGTCACCGCCTGGCGATCGCGGTCGATCAGGAGGGCGGGCGCGTGCAGCGCTTCCGCGAAGGCTTTACGCGCCTGCCTGCGATGCAATCTTTTGCCGCGCTGAACAGCGAAGCCGAAGCGGCAAGGCTGGCGCAGGAAGCGGGCTGGCTGATGGCTGTCGAAATGATCGCGATGGATATTGATATCAGCTTCGCGCCCGTACTGGATATAGGACACGGCAGCGCGGCAATCGGCGAACGCAGTTTCCATGACGATCCTGCCGTGGCGCTGGCGATGGCGCGCCGTTTTATTGATGGCATGCATGAAGCGGGTATGAAAACCACCGGCAAGCATTTTCCCGGTCACGGTGCGGTAAGCGCGGACTCGCATAAAGAAACGCCGCGCGACGATCGTCCCGAAGCGATGATTCGTCAGCACGATATGCAGATCTTTAAGCAGCTGATTGACGAAAACAGGCTGGATGCGGTGATGCCTGCGCACGTTATCTATACTCAGGTAGACCCGCATCCGGCCAGCGGTTCCTCGCACTGGCTGAAAAAAGTGCTGCGCAAAGAGCTGGGTTTCGACGGCGTGATTTTTTCCGACGATCTGTCGATGGAAGGCGCAGCGATTATGGGCAGCTATGCCGAACGCGGTCAGGCTTCGCTGGACGCCGGCTGCGATATGATCCTGGTCTGCAACAACCGTCAGGGCGCCGTCAGCGTGCTGGATAATCTGTCGCCGATCAATGCCGAACGCGCTACGCAGCTGTACCATCGTGGCACGTTTACCCGCCAGCAGCTGCTGGCTTCGCCGCGCTGGAAAGAGAGCAGCCAGGCGTTAAGCAAGCTGCAAACCCGCTGGCTGGAGCAGCGAGGCTGACGCATACACCACAGGAGAAGGGCGATGATCATCTATCTGCACGGGTTTGATTCAACCAGTCCCGGCAATCATGAAAAAGTGCTGCAGCTGCAGTTTATCGATCCCGATGTACGGCTGTTGAGCTACAGCACGCTGCATCCTAAACATGATATGCAGTATTTGCTGAATGAAACCCATAAGCTTCTGAGCAGCAGCGACGATGAACGCGTGCTGATCTGCGGCGTAGGGTTAGGCGGCTATTGGGCCGAGCGCATCGGCTTTCTGAACGATATCCGTCAGGTAATGTTCAATCCCAACCTGTGGCCAGAAGAAAACATGCCGGGCAAAATCGACAGGCCTGAAGAGTATGTGGATATTGCCACCAAGTGCGTCAGCAACTTTCGGGAAAAAAACCGCGATCGCTGCCTGGTGATCCTCTCCCGACGCGACGAGGCGCTGGACAGCCAGCGTAGCGCGTCAACGTTGGGTGACTATTATGAAATCGTCTGGGATGACCACCAGCCGCATAAATTCAAAAACATCTCCTCGCACCTGCAGCGGATCAAAGCATTTAAAACGCTGGGCTAACCGCTAACGCTCGCCCGCCTTATCCCGGCGGGCAGCAAACGTTCACAAGCTTTTCTTCATCGGTCACTGCTCCGGCATAATATTACTCGTGGCGGCGGCCTGGCCGAATGTTGCTAACGTCGCTGATATCCCTGTCCGGATACGCCGCGCTTTCATGTTCCACAATCACCACGCTGTTATTCGGCATGTCAGCCAGCAGAAAGGCTACCGCGCCTGCCTGGCTATGACCACGTAATTGACTGTTTATATCAGCATCCTTTCAAACCAGCCTTTTTAAATAGCCGCTGTGTAGCTCATGTACGCACCCGTAAATAGCGATGTCTCTTCCCGCTTTGATTGCTGATTTAACAGGCCAGGCATTAATTAAATTCACCGCCTGCGCCATAAGGTGGTATTCGGTTAATTTTTCCTTCCCTGTCGTGGCTATTTTCATTTCAGGCTGGAAAACAGCCATCCAGTCGTTAAGCGAATCGTACAGTTTTTGCAGATAGCGGGTTAACGGATCGGAAAAAAGCGGCGCGTTGACCTGCTGCAACGCCAGCGCGGCCTGGATACCGTCGCAGTCGTAGTGGCCGCACAGGATCAGGGTATCAATCTGCAAATGCCCGAGCGCGTATTGCAGCACGCTCATCAGGCTCTCATCCTCTTCCAGCACCATATTGGCGATATTACGGTGCACAAAAAGCTCACCGGGATGAGCGTTAGTTAATACCTCGGCGGGTACCCGGCTGTCCGAGCAGCCTATCCATAGCGCCTGCGGCGGCTTGGCGGCCATCAGATTTAAAAAGTAATTTGGATCGCGGTTTGCCTGCTGCTGCGCCCAGCTGCGGTTTTGTGCCAGCAGTCTGTTCAATATTTTCATTCCTTTTCCCTCTTCCTTTTTCGTCATAATAGCCGGAATAGCTTAAGAGGATATTAATAACTAAGCCTGCTGCAAGTTTTTCAGGGTAATTATCATTAAATATGCCGGGTTTTTTATTGGAGCCTGATTTGGTTGTTTTAGTATATATTTAAATACGATTGCTACAGGTGATTGCAGGATAATAAAATAAACTGAAAAAGGGGCGTCATATTTACTCCACCCAATCGGAGCGGGTATCGGTCAATTATTCCTGTTGAGTCGCATTATCAGAGATAAAAAATCACTCAGGTGGTGAAATAAACGCCTTGCGGACGCACCTTATCCTCCCCGAAACACGGAAAATTATTCAGCAAAAACAGCGTGCTAATAAGAAATGGTTGAAAAAAATTGACCTGTATCAATTTTTACAGGACGGCCGATTTCCCGCGTGCTATTCTGCCTGCAGATAGCGAATAAATCGCCAACCCTATGTTAATTAAGGATATTATTTAACCTTTAATTAACGACTGGTTCACAATTTAAGGGGGTCGTTTGACTACACCAATGAAGAAGATTGTTATTGTCGGCGGAGGAGCCGGCGGGCTTGAGCTGGCGACACAGCTTGGTCAGAAACTGGGACGGAAAAAAAAGGCGGAAATAACCCTGGTGGACCGTAATCACAGCCATCTCTGGAAGCCGCTGCTGCACGAAGTCGCGACCGGATCGCTGGATGAAGGGATTGACGCGCTGAGCTATCTGGCCCACGCCCGCAATCATCACTTCCAGTTCCAGCTGGGCACGCTGACCGAAATCGATCGGGACAATAAAAAATTACAGCTGGCGGAAATCCGCAACGAGCAGGGCGAGCTGCTGGTGCCGGAACGCGAAGTGGCGTACGACACGCTGGTCATGGCGCTGGGCAGCACCTCCAACGACTTCGGCACGCCGGGCGTTAAGGATCACTGCATTTTCCTGGATAACCCGCACCAGGCGCGCCGTTTCCATAATGAAATGCTGAACCTGTTCCTGAAATTCTCCGCCAGCGAAGGGCGCCAGGAGCAGGTGAATATTGCTATCGTCGGCGGCGGCGCGACCGGCGTAGAGCTTTCCGCCGAGCTGCATAACGCGGTGAAACAGCTGCACAGCTATGGCTATAAAGGTCTGAACAACAGCGCGCTGAACGTCACGCTGGTAGAGGCGGGCGAGCGTATTCTGCCTGCGCTGCCGCCGCGCATTTCCACCGCTGCGCATCAGGAGCTGACTAAGCTGGGCGTACGCGTGCTGACGCAGACGATGGTGACCAGCGCCGATGAAAATGGCCTGCATACCAAATCGGGTGAATTTATCAATGCCGATCTGATGGTCTGGGCGGCGGGTATCAAAGCGCCGGACTTTATGAAAGAAATTGGCGGGCTGGAAACCAACCGTATTAACCAGCTGGTGGTACAGCCAACGCTGCAAACGACCCGCGATCCGGATATCTACGCGATTGGCGACTGCGCTTCGTGTGCGCTGCCTTCTGGCGGCTTTGTGCCTCCTCGCGCGCAGTCAGCGCATCAGATGGCGTCGCGCGTGCTGGATAACATTCTGGCACAGATGAAAGGACGCGAGCAGAAAGCCTATGTTTATAAGGATCACGGCTCGCTGGTTTCGCTCTCGCGTTTCAGCACGGTCGGCAGCCTGATGGGCAACCTGATGCGCGGTTCAATGATGGTTGAAGGACGCATCGCGCGCTTTGTCTATATTTCGCTTTATCGTATGCACCAGGTCGCGCTGCATGGCTACTTTAAAACCGGCCTGATGATGCTGGTGGGCAGCATTAACCGGGTTATCCGTCCGCGCCTTAAGCTGCACTAAGTAAAATCAGGACCGCCTGATCTATAGTAACAGGGCTTATAACGATACCGTCGTTATAAGCCCTTCTTCTGCCGCATCCCTCCTAAGAACTCTCTTAAAAGCTTTTGCATTTGACTTTAAACATTTATTTCGTCCTGAATTCTTATTGTCATAACTGGTCCTGATAAGCACACTTTACCGGACAAAGCGCGTCGCGTATGGCCCGGACTCTGCGGCTGGCGACGATGCGTAATAACCGTTTCAGGAGACAGCCCTGTGAATAAATCAATGTTGGCAGGTATCGGAATTGGCGTAGCGGCCGCGCTGGGCGTTGCCGCTGTAGCAGGCATGAATGTATTCGAGCGTGAGCCGCAGTTTGCTCAGGTGCTCTCCGCCACGCCAATTAAAGAGACGACGAAAAATCCGCGTCAGGAGTGCCGTAACGTCACGCTGACTCACCGGCGTGCCGTGCAGGATGAGAACCGTATCGCCGGTTCCGTACTGGGCGCGGTGGCGGGCGGCGTGCTGGGTCATCAGTTTGGCGGCGGACGCGGACGCGATGTGGCTACCGTAGCGGGCGCGCTGGCAGGCGGATACGGCGGTAATCAGGTGCAGGGCGCCCTGCAGGATCGCGATACCTACACGACCACCGAACAGCGCTGCAAAACCGTTTACGATAAGCAGGAAAAAACGCTGGGCTATGACGTCACCTATAAAATTGGCGACCAGCAGGGCAAAATCCGCATGGATAACGACCCGGGGACACGCATCCCTTTAAACAGCAACGGTCAGCTGATCCTGAACAGCCAGAACCAGGCATAAGTTGCCCGGCCTCTGCTAAAGCATGACGCTCGGCCCCCTCTTAACGGAGGGGGTTTTTTTTAGCACTATGCTCGAATTTGCTTACCTGCAGCGCCCTTTATCACGATGCTCGTATTTGCTCACCTGCAACGCCTTTCATCACGATACTTGAATTTGCTCACCTGCAGCGCCCTTTATCACTATGCTCGTATTTGCTCACCTGCAATGCCTTTCATCACGATACTTGAATTTGCTCACCTGCAACCTCCTTTATAAGTCCCTCCTGCAAGCGGTCAACCGTATTCTTATACAAAAAGACCAGGCGCTTTCCGAATTGATCCGTAGAAGCATTGACCTTGTTATAACGGTTGGTTAAGGAAATTTATTATCAACTGCATGACTTAAGCTAAATTTATGTGGTTGAGGGGCGTTACATAAATATTAGCCTCCGATCATTTCCAGAAATGCGGTTGTAACCATCCATTATGTCCGGGGCTTTAAAGCAAATAATATGAGGTTTTCTTGTTTTTTTTGTTTGATTTTTAATGAAAAAATTATAATTAGCTGATTCATGTCCCCCTTTGAACCTCTCAATAATCGTGTCTTAATTTCCCTTAAATCTCCTTCTATTAGTGGAACGCTTAACTGGTTTCATTAATCCCGCTCACTTATTAATGTAAGCTTTTTGTAAGTTTTTCTCTGTTTTTCCTTGAGCTTTTGCCCGGCAGGTGCATAATGTGCGCATAAAAATACGTAATACACATTTTGTTACATATTTGGCGGGCAGAATAGTCATGCAGGGAAAAATGGAAAAGCGCCTGAAGTCGGCGCTGGCTGTTATTGGGCTAACCGGCTGCGGTGCGGTTTACGCAGCGCCGGGCGATGAGCAAATTCAGCATCAGCAGGAGCAGCAAAAAGCTCGCCAGGCCCAGATAGCGCCAAAAGCACCCGATATCCGTCTTGCCGAACCGCTCCCCGCACCTTCGCGGATAACTTTTCCGGCTGAAAAACCCTGTTTTACGCTTCAGCGCGTCTCGCTATCCGGCCAGCAGGCTCTGCCGCATTGGGTGCCGTTGCAGCGGCTGGCAAACCAGGCTGTCGGTCATTGCGTAGGCGTGCAGGGCATCAATCAGCTAATGGGCACGCTGCAAAACCGTCTTATTAATCATGGCTGGGTGACAACCCGGGTGCTCGCGCCGTCACAGGATTTGCGTCAGGGCGAGCTGAAGCTGCTGATTGTGCCGGGTAAAATCCGTCGGGTTGAGCTGGCTCCCGGCGCTTCGCGCTACGTCAGCCTCTATCCCACCATGCCGGCGCATTCCGGCGATCTGCTGGATCTGCGCGATATCGAACAGGGACTGGAAAATCTGCAGCGCCTGCCGGGCGTCGAGGCGAAGATGGCGCTACGTCCGGCAGAAAAACCCGGCGAAAGCGATATTATTATCGAGCGCACCCAGCGACGTTTCTGGCGTCTTGGCGCCTGGCTGGACGATTCCGGCACGGAAAGCACGGGACGGTATCAGAGCGGCATCATGCTGGCGCTGGATAATCCCACTTCATTGAGCGATCTGTTTTACCTGACCGCCAGCCGCGATTTGGGTTTCGCCGGCAGAAAAAGCAGCAAAAGCCTGACCGGACACTATTCGGTGCCGGTGGGCTGGTGGCAGTTTGGGCTGACCGCCAGCGATTACGACTACCACCAAACGGTGGCTGGCTACAGCCGCGATTTTCTCTATGCCGGGAAAAGCCGTTCGCTTGATGTGCAGGCCAGCCGGGTGCTGCACCGCAACGCTTCTTCTAAAACTCTCGCCACCTACGATGTGCTGGTAAAAGAGTCACGCAATTTTATCAACGATACCGAGGTCGTCAGCCAGCAGCGCCGTACCAGCGCCTGGCGGTTAGGGCTGTCGCATCGCCACTATATTGGTCCGGCCACGCTTGATGCCGGAGTCAGCTATCAGCGCGGCACGCGCTGGTTTGGCGCCTTACCGGCCTGGGAAGAGTCTTATCACGACAGCACCTATGCGACCGCGCTGTCAAAAATACTGACCTGGCAGGCGGCGCTGACGGTGCCATTCTCACTGAGCACTCAGCGTTTTAATTACAACATTCAATATCGTCGGCAGATGAGTAACACGCCGCTGACGCCGCAGGATGAGTTTGCTATCGGCAACCGCTGGACGGTGCGCGGCTTTGATGGCGAGCGCACCCTGAGCGCCAGCCGTGGCTGGACGCTACAGAATACGCTGGCCTGGCAGACGCCGCTGCCTGCTCAGGAGTTCTATCTTGGGGTCGACTATGGCGAAGTCAGCGGCAACAGCGCAATCCAGGGCGGTTTGCCCGGACGCCATCTGGCCGGAGGCGTAACGGGGTTACGCGGCGCCATCGCGCCCGCCAACCTTAGCTATGACCTTTTTGTCGGGATCCCGCTCTCAAAACCAGAGGGATTTAAAACCGATCCGGCAACCTTTGGCTTCAGCCTGAACTGGAACTACTGACCCGCTTCTTTTGCCTGACAAGGGACTGTGCGCATTATGAACAAGCTTTGCTATCGCATTATCTTCAATAAAGTTCGCGGCATGCTGATGGTGGTGCCCGACATTGCCCGTAGCGGCTACGGCCATCTTGCCCGTCGCCGTCAGCGCAACTCGCGTACGGAAAAGCCGATCCGTATCAGTCCACTTAGTTTCGCGCTTTGGCTGGCGGCTGGGGCGGTTAGCCTGCCTGCGCAGGCCAATATCGTTGCCGACAGCAGCGCGCCCGGCAACCAGCAGCCGACGGTGATGTCCACCGCCAACGGGCTGCCGCAAATTAATATCCAGACGCCGAACGGCCAGGGCGTCTCGCGCAATCAATACAGCCAGCTCGATGTCGGCGAGCGCGGTGCCATTCTGAACAACAGTCATCAAAACACGCGCACCCAGCTGGGCGGCATGGTGGCGGCTAATCCCTGGCTGTCAAAGCAGGAAGCCAGCGTCATCCTCAATGAGGTCAACAGCCGTAATCCCAGCCAGCTCAACGGCTTTATTGAAGTGGCCGGAAAGCGGGCCGCGGTGGTTATTGCTAATCCCGCAGGGATAACCTGCAACGGCTGCGGTTTTATCAATGCCAGCCGTAATACCCTGACCACGGGCCAGCCGATTATGGAAAACGGCCAGCTGAAAGGCTTTGACGTGAACGGCGGGCGGATCAATATCGAGGGCAAAGGCTTAAACGACAGCGATGCCGATTACACCCAGATCGTCGCACAGTCGGTAGCGGTAAATGCCAGGCTGCACGCCCGAGAACTGAACGTTGTTACCGGACGAAATCAGGTAGCTACGGAAGGTAGCGTAACCACGGTGAAAACCAGCGACGCGACCGCTCGCCCAGCCTATGCGCTCGACGTCGCCGCGCTTGGCGGCATGTATGCCAACAAAATCACCCTGACCGGCACCGAAAAAGGGGTTGGCGTACGCAATGCCGGCGAACTGGGCGCCGGCGCGGGCGAACTACGCCTGACCGTAGATGGCCGGCTGGAAAACAGCGGCACGCTGCAAAGCCAGGCCGCTTTGCAAATCGCTACTCAGGATGACCAGACCAACAGCGGCAGGATCCTGTCACAGCAGGCGGTCACGCTGGCCTCTAACGGCACCCTGCATAATGACGGCACCATCGCCGCAAAAGGCAACGTGACGCTGACCGCCAACGGGATCGAGAGCAATGGCGGAAGCGCGCTGGCAGCAGGGGTTGATGACAGCGGCGCGCTGACGCAGCCCGGCAGCCTGGTTTTAACCAGTCAGGGCGAGCTGAAAGCGCAGGGCAAAAACCTGGCACGCGATGGGATCCAGGCGCACGGAAGCCGGGTCGATTTGGGTGGCAGCCAGACTGCGGCGGATGGGATAGCGCTAAGCGCTACCCAGGGCGACATCAGTACCGCAGGCGCAACGGTGACTGGCAAAACGGTGCAGATACAGGCCGCTACCCGACTGAATAACGATGACGGTCAAATATCAGCCGGAAAGCTGGTCGTTGCTGCCGGGGACATCAGTAACAATCGCGGGCTGCTGCGTCAGCAAAACAGCGAGGCGCTGAGTCTGGACAGCGGGCAAATCCACAACAATCAGGGCACGATTGTTAACGCAGGCGATACCCATCTTAAAGCGCAACAAATTGAAAACCGCAGCGGGCTGATTGCCGGTAACGGTCATGCGCTTTCGCTGGATGCTCAGCAACTTGATAATCAGCAGGGGACTATACAGCTGGCTGGCGATGGCGCACTGACGCTGACTGCCTCGCAGCTTAATGGCAACCAGGGCGCGCTGCTGTCGGCCGGGGCGCTGGATCTGAAAGGCGGGCGGCTCGATCTCTCACAGGGGCATACTCAGGCGCAGGCGGTAACGCTGTCGGCGGAAACGCTCGATCACCGCCAGGGCCTGCTTTCCCAGCGCGGCCCTGGTGAAATGACGCTGTCGCTCTCTGGCGCGGCGGACAATCAGGATGGTCGCATGGAAAGCGGCGGCAGTCTGCGCATTGCTTCCGGCAGTCTGGATAACAGCCGCGGCACGCTGCTGGCGGCTCAGGGCGATCTGCTTCTGACCGCGGACGAAGCGCTGAACAATAATCAGGGCGAACTGCTGGCCAACCGGGATCTGCGCCTTGCCGCAGCAAGTCTGGATAATCAGCAAGGACGCATTTCCGCGACGGGCGGCGAAGCGCAGCTAAAAACGGATCGGCTTATCGACAACGATCGGGGGCGGATTGAAGCCAGCCAGCAGCTGACGACGCAAAGTCAGGGAGTGAATAACCACGGCGGCACGCTGCTGGGCGATCGCATCGTAGTGGCTACGCAGCAGGGCGATTTTATCAACGCCAGCGGCAATGTAGTCGCGCAGGACACGCTCAGCCTGTCGGGCGGCGCGACAGATAATCACGCGGGCCTTATCCAGTCCGGTCACGATCTGACGATTGATACGCACGGACAAAAGCTGATCAACAGCGACAGCGGTAAAGGCGGCATCCTGAGTGGCGGCACGCTGACCCTAACCAGCGGCGAGACTGATAACCGTGGCGGCATCATAGCCGCACAGGCGGCTGGTATCGCCAGCGGCGCGCTGACGAATACCGACGGTACTGTGCTGGCAGATCGCTCACTCTCTCTTACCACTGGCGCGATGGATAATCAGCGGGGCCTGTTGCAGGCGGGTGAGGATCTCTTGCTTGATACGCAGGGCGCAGCGCTTGATAACCGCGACAGCGGCGAACGAGGCGGGATCGTCTCTCGTGGCGATCTCAATCTGGCAACCGGGCGGATCCTGGGCGAACGGGGGACGATCCAGGGGCGGAACGTTGTTATCGACAGCCATGAGCAGGCGTTTGACCATCAGGACGGCAGCCTCAGCGCGAAGGAAAGCCTGCGGCTGAACAGCGGCGAACTGAACAACCGCGCGGGACGTATTCAGTCCGGCGGTGATATGCAGCTTGATACGCATGGCCGCACGCTTACCAATCAGCAGAGCGGAGCGTCGGGCGGCGTCATCGCGGGCGGCGAGCTGAGCCTCAACAGCGGCGATATAAATAACGACGCTGGCATGTTGGCGGCAGCGGGCAATATCCGGCTGCACAGTGGCGCGCTGAGCAATATTGACGGCACGCTGGCTTCAGACGGATCGCTGACGCTAACTGGCGGCGCGGTAGATAATCAGCGTGGCCTGATCCAGGCGGGCCAGGCATTATCGCTCGATACCCAGGGCGCAGCGCTGACCAATACCGACAGTGGCCAGAAAGGCGGTATTGTCTCCGCAGGCGATCTGCTGCTCAACACCGGGCAAATCAACGGCAACCACGGCGTGATGATTGGGCAGAATGTCACAGTCGACACGCATCGGCAGACCTTTGACCATCAGCAGGGAGAGCTGGGCGCGCGGGGCGCTTTGCAGCTGGATACCGGCACGCTGAACAACCGCGCCGGATTGCTGGAATCAGGGCAGGATCTGCGGCTGGATACCCAGGGTAATCCCTTTATTAATGAAAATGGCCAGCTGATCGGCGGCGGCACGTTAACGCTTCACGCTGGAGAGATAAATAATCAGCAGGGCACGATCGTTGGCAAAAACGCGACCCGGCTTACCGGCGGAAACCTCAACAACCGCGCAGGTACGCTGAGCGGCGGTAAGGGGGAGCTGACTCTGACCGCAGGAGAAATACAGAACCAGGGCGGCCTGTTACAGGCAGGCAGCGATCTGACGCTGGACACCCAGGGGCAGGCGCTGATTAATACCGACAGCGGTAACCAGCACGGCATTGTCGCCCTGGGTAATCTGGATCTGCGCAGCGGCGGGGTTAACAACCAGACCGGTTTTATCGCGGCGGGCAATCTGGCGTCGCTGCAGGCCGCCGATTTGAACAACGTTCAGGGGCAGCTGGCCGGCAACGGCGGGTTGACCTTTAGCGGCGGAGCCTTGAATAACACAGACGGCAAACTGCAATCTGCGGGCGATATCGAGATTGATACCACAGGCCAGACGCTGATCAATCAGCGCGGCCTGATTGCCGGTTCTGGCGCGACCCGTATCGACAGCGGCGCGCTGGAAAATCAGCAGGGACAGATCCAGGGCGGAAAAGATCTGACGCTGGCGCTGGGCCAGAATGCGCTACAAAATCAGAGCGGCAAACTGTTTTCCGCCGGAACGCTGACGCTGACCGCGGGGCAGCTTGCTAATCAGTCCGGCCAGCTACAAAGTGTGGACGCCGGACGGTTAACGCTTTCTCAGCAGCTTGATAATAGCGACGGCCTGCTCCAGGGCGGGCAGGGGTTGACTATCACCACGCCACGCCTGCTCAATCAAAACACGCAGAAGAGTGGTAAGGGCATTGAGGCCGGAACGCTGACGGTACAGGCAGACACGCTGGACAACAGCAAAGGCGCGCTGAAGGCAACGGCCATGCTTTCGCTGACCGTGCGGCAGGCGTTGGAAAACCTCAACGGGCTGATCTCCTCCGCCGGTACGCTGATTGTTCAGGATGCCGCTCAGGGACAGGCGCTGAGTATTAATAACCGTAAGGGCACGCTGATTGCCGATAAGCAGGCCCAGATCGGTGCCGCCTCGCTGAGCGGCGACGGGCAGGTGCTGTCACAGGGTGATTTGGGCATTACGCTGGCGGGCGACTTCCATAATGCTTCCCAGGTTAAAGCCAACGGCACGCTGCGGCTGGCTACGGGCGGCAGCCTCACCAATGACGGCACCATCAGCGCGCAGCAGGCGCTCTGGCTCTCTGCCCGCAACGTCACTAACGGCAAAAAAGGGGAAATCAGCGCGCAGGAAACGCACGTCACCGCTGCGGATACGCTAAATAACACCGGCCTGATAGACGGCACGCTGACGCACCTTGTAGCCAACGTGCTGAATAATACCGGCACCGGCCGCATTTTTGGCGATCGTATAGCCATTGCCGCTACGGTGCTGAATAACCTCAGCGACGGCGGCAAAGCGGCTGTGATTGCCGCACGGGATCGCCTCGATCTGGCTGCGGATACGGTGAACAACCGCGACCATGCCCTGATCTACAGCGTTGGCGATATGCATATCGGCCGCCAGCTGGACAGCAACTATCAGGCCATCGGGCAGGGGCGGCAGCTCAATAACGACGGGGCGACTATTGAAGCCGGACGGGATGCGGCGATCGCCATGGCCGAGGTCAACAATACCAACCGTAACCTCACCACCAAAACGGTCACCACGGAAAACGCTCAGCATCATGATGCGGTGCTGAAAGGCCATACCGATCGCTTCGACTGGAGCGAGGTGGATACCAGCCATAAAAATAAATATAAGGTGCACAGCGCGCGCATGCCGGACGGTACCAGCGGCAGCGAGTTTTATGAGTACACCTATCAGCGGGTGGTAAAGGAAACGCAGATCAAATCGAGCGATCCGGGCAAAATCCTGTCCGGCGGCAACATGACCTTTACCGCCGATCGCCTGTTCAATCATGACAGCCAGATTGTGGCTGGCGCCACGCTGGGTGGGCAGATTGGCGATCTGGATAACCAGGCCACGAAGGGAACGCGCGTCACGACGGATAACGGCAAAGTGGTGCGCTGGTACGCCAAGAAAAAGAAAAAGAAACTGGGCGGCACCAAGACTTCTCAAGGTAAAAGTAGCAGCAACTATCGTCCGGCTGCCGTAACGGAAACCATCGACCTGAAAACCTTTGCCTGGCAGGCGAACGCGGCGCCACAGGGCAGCGGCTATCAGACCGGCAACCGACAGCAGCAATCGGTAAGTATTCAGGCGGGGCCGGTCGGCACGATTAACGGCCAGCAGGCGGCGACGGCGGTCGCGCTGACGCCGTCTGGCGATACGGCTTCGCAACCCGTTATCGCACCGCGTTACGACAGCACCCTGACGCTGGACAAGCTGGCCGGGCAGAAGGATCGTCCGCTGCTGTTGCCAGCCGGGCAGCAATTCTCACTGACGCTGCCCGCCACGGTGGTTAACGGACAAAGCATTACGCCCGTTATCCGCGCCGTTTCGGCGGATACGCGTCTGCCAGACAACAGCCTGTTTTCGCTTCAGCCTGCCAGCGACAGCCACTACCTGGTGGAAACCGATCCACGCTTCGTTAATCAGAAGCAGTGGCTGGGCAGCGACTATATGCAGAACGCGCTGTCGACGGACGGCAGCCAGACCCTCAAGCGACTGGGCGACGGCTATTATGAACAGCGCCTGGTACGCGATCAGATTACGCAACTGACCGGCAGTCGCTATACCGCGGGCTACAGCAATGATGAAGATCAGTTCCGCGGATTGATGAATAACGGCGTGGCTTTTGGTAAAACATACCAACTGACGCTCGGCGTGGCGCTGACGCCCGCGCAGATGGCGCTGTTGACCAGCGATATCGTCTGGCTGGTTAACCAGACGGTCACGCTGCCGGACGGGACGCAGCAGAGGGTGCTGGTGCCGCAGGTCTATGCGAAGGTAAAAGAAGGCGATCTTACCGGCGACGGCGCGTTGCTCGGTGGCGGTAGCGTGGCGCTGAATGCTCAAAAGGATATGACCAATAGCGGCACTATCCACGGGCGTGAAGTGACGCAGCTGACGGCGCAGACGCTGACCAACAGCGGGTATATCGACGGTAATCAGGTCAGCCTCAGCGCTCGCCAGGATATCGCCAACCTTGGCGGCACCATCAGCGGTGATAAATCTGTTTCGCTGCTGGCGGGACGCGATATTACCAGCCAGGCGACGCTGCGGGGCGACGGCACGGACAGATGGGTGGATCGGCCTGCGGGCATCTACGTGCAGGGTTCCGACGGCAAGCTGTCGCTGAGCGCGCTGCATAACATCACGCTGGCGGGTAGCGATATCGCTAATGCGGGTGAAAACGGCACCACACAGATCCGCGCGGGCAACGATCTGACGCTGGGCACCGTCTCCACGCAGCACAGTGAAAACGACAGCTGGGGCAGCGATAATTATCGTCGTCTTTCGCAGCAGAACGATGTCGGCACACGAATTACTACCGCAGGCGATTTGCAGCTCAGCGCGGGGCAGGATATTCATTCCCGCGCCGCAGAAGTGACGGCTGGCGGTACGCTGACGGCCAGCGCCGGGCGCGATATCACTTTAGGCACCGGCAACAGCAGCACCGATCTGGTCGAGCACAGCAAGCAGAGCAGCAAAGGGCTGCTGTCCGCCAGCAGCCTGGAAACGCACGACGAGGTACACGATCGTCAGGGGATTAGCACCACGTTCAGCGGCGACAGCGTACAGCTTCAGGCAGGCCGCGATCTTACCGTCACCGGCAGCAACGTGGCGGGCACGCAGGATGTGACGCTGAGCGCAGGACAGGATCTGAAAGTCACCACCGCGGCTGAATCCCACCAGGAAAATCACCAGCGCGAAGAGAAAAAATCGGGCCTGATGGGCACGGGCGGCATCGGCTTTACCGTCGGCCAGTCGATGCAGAAAAGCACCACTGACGCGGACGGCGCGCTCAATAAGGGCAGCACGATTGGCAGCAGCGACGGCAACGTGACGCTCAGCGCCGGTAACCAGCTTAACATCCACGGCAGTGACGTCATTGCCGGTAAAGATCTGACGCTCAGCGGCAGCGACGTGGCGATTACGGCAGCGGAGAACAGCCATACCGCACTGACCAGAACCGAGCAGAAGCAGAGCGGCCTGACGCTGGCGCTTTCCGGCACCGTGGGCGCTGCGCTGAACACGGCAGTCAGCGTGGCGCAGACGGCGCAGGATACCGGCGACGGCCGCCTGAAAGCGTTGCAGAACACCAAAGCGGCGCTGAGCGTCGCCCAGGCGGAGCAGGCGTATGAACTGGATGGCGCGCAGACCGCTGCGGCAACCGCACATAATGATGCGCTGGGCCTGAAGCCGGGCGATGAGGGCTATCAGGAAGGCGCGACCAACACCGTAGGCGTTAACCTCTCTTACGGCAGCCAGTCGTCTAAAAGCGAAACTCGCACGGAGAGCCATCAGGCGCAGGGCAGCTCGCTGGGCGCGGGCGGCAACGTGCAGGTAACCGCCACCGGCGCGCAGCCGGGCAGCCGGGGCGATATCACCGTGCAGGGCAGCCAGCTGCAGGCGGGCGGCGACATGACGCTGGCGGCGAAGAACGATATCAGCCTGCTTTCCGCGCAGAACAGCGAGCGAACCGACAGCAGCAACAGCAGCAAGGGCGGCAGCGTTGGCGTGGGGCTGACCGCCGGTTCCGGCGGCACCGGCCTCAACGTCTCGGCCAGCGTCAACGCGGCAAAAGGGCGCGCTAACGGCAACGGCCTGACGCACAGCGAGACGACGCTGAACGCGGGCAACGGCCTGAGCCTGAACGCCGGACGCGACACGCTGCTGCAGGGCGCGCAGGTCAGCGGGAACAGCGTGAAGGTGGACACCGGGCGCAACCTGACGCTGACCTCGGAGCAGGACAGCGACCGCTACGACAGCAGGCAGCAGAGCGCCAGCGCCGGAGCCAGCTATACCTTCGGCGGCGGCGGTGGCTCGGCCAGCGTGAACCTGAGCCGGGACAAGATGCACAGCAACTGGCAGAGCGTGGCCGAACAAACCGGCATCTTTGCGGGCAAGGGCGGCTTTGACGTGACGGTGGGCGACCACACGCAGCTGAATGGCGCGGTTATCGGCTCGACGGCAGCGGCAGACAGGAACAGGCTCGACACCGGCACGCTGGGCTGGAGCGATATCAACAATCACGCGGAATATAAGGTTGAGCACGCGGGAGCCGGTATCAGCACCGGCGGCAGTATCGGCAGCCAGTTCGAAGGAAACATGGCCAGCAATATCCTGGCGGGCCTGAACGGCTCGGACAGCGCCAGCTCCACCACCCACTCTGCCGTCAGCGAAGGCACGATAGTTATCCGCGATGAAGCAAATCAGCATCAGGAAGTTGCAGAGCTGAGCCGCGACGTGGAAAATGCGAATCCGGGGCTTGCGCAAATCTTTGATAAAGAGAAAGAGCAGAACCGGCTGAAGGCGGCGCAGCTGATAGCGGAGATAGGGTCTCAGGTTGGCGATATCGCCAGAACCGAAGGCCAGATAGCCGGGGAAAAAGCGAAGCGTGACCCGGCAGCGCTTCAGGCGGCCAGAGAACAGCTTGCGGGTTCCGGCAAGCCGTTCACGGACGCGGACGTGGCAAAGCAGGCGTACAACAACGCGATGGCGCCGTTCGGCACGGGAAGTGCACTGCAACAGGGTATTCAGGCGGCGACAGCGGCGATACAGGGCCTGGCCGGAGGCGATCTGGCGAAGGCGGCAGCGGGCGGCGCCGCTCCTTACATCGCGAATATTATCGGCAGCAGCGGGCTGGATGACGCCGGTAAAGTGATGGCACACGCAGCGGTGAATGCCGCACTGGCCGCCGCACAGGGCAACGGTGCGCTGGCAGGTGCCGCAGGCGCTGCAACGGCTGAAATGGCCGGAATGATCGCGCTGGAGGTCTACGGTAAAAGCGCCGGTCAGCTGACTGAAACCGAGAAGCAGACGGTAAGCGCACTGGCAACGCTGGCGGCCGGTCTGGCTGGCGGACTGGCCGGAGACAGTACGGCCGATGCGATGTCGGGTGCTCAGGCCGGTCAGACGACCGTTGAGAATAACCTGATGGGTGGCACCGACGACGGGCAGATGAAGTTCGTTCAGGAGCACGGTAAGGATGTGCTGTCCTGCGCAGACGATCCTTCATCAGCCAGCTGTCAGCGTGGTGAGGCGGTGAATAAAGCGATAGCCGCAGCTTTGGGAGCCGGTGCCGCAGGTGGTGTGATAGTTGCTGCTACGCCGGAACTTATAGCGACGGTACAGGCGGCGATCAGCGGATGCGGTTCGAATCCGGTGCTGTGTGCCAATGAGGTCAGCATCTGGGTGGCTGAAATGGCCGCAGGAGATGCCCTACCGGCTGGTCTGACGGTAGCGACAGTCAGCAAGATGTCGGCTAAAGAGCTGTCAGAGCTGAAGGCGTTAATGACGGTTGAGAAGCAGACCGGAAACAAGGTCACGAAGGAGTCGCTGGAAAGCGTGGTGACCAGCTCAGGCAGCAAAGGAAACTGGAATAAGGATCTCAATAATCCTCAGCCGAATACCATCTATAAGGTTGATGATAATAAAATATTTAAGACTGACTCTCAGGGAAGAACGGAGAGCGTCGAAAGTTCATTATCCTGGTCGACGAATGACCGAAATACCTATCAGCAATGCAAAGCGGGTAAATGTGGTGTTGACGGTGATGAAGGTGGGCATCTGATAGCCAGTATATTCAATGGTCCTGGAGAGAAATTAAATCTGGTACCAATGGATGGTAACCTCAATAAAGGTGCCTGGAAAAAGATGGAAAACACATGGGCCAATGCGTTGAAAGACGGCAAGCAGGTCAATGTTAAAATCGAACCATCTTATAGTGGTAGCAATGTAAGACCTGATAGCTTTACTATTACTTATCAAATAGATAATGAGCGTCCAGTGAGGGAAATTTTTAATAATGCACCTGGAGGTAAATGATGGCTTCTCGCGATGATGAATTATGTTCAGAGATCGGACGTATATTATTTGAATCAGCCCCTGAAAATGCGCAGAGAATCTTACTTGATGCTGAGTTATCACCTGAAGATGATCATGCAAAATTCTTATATGATTATGTTGACACGAAAGGCGTAAAAAATTGGTTTTTGCCGGGAACGCCAGCCACAGATAAGCTGCTTCTTGAAAAGCTAGTTGAACTAAGAAAATACTACGTAGCAAATAATCTTACCAATGACAAACCAGCATGGTACGGTTGCCTTGTTACAGTCGATCTTGAAAAGATGAAGATCAATTTAGACTATCGCTATAATTAAAAAGATCCCGGCCACGAAGTGAACTGAGCCGGGATCGTTTTATCTGCCGCTTACTCCTCAGCCAGCCGGATGATCAGCTGTCCGCGCTCCACCGTCACTTTCACCGGCTGCCCGGTTTCAAACCCCGCCTCTTCCAGCCAGTTGCCCCGGAGGTTAATGCTGGGACAGCGGCTGTAATAGGTGGTCATATCGTTACGGTCAGCGTGACGGATGCTGGTATATCCCACTTTCAGCTGACGTAACCTCAGCAACATCATCGTCTTCAGCCAACAACAATAAGGTGGTCGGCCTGCGGCCTCCGCTGAAAGAAGTTAATGCCCGCCCGGCTGCGTCTGTCTGTGCCGGGTCGTGCCCCGCAAAAAGCGCGTGTCACTCCTTACCGTCACAGCCAGCTTCCGCTACCCGCCCCGGCCCGTGGTGGTCATGCAAACTCATCGTCTCTTCAGGCTATGGTGCTCCGGCGGCTAAGCAGGTGCCGCAGCGTGGTCATGCAGATACAGCGTTCCTTCAGTCATCGTGCTCCCGGCAGCGAAAGCGGAGGCCGTTCAGCGGTCATGCAAAGCCTCAGATCCTTCAGCCATCAGCGCGCCGGAGCGCCGTTCCGGCCCTTGCGGGCTTCGCCAGCCCACGCCCGGCAGGCGCTTCACCAGGCCACAGGCAAGCTGCGGCCCGGCTCAGCACCGCGATGTGAAACCGGTAATGACAGGCGCGACAGCGCTGCTAAAATGCGCAGGACAATAACGCAGGGAAAGCGTAATGAAAGCAGTAAGTAAATGGCCGGCATGGCTGCTGTGCCTGGTGCTGTGCGCCAGTGCGGTAGCGTGTCCGGGCGAAAAAAGCGCGTCGGGAAAAATAATCCCGAACATCAAAACGCAACAGGAAAAACTGGTTGTAAGCCACGGAAAGCACAGGGAAAAAACGTGTTCAGCCACCGAATGCGCAGCGGCATTAATGAAAGGCGGCTTTGATATTACGGTGGGTGAGCATACGCAGCTTGAAGGCGCGGTTATCGGCTCGACGGCAGCGGCGGATAAAAACCGGCTGGATACGGGCACGCTGGGCTTCAGCAGTATTGAAAACCACGCGGACTATAAGGTCGAACACCAGAGCGTGGGCATGAGTACCGGCGGCCCTATTGGCAGCCAGATGCTCGGCAACCTGGCCAGCACGATGCTGGCG
>NZ_JARUWZ010000023.1:0-75563 GCF_030433775.1 Erwinia sp. PsM31
CCAATGTTTAAGCACAATCTTCCAGATCCCCCACGGGGAAGGATGAGAAGCTTCGACCTCGAAGGTTTGACCCGCAGGGCACGGAACGCAGTGACGTGAATCCTTCCCGCACGATGCCAACCTCAGCACCACCATTTCAGACCTCTTTGAATCCCAATGTTTAAGCACAATCTTCCAGATCCCCCACGGGGAAGGATGAGAAGCTTCGGCCTAATCCTGTAAAGATGTATCAATAAAGTCACGGCGCGCGTTTTTTAAATGCCTTTGGCAAGCGGGATTGATGAAGAATGCCGACCACGGTCACCCCTTCAGGGTTCGGCACGAAAAAGATATAGTGTCTCTCATAAGGCCAGCTACGCACTCCCGGCCAGGTATTATCACTGGCGTCTTCGCCAATGCCGGGATTATCCGCAAGCCTTTGTATAGCAAGACGCATCCCTGTCAAATACGCCTTTGCAGTTTCACGGTTCCAGGTCTCCATTGAATAAGCTTTAATCTCTTCCACGTCCTGCTTTGCATCATCCGTAAGCGTATACTTTCCCATTACAAATCCTTCATGAGCTCATCAAATACGGCTTCGCCATCCTGAACCTGGCCGGCTTCCATCTGCGCAATCGAATGGGCCAACCTTGTGCGTAAGGCTTCCAGTTTCAGCTGTTCGATGACCTCATAATCTGCGGCAGAAACAACAACAACGGCAGGACGACCGTTACGGGTTATGCTGACTGGCTCGCGCTGTGCTTTGGTCATCAAATCACCAAACTGCGTTTTAGCCTGATTGGCGGTAAAACTTAACATAGACGTTCCTCATGGGATAAATGGTGCGGATCGAACGATTCGAGTGAAGATAGAATAACCGAAAACACGACGCCACTCTTTTTTTTGACAAACTCGCCTCTGCTCTGAAGATAAGCCTGTCTGTCGATAGAGTAAAAGCGCGTTAATGACAGCCCGCGCCCGATTCTGCTACCATCCGCACATCTTTTTTCCCGCCACCGGGTGCAGTTATGAAATTCGTCTCTTTTAATATCAACGGGCTGCGCGCCCGCCCTCATCAGCTTGCCGCGCTCGTCGAGCAGCACCAGCCGGACGTCATCGGGCTACAGGAAACCAAAGTCCACGATGACATGTTTCCGCTCGAAGAAGTCGCCAGCCTGGGCTACAACGTGTTTTACCACGGACAGAAAGGCCACTACGGCGTCGCGCTGCTGACTAAAAGCGAGCCGGTAGCGGTACGTCGCGGTTTTCCCGGTGACGATGAGGATGCGCAGCGCCGCCTGATTATGGCGGATATCGCCAGCCCAATCGGCAATATTACCGTGATCAACGGCTACTTCCCTCAGGGCGAGAGCCGCGATCATGCGACAAAATTCCCGGCAAAAGAGAAGTTTTACCGCGATCTGCAAAGCTATCTGGAGCAGGAGCACCAGCCCGGTAATCCTGTACTGATTATGGGCGATATGAATATCAGCACGACCGATCTGGATATCGGTATCGGCGAAGAGAGCCGCAAGCGCTGGCTGCGCACCGGCAAATGTTCCTTCCTGCCGGAAGAGCGGGAATGGATGGATCGCCTGCTGAACTGGGGCCTGGTCGACACCTGGCGCGCGCAGAATTCTGACATCAACGATCGCTTCTCGTGGTTCGATTACCGTTCTAAGGGCTTCGATGACAACCGGGGCCTGCGTATCGATCTGCTGCTGGCAAGCCAGCCGCTGGCCGAGCGCTGCGTAGCAACCGGCATTGATTACGATATCCGCAGCATGGAAAAGCCTTCCGACCACGCGCCCGTCTGGGCCGAATTCCGCTTCTGATGGCGGCTGAACGGCTTGACGTAGTGGCCGCGCTGATTGTACGTCAGGGGAAAATTTTGCTGGCGCAGCGCGGCCCGCATGGCGATCAGGCCGGCCTGTGGGAGTTTCCGGGCGGCAAAGTGGAGGCAGGCGAAAGCCAGCCTCAGGCGCTGCAAAGGGAACTGAAAGAGGAGCTGGGCATTGAGGCCGCTATCGGTGGCTATATCGCCAGCGAAAGCCGGGAAGTCAGCGGGCGGCAGATCCATCTGCACGCCTGGCTGGTAGAAGCCTTTACCGGTGAACCCGGGCTTAACTGTCATCAGGCGCTCGCCTGGTGTTTGCCGCAGGAAGCAATGCGTTACGAGCTGGCGCCAGCGGATATTCCCTTGCTGGCCGCCTGGCTCGCACAGATTACTTAATGGTCTGCCAAATCAGATTATTGGTGCCGTAAGATTTTTCATCGCGGCTGCACTGCAACAGCACGCCTTCCATCTTCACTACCGAGCCTTCCGTATAGCTGCGATTTTGATAGGTACAGCAGCGCAGGCACGGCGGCTGATTGTTCTGCCCCTGCGTCCACGCTTCCGGCGGCATATCCACCATCACATCGGCATTGACGCCGCCGCCCTGCGGCGGTTCCTGCTCATAATCGCCGTGGCCGGTGCTGAGATGCATGCCGCCTGCCGCATACAGCGGAGCACAAAACAGCAGCGCGACCGTGACTAAAATGCTTTTCATCGCTTAATTCCCCTTCGCTTTCGCCGCCTTACGCTGCGGCTTTTTACGGTTACCCGCCGGTGATGGAAGGCCACGGAACGCGTGCGCAGCGGGCTGCTGTCGCGCCTGATCGATCAGAGTATAGAGCGTCCCCACCAGCGGCTGCATAAAGTCCTGGTAGCGACACTGCTTCTCACTGATTTTGGTCAGCGTGGATTCCCACTGGGCGGTCATATCCGGACGCGCCGCCATTTCCGGCAGCGAGTGGATCAGCGCGCGCCCGGCGGGAGTCGCATTGATGTAACGCCCTTTCTTAATCAGGAAAGCGCGTTTAAACAGCAGTTCGATAATCCCGGCGCGCGTCGCCTCTGTTCCTAAACCATCGGTCGCACGCAGCACTTTCTTTAGATCTTTATCCTGAACAAATCGCGCGATGCCGGTCATGGCCGATAACAGCGTGGCATCGGTAAAGGCACGAGGCGGCTGAGTCTGCTTGCTGACCACCTCTCCGCTTTCGCACAATAGCTCATCGCCTTTCGCCACTACGGGCAGCGGCGTGCCGTCGTTTTCCTCGTCCCGCTCTTTGCTGCCCAGCAGCGCGCGCCAGCCCGCTTCGGCAAGAAAGCGCGCTTTAGCGATAAATTTCCCGCCCGCGATGTCCAGCTCGATCACGCATTTACGGTAAATGGCATCGGGACAGAACTGCATCAGATACTGCGTGGCGATCAGGCGATAAATATTCGCTTCGTTTTCCGTCAGCCTGACCTGCCCGCTGCGCGCCGTAGGAATAATAGCGTGGTGCGCATCCACCTTCTTATCATCCCAGCAGCGGTTGCGGCGATCGCTGTCAAAATCGGCTGGCGGCGTGAGTTCTGGCTGATGCGCATTGATGGCGTTGAGCACAGCATGCCTGCCGGCAAAATGCTCATCGGGCAGATAGCGGCTGTCCGAACGCGGATAGGTGATGAGCTTATGCGTTTCATAAAGCTTCTGACAGGTATCCAGCACCGTTTGCGCGCTCAGGCCAAAGCGCCTGGCCGCTTCTATCTGTAAAGAAGAAAGCGAGAAAGGCAGCGGCGCGGTGTCGTTCTCGCGCTTGTCGTTATAGCTGGTCACGTGCGCTGGCTGGCCGCCGATACGCGCGACTACGTGCTCGGCGAGCTGGCGATTAAGCAGCCGTCCCTCTTCATCCTGATGCGGCTCGCAGGCTTCGCTCGGCTGCCAGGTAGCGACAAAGCGCTCATCCTTCAGCGTGACGATATGCGCCTTTACCTCAAAGAAATCTTTCGGCACGAAATTCTCGATCTCTTCATCGCGCCGTACCACCAGCCCAAGCACCGGCGTCTGCACGCGCCCGACCGACAGCACGCCATCGTAACCGGCATTACGGCCCAGCAGCGTATAGGCGCGGGTCATATTGATGCCGTAAAGCCAGTCCGCCCGCGCCCGCGCCAGCGCCGATACGCACAGAGGGATAAATTCGCGGTTCTCCCGCAGACGATCTATCGCCCTTGAAACAGCCTGTGGGTTCAGATCGTTGATCAGGCAGCGCTGTACCCGCTCGCGCTTCTGCGGCGGCAGCGCCAGATAGTCCAGTACTTCGTCCACCAGCAGCTGCCCTTCTCTGTCCGGGTCGCCCGCGTGTACCACGTCGCTGGCTTTCTCCAACAGCGTTTTAATGACGTTAAGCTGCTTTGCTACGGAAGGACGCGGCTGGAGGCGCCATTTTTCCGGCACGATAGGCAGGTCGGCCAGCGACCAGCGCGCATAGCGGCTATCGTAGCTGTCGGGCTGCGCCTGCTCCAGCAGGTGACCGACGCACCAGGTCACTACATCATCGCTGCCGCAGGCGATATAGCCGTCGCCCCGACGATGCGGCTTGGGTAGAACGTCCGCAATCGCGCGAGCGAGGCTGGGTTTTTCGGCAATAAACAAACGCATCCGGCGATGGCTTCCTTCAGGGGATAACAGTGGGTAGATGGTAGCGTTTTCAACAGACGGTGATAAGCGTTTCACCGTCCGTTCGCTTATTATCCCGGCAAAATGACGGTCAGGCGACTATTCTGCCTTTTTTGAAGGTGACAATCTGTCAGAAATAGCTGACAAAAGGCGTTGTATCGGGCGGAACAAGCGTGGTGGAGGATTTCAACTGCGGCGTGCCTAAATAAAGAAAGCCGACGATTGCGTCCTGCTCGCGGCAGTTAAACGCCTCGCGCACGGCCTGATGCTCGGTCCAGGCGCCGCTGCGCCAGATGCCGTTAAAACCTTGCGCCACGGCTGCCATCTGCATCGCCATCACCGCGCAGCCGGCGGACACCACCTGTTCCCAACGCGGCACCTTATGGTGCTCTTCACAATGGGCCACCACGGTGATAATCATCGGCGCGCGAAATGGCGACTGTTTAGCCTTCTCAATCGCTTTCGGCTCCATATTGTCGTCACGCGCGGCTTTTTCCAGCAGCTGGCTGAAGCGGTCGCGTCCTTCGTTCTCTACAACAATAAAACGCCACGGTTGCAGCGTGCCGTGATCGGGCGCGCGCATCCCGGCGCGGATGATATTTTCCAGCGCTTCTCCGGCGGGCGCAGGTTCGCTTAAACGTGAGGCGGAACGACGGTTGACTACCAGATCCAGTGCGTCCATAACTTACTCCTGATAAGAATGCTGAGCAGCTGAAGCTAGCACAGGATGATGATTTGTTACAGCATTCCGCTTTTTCCTGCTGACAAGTTTGCCCCTGCTCTTTAGGATGTCACCATCCCGACCCGGCACGGGCTGGTTTCCGTCGATTTTCCGGGTTTATTATCGCGATTATGGAGAGACTATGCGCACTTTGTGGCGAGCGATCGCTGGCGTTTTTAAATGGGCCTGGCGCCTGCTGAATTTTATTCGGGAATTTATTCTTAATCTTTTCCTGGTGCTGCTGATTTTGATCTGCGCCGTGGTCTATTTTCAGTTCACCAAATCTTCCGCGCCTGTGGAAACGCAGAAAGGCGCGCTGGTGGTCGACCTTGCCGGTGTGATTGTCGACAAGCCTTCGGTCAGCAATAAGCTCAGCAAGATTGGCCGCCAGCTGCTTGGCACCAGCAGCGATCGGCTGAAAGAGAATTCGCTGTTTGACGTCGTGGACGCGATTCGCCAGGCGAAAAGCGATGCCAATATTACCGGCATGGTGCTCGATCTGCGCGATTTCGCCGGGGCCGATCAGCCCTCGCTGAGCTATATGGGCAAAGCGCTGCGCGAATTCCGCGACAGCGGCAAACAGATTTACGCCACGGGCGACAGCTACAGCCAGGCGCAATACTACCTCGCCAGCTTCGCCAATAAGATCTATCTGTCGCCGCAGGGCACGGTCGATTTACACGGTTTCGCCACCAACGGGCTTTACTACAAAACGCTGCTGGACAAGCTGAAGGTCAGCTCGCATGTTTTCCGCGTCGGCACCTATAAGTCGGCGGTAGAGCCTTTCCTGCGCGATGATATGTCGCCTGCCGCGCGTGATGCGGACAGCCGCTGGATTGGCGAGCTGTGGCAAAACTATCTTAATACTGTCGCTGCCAATCGCCAGGTAACGCCGCAGCAGCTGTTCCCGGGCGCACAGGGCGTGCTTGATGGCCTGCAGAAAGTAGGCGGCGATACCGCGCGCTATGCAAAAGATAACAAACTGGTGGATGAACTGGCTTCTCGTTCAGTCGTGGATGCGCAGCTGGGCAAAGTTTTCGGCTGGGACAAGCAGGCGCAGGACTTTAACGGCACCAGCATCTACGATTACCCGCTGAAGGACAAACCGGTGGCCAACGGCAATATTGCCGTCATCATGGCTAACGGCGCGATCATGGACGGCGAGGAAACGCCGGGCAACGTCGGCGGCGATACCACCGCGCTGGCTATTCGCAAGGCGCGCCTGGATGACAAGGTCAAGGCGATTATTCTGCGCGTCAACAGCCCTGGCGGCAGCGTCAGCGCGTCTGAAACCATTCGTGAGGAGCTGGCGGCGGCCAAAGCGGCAGGCAAGCCGGTGGTGGTGTCGATGGGCGGTATGGCGGCTTCCGGCGGCTACTGGATCTCTACGCCGGCGAATTACATTATTGCCAGCCCGAGCACGCTGACCGGCTCTATCGGTATCTTCGGGGTGATCAATACGGTTGAAAACTCGCTGGATGCGATTGGCGTCCATACCGACGGCGTGGCGACTTCGCCGCTGGCGGACGTGACGACGACCAAAGCACTGCCGTCGGAAGTGCAGCAGCTGATGCAGCTGAGCATTGAAAACGGCTATAAAAACTTCCTGGGTCTGGTAGCCAGCTCGCGGGGCAAAACGCCGGAGCAGATCGATCAAATCGCTCAGGGCCACGTCTGGACAGGCAGCGACGCCAAAAGCAATGGCCTGGTCGACGCGCTGGGCGACTTCGACGACGCGGTGGCGAAGGCGGCGGAGCTGGCGCATCTCAAGCAATACCAGCTGAACTGGTATCAGGATGAGCCTGGCTTTATGGATCTGCTGTTCAGCCAGATGGACGCATCCGCACGTGCGGCGCTGCCCGAGGCGCTGCAAGCGTATCTGCCTGCGCCAATGTATGACGTAATGGCCGCGATGAAAAATCAGCCGGGCCTGCTCGACAACCTGAACGACCCGCAGAACCGCTATGCGTTCTGCCTGACCTGTAGCCAGGTCAAATAAGCCGAAAGCAGCCCGCTGGTCGGGCTGCTTTTCCCGGTTTTTCCCCTTATACTGCCCTCTTTTTCAAGCCTGAGTAATCACATGCAAAAAAAATCCATCTATGTAGCCTATACCGGCGGCACCATCGGGATGCAGCGTTCCGAGCATGGCTATGTGCCCGTTTCTGGTCATCTGCAAAATCAGCTGGCGAAGATGCCGGAATTCCATCGTGCCGAAATGCCGGATTTTACTATTCACGAGTACCAGCCGCTGATCGACTCTTCCGATATGACGCCGCAGGACTGGCAAACGATTGCGGATGATATTCAGGCTAATTATGACAACTACGACGGTTTCGTGATCCTGCACGGCACCGATACCATGGCATTTACCGCCTCCGCGCTCTCTTTTATGCTGGAAAACCTGGCCAAGCCGGTAATTGTGACAGGGTCACAGATCCCACTGGCGGAGCTGCGTTCCGACGGTCAGCAAAACCTGCTTAATTCGCTGTTTGTCGCGGCTAACTATCCCATTAATGAAGTCGCCCTTTTCTTCAATAATCAGCTTTATCGCGGTAACCGCACCACTAAAGCCCATGCCGACGGCTTTAACGCTTTCGCCTCGCCTAACCTGGCGCCGCTACTGGAAGCGGGTATCCATATTCGTCGTCTGAACACGCCTCCGGCTCCTGGCGGCCAGGGACCGCTCATTGTGCGCTCAATTACGCCTCAGCCTGTCGGCGTCGTCACGATCTATCCGGGAATTTCTGCCGACGTGGTGAGCAACTTCCTGCGCCAGCCGGTAAAAGCGCTGATCCTGCGCTCCTACGGGGTTGGCAACGCGCCGCAGAATCCGGCTTTCCTGAAAGAGCTGCAAGAAGCTTCCGATCGCGGCATTGTCGTGGTGAACCTGACGCAATGTATGTCCGGCAAGGTAAACATGGGCGGCTATGCGACGGGGAACGCGCTGGCGCTGGCGGGCGTGGTAAGCGGCTACGATATGACCGTGGAGGCAACGCTGACCAAGCTGCACTTCCTGCTCAGCCAGAACCTTTCCAGCGATGAAGTTCGCCAGCAAATGCAGGTGAATTTGCGCGGTGAGCTGACTCCTGACGAAAAGTGAGATAAGCATGAACCAGGCCCTGATCCTGATCGATCTGCAAAATGATTTTTGCCCCGGCGGCGCGCTGGCCGTGAAGGACGGCGACAGCACCCTTGCCGTCGCTAACCAATATGCGGCAGAATTTCATCGGCTTCAGCGGCCGGTGGTGGCAACGCTGGACTGGCATCCGGCTAACCACGGCAGCTTTGCGTCAGTGTCGGGGCAGTCGGTGGGCACGCTGGGCGAACTGGACGGCCTGCCGCAAATAGGGTGGCCGGATCATTGCGTGCAGCATAGCGCAGGCGCAGAGCTGCACCCTGAGCTGGATCGGCGCTATCTGACCACACAGATTTATAAAGGCGAGCAGCCGCTTATCGACAGCTATAGCGCATTTTTCGATAACGGCCACCGCAACAAAACAAGGCTGGATAGCTGGCTGAAAAGTCGGGGCGTCACCAGCCTGACGATGATGGGCCTGGCGACGGACTACTGTGTAAAATACAGCGTGCTGGACGCGCTGGCGCTCGGTTATCAGGTTCAGGTCGTCGCCGCAGGCTGTCGGGGCGTAAACCTGTCACCGCAGGACAGTGAAATCGCGCTGGCAGAAATGGCGGCTAAAGGCGCAGTCATTATTTAAACCGCGCCGCAGACGCTGCCTCGTTCGGCGTCGCATCCATGCAGCTTTTAGTCACCATGCTAAGAGGGCCTGCTCGCCCGGTTCTCAATACGTAGCCGGGCTTTATCACGATATCAACGATGTTAGTGCAGCCTGATAGGCGTGATGTCGTCATCGATGCCAAATTCCTCTTTCAGCTGTTTCTTGCTTTTGGTCACCATCTCGCCGCCCTTGCCCACGCTCATATGCTGCGGCTCGTCGTTGTGACGCGCCTGCCATAGCATCACCAGCTGCAGGCTATTCTCTTTCTGCTCCGGTGTCAGGGCCACGCCGTCGGCCCATTTACCGGTTTCTACCGCCGTAGCCAGACGCTGATAAACCTCGGGCGTCATGGCAGCAATGATCTCATCCAGCTCCATAACGTCTATCCTTTAATCTGAGTGCCATCTTCATCGGTGAAACTTAATGAAGCGGAATTGACGCAGTAGCGCTCACCTGTCGGCTGAGGGCCGTCGGGAAAAACGTGCCCCAGATGGGCATCGCAGGTACCGCAACGGATCTCGATTCGCTGCATCCCGTGCGAGTCATCTTCCAGATAGCGGATGGCGTCATCGCTGTAGGGCTGATAAAAACTCGGCCAGCCGCAGCCGGAATCATACTTGGTGCCGGACAGAAACAGCGGCGAGTTGCAAACGAGGCAGTGATAAATCCCTTCGTGCTTGTTATGCAGCAGCTTGCCGGAGTACGGCGGCTCTGTCCCGCGCTGCTGAGTGACGTAGCGCTGCATTTCGTTTAGATCGGTTTCAGGTTTCAGTGGGCGTTCGGCCATATCAGGTATCTCTGGCAAAGTGGTCTGAAGATTTCTACATTCTAACAAATGCATAACAACGTCAGGGGATTTTTCATGCTCAGGCGGAGTCTGAAAGTAAGCAGGCAATGAAATTGTGACCTGGATCACCCTTTAAAATCCCGACCCCTTTATATTCGGGCCGAATGCCCCAAACTAAAGGTAAGACGCTCGTCGCGGAAGGCGTTTTCAGGCGATTATTCCTGCTCCAGGGTTTGATTTGTCGCAACTATTGAAGCGATTCCGCTTGACGCCTGATAAGGTTTTTGTAATTTTACAGCCAACCTTTTATTCACTAACAACAGCTGGTGGAATATATGACTATCAAAGTAGGTATCAACGGTTTTGGCCGCATCGGTCGCATCGTTTTCCGTGCTGCTCAGCAGCGTTCTGACGTAGAAATCGTTGCAATCAACGATCTGCTGGACGCCGAGTACATGGCTTACATGCTGAAGTATGACTCTACTCACGGTCGTTTCGACGGCACCGTAGAAGTTAAAGATGGCCATCTGGTTGTTAACGGCAAAACCATCCGTGTTACCGCTGAAAGAGATCCAGCTAACCTGAAGTGGGACGAAGTCGGTGTTGACGTGGTTGCCGAAGCAACAGGTATCTTCCTGACCGACGAAACCGCTCGTAAACACATCCAGGCTGGCGCGAAGAAAGTTGTTCTGACCGGTCCTTCCAAAGATGACACCCCAATGTTCGTTATGGGTGTTAACCACAAGGCGTATGCTGGCCAGGAAATCGTGTCTAACGCATCCTGCACCACCAACTGCCTGGCACCGCTGGCAAAAGTTATCAACGACAAGTTCGGCATCGTTGAAGCGCTGATGACCACCGTTCACGCTACCACCGCTACCCAGAAAACCGTTGACGGCCCGTCTCACAAAGACTGGCGCGGCGGCCGTGGCGCATCTCAGAACATCATCCCATCTTCTACCGGCGCAGCTAAAGCGGTAGGTAAAGTGATCCCTGAGCTGAACGGCAAACTGACCGGTATGGCTTTCCGCGTACCTACTCCTAACGTTTCCGTGGTTGACCTGACCGCGCGTCTGGCTAAGCCTGCTTCTTACAAAGAAATTTGTGAAGCTATCAAGGCAGCGGCTGAAGGCGAGCTGAAAGGCATCCTGGGCTATACCGAAGACGAAGTGGTTTCTACCGATTTCAACGGCGAAACCCTGACTTCCGTATTCGATGCTAAAGCCGGTATCGCACTGAGCGACACCTTTGTTAAGCTGGTTTCCTGGTACGATAACGAAACCGGTTACTCTAACAAGGTTCTGGATCTGATCGCACATATCGCAAAATAATCGCGATTAGCTGATTCTGAGGGCGACTGCGGTCGCCCTTTTTTTTCGCTGAATAACAGGAGCTCCGATGAACGAAAAACTTTTTTCGCTGCCCGTAGCCGACCAAATCACGCCCTATATTTCACTGCGCTTAATGGGCGAGCTGCCCGTAGTAGTTATCGCGCATCCGAAGGTGCGCGCGGCGGTGACGCTGCAGGGCGCGCAGCTGGTTGCCTGGCAGCCCAGCGGCGAGAAACCGGTTATCTGGCTGAGTGAGAAAACGGCGTGGACGTCCGGCAAAGCCATTCGCGGCGGCGTGCCCGTCTGCTGGCCATGGTTTGGCCCGGCCGGCGAACCGGCGCACGGCTTTGCCCGCTCGCTGCCCTGGACGCTGTCGGCGCACGACGAGAACGAAGAAAGCGTGATGCTGACGCTGACGCTGGAAAGCAGCGAGCAGACGAAAAAATTCTGGCCGCACGATTTTACGCTGTTTGCCCGTTTCCGCTTCAGCGATCGCTGTGAAATTGAGCTGGAAGCGCACGGCGACTTTGAGGCCACCGGTGCCCTGCACACTTACTTTGCCGTTGAGGATATCGCGGGCGTAGAGGTGAGCGGCCTGGGTCAGCCTTATATCGATAAGGTAAAAGAGAATGCTGAAGGCCGTGCCGAAAACGGCAGGCAAACCTATCCTGACCGCGTCGATCGCATATTTACCCAGCCGGAAGATTGCAGCACTATCCACGATACGGCGGGTAACAGGCTCATAGAGGTTTATCATCACTATCATAGTGACGTTGTCACCTGGAATCCCGGCCCGGCGCTTTCGTGCAGCATGAGCGATATGGCAAACGAAGGCTATAAAAGCATGGTATGCGTGGAAACGGCTCACGTGACGCAGCCCATGGTCAGCGCGGGCGAGTCTCCGGCCCGGCTGGCAACCACGATTAAAGTGCGTAAACGCGCTTAGTGAAGACGGCGGGCCCAATGCCCGCCTGCGGTTCTACACCACGTCCAGCGGCATTTTGCGATTGGGCGGCGGGAAAGCTTCGTTGATTAACGCCAGCTCCTCATTGCTTAACACAACTTCCAGCGCGGCGGCGTTTTCAGCCACGTGCTGCAGCGAACTGGCTTTAGGGATCGCCATCACGCCTTCTTTGCGAATAACCCAGGCCAGCAGCAGCTGCGCCGTCGTAATGCCCTTTTGTTGTGCAATATTGTTCAGAACAGGATGGGTCAGCAAATCGTGCCGCAGTCGGCCAGCCTGCGCCAAAGGGCAATAGGCCATTACCGGGATCGCATGCTGCTGGCAGTCCGGCAATAAATCATATTCAATGCCGCGCGAAGCCAGATGGTAAAGCACCTGATTAGCCGCGCAGGCGTTGCCCCCCTCTTCGGCCAACAGTTCTTTTAAGTCGCTACTGTCAAAATTTGACACGCCCCAGCGTCGAATTTTGCCTGCCTGCTGTAGCTTTTCCATCGCCGTGATGGTTTCTTCCAGCGGAACAGTGCCGCGCCAGTGGAGAAGATAAAGATCGAGATAGTCAGTTTGCAGACGACGTAAGCTGCGTTCGCAGGCTTCTACGGCATCCACTACGCCCGCGTTCCACGGATAAACTTTTGAAACCAGCCAGGCGCTGTCGCGACGGCCGCGCAGCGCTTCGCCTACCACCTCTTCCGCGCCGCCGTCCGCATACATTTCAGCGGTATCAATCAGCTTCAGCCCGTGCTCAAGGCCGGCCTGCAATGCCGCGACTTCCTGGCCTCGCTTGCTGCTTTCCTCGCCCATATACCAGGTTCCCTGGCCGATAGCCGGTACGCTCTGGTCGGAGAAAGTTACGGTTTTGGTCATCATGCCCTCCTGCACTGTTTCAGATCGCCATCATGATGCAAAAGGGCGCTGAGCGCCCTTTTATGATGCAGCCTTAATTAAAAGGTGTAGCTGATGCCGGTCCAGACGCTGACCTGAGAATCTTTGTCCACCATCGGGCTGTCTTTGACCTCGTCGCTCAGGCGCGTATAGCGACCGGCAACCGTGGCGTTCCAGCTCTGATTAATCGACCAGGCAGCCGTCAGCTCCAGGTAAGGGTTCCAGCTGTCGTCGGCCTCGTAGCTGCGCAATCCGCTACGGCGCGATTCATTCTTAGAAACGCCATAATAGTAATCGTTCTGGTTTTCGCTGCTGTAGAGCGCGCCGATGCCCGGCGTCAGGCTGAAATCGCCGAAGTGGAAGCTGTAGAGATAAGTCAGATCCCAGATATAGCCGTCGCTGTTATCCAGCATATCGCCAGCCAGCACCGTCCTGATCGTACCCCAGTCAGCCGTATGGCGATAAGCCAGGCCGCCCATCAGCGTCATATGACGCTTATCCAGCGCTTTCAGCTGTTTATTGTCGGTATCATCGGGATCGAAGTTCTGCGGCGAGCCCAACACCGTCAGCGACAGCTGATCCTGTGAATCTTTCCAGAGGTAGTAGCCCGCCGTCAGGCTGCGCACATAAAAGCTGTCGCCTTCATAGTTAATGACCGGTACCGGGTAATAACGATCGTCACCACCTTTGTAAGGGCTTTGGCTGTAAATCACCGAGGCGCCAAGCGTTAACGGATTAGCATGAGCTACGCCAGCGGTAAAACAAACGGGTAAAAGCGCGGCAAGCGCGCTAACTTTGAAATAGTTCACAATTAATTCATTCCATAAATATAACAATCAGCAGAGTGAGTTTATCAGTGTTACATCATTTGTTTAAAATTTTAAAGATTCTGCCGCACGCAGAATCAACTTTAACGCTGCCAGCGCCTGAAGATACCAGGCGTGCTTATTTACAAAATCCCGCCAGCCCGCATCAGGCAAGGGGCAGCGCTAAGATCAATTCTGACTTTGTTATTGAAATTGCATCAGAAATGCGAGGAGGTTCAGGAAATTTCCTGAATGCCAACTAAGCTTTAATCAAAGACGCTAAGTTTGAAGAGCAGAGTAACCATCTTTGTTGTGTATCCCGATTAGAAGTCAGGTTGGCATAAGGGTTGCTGTACTCATTATAAGTTCCTTCAGGGGCTTTCCCTCATTAGGCTCCTGGTACCTGTGCTAAAAACGAAAGGACGCATAAAAGAATCAATGGGAACATTTTTCTTTTAGATTAACCATTTGATTAATATTAAAAAAGAGCCTACGGCTCTTTTTGATTTATTGCTTTATCTACCCTTTAGGGGGAAACGGATCTTTGCCGTGCGAGTCTTTTGCACGGATTTGACCATCGCGTCCATGAATCAGCAATTCACTACCTTGGTTTTGTGCAATGGCACGAGCTGCATCAATCGCTTGTTGCTGTGTACCATGTACTGAGGTAGCTCTTGTATTACCTGCCCCTTTTACCGCCCACTCACCGTTATGAGGAATCACGTGCTGGTTTTTACCCATTTACTGCCCTCCAGTAATGTAAGGCTGTATTTTAACCTCATACGATTTCGAAAAACACTACATGTGGTATTTTATCAGATCAAAATCACAATATGTACGCATCACATAAACACATTTCTGCAAGTCTCTATACCCCTCATGTTCAATAATTAGCCATTGATTAGGTAATTAGAAAAACGATCTTGATATGATTAGATAGTTGATCAATAATCTAATCATCCCAAGCGGGATATGTTCTTTAAAATTTGGGGGCATAATGGTTGAAGTGGTTTGGTCTAAGCGTGCACTTAAGCACCTGGCTAAGATCGATAGCCGCTACCGGAAAGCCATTAACGAGAAGACTAAGCAGTTAGTAACCTTCCCTCTTGTGACCTTAGACATAAAAAAGTTACAAGATACCGCTAACCAGTACCGGTTACGTGTTGGTGACTACAGGGTAATCTTTGAATTGATAGATGGTGAGCCGGTAGTACTAAGGATCGAAGAAGTGACACGCAGAACATCGAAGACTTACTGATACAAGGCGGGGCAACCCGCCGATTATGCTCCATGACATTAACCGCATAGATACCCGGATAAACTATGTCAAAACAGTACATTTATGATGAAGCAGGTAAACCGCAATTTGTGGTGCTTCCTGTAGCAGAGTACGAAAAGCTTCTCTCAGACGCTGAAGGCGAATGGGAGAGTATACCTATTGAAGCTGGCCCAGATGATGACGAAACAGTACCTGGTGCCGTAGTAAACATCATGGTTGAACAGGATGTGAGTTTACAAGCTGCCTGGCGTATCCATCGTGGCTTGAGCCAATATGATGTTGCTGAGAAGTTAGGTACTACTCAGAGTGCTATCTCTCAATTAGAACGTGCGGAGAGTAAGCCACAGAAGAAGACTCGTGAACGGCTTGCGAAGCTCTATGAATGCCGTCCAGAACAGTTAGTACTTTAAGAGGAAAGGCCACCTTCACGGTGGCCTTTTTCTTAAATCTAATCTCAAAAGATAATTTTTATTAATCATTGACCGCAAATGTTCGAACTAACCTCATTGCTTCATCTTCTGGCATGAAGTGGGAATAATATTCTCTAGCTTTATCAGCTTCTTCTCCGTCCTCATCGCCAACCAACGCCCAGTTAAGAGGCTCTTTACGGCTCAAGCCATCAAAGTTTTTTATAAGCATGATGTCGCGAAGGAAACCATAGATGTTATTCTCTGGAAAATATTCATTACATACTTCAACATAATTATCAGGAATAGCATCAGCTATCAGCTTGAAATCATCAAGCTCAGAGTACTTTAATTCATCAATAACATCTTTTGTCGTTGACCCTCCCCAATCTTTAACAGGCTCTAAGTTCAAACCTATATCCTTGGTTATTTCCTGAACAAACTTAAAAAGATTTATTGAGTTGATTTCTTGAGAGAATAACTGTTCTAAATCATTATTCCTAATGGATTCTTTATATTCCTCAATGGAGTTAACAATTTCAGAGAAACCTTCGTCAGCTATTTCAAGCATACCAGAAAACAAGTTTATTTTACGCTGAATCTGTAAAGGTAAATTTGTACCAAGCTTATAATTTCGATCATGAGTTAACTCTGCCCATGCATGTTGCAACATGGTTCTAACCTGAATTTCACAGGTTAATCCAGATATATACTCGTACTCTTTCAAAGCATTTCTTTTTTCTCCAATATCACAAACATAATGGACTGATCTGTAGCCCACTTTATCAGATGAGAGCCTACCCTCATTATCTACGCTATTTTTAAAATCTATATTGAAAGTAGACTTAATGACATCACTTACTTTGCCAATATCGGACTCCAAGTATAATATAACCCTAACACCTGATATATCAGTCAACTCCTCAATTGGATTCTTATAATTTTTCCTGCCTATTTTTTCTATAACACCTTCCTTTGTTTTCGTTCTATAGCTCACTGAAAGATAATCTATTCCATTTTGCTGTAAAAGATTTTCCACAATAAATGCCACATGTTTTCCTAAAAGCTCGAATTTAGGCAAGCTTTCATCAATCCAAGTATTTAAACTAATATCTTTCATTGTTCATGTTCTTCCTGAAAACTTCGTTAAGATACCCATTCTTTAAAACACTTACATGAAGAAAGTTCAACTTTTTTTTCAGAGATTATAAAAGTGTTTGTACTTTTGAGAAGACAACTGAACGGTACAGATAACCTTGAACGCCCCATACTTCAGCTTCTTTCAAGATCTCAAGTTCGGCCTTCTCTTCTACGCCTTCAATGACGATACGGTTACAGTAACGTTTGATGTTGTTGATCAGAGTACTGAAGGTTGGCTTCTGCACTTCATGCCTATAGAAAGCCTTATCAAGTTTGATCGTGTGATAACAGCCTGTAGTAAGTGCTGCTAAGTTAGCCCGCCCTGCACCTAAATCATCAAGAAATAGATCATTACCGTTGGCGATAAGCTTTTTCAGTAGAGGTTCATTGATACCGTACTCTAACCCTTCAAAATCTTCTGAGATCTCAATACGTACCACATCGCATAACCCTTGTAGCCATTCAACTAACTCACGGTCATAAGCACATAACCTTGCCTGGTGCCGATCAACGTTCAAAGAACAGAACAATCCGTAGTCCCTAAACCAGGACGCGGCGATCTGAATCTCTGTTAGTTGCTGTATCAATAGTTGCCGCTTCTGCTCTAGCGGCATTGCCAGTATGTAGTGACCTGCTCCCCGTTGATTAATACACCCCGATGTTAGTAATGTCTTCATAAGCCACATGAGGACATCCCCATGAAGAAGCGTTTTTCCGACGAACAGATCATCAGTATTCTCCGCGAGGCTGAAGCCGGGGTTTCTGCCCGGGAACTCTGCCGTAAGCATGCTATTTCAGACGCTACTTTCTACACCTGGCGTAAGAAGTTTGGCGGCATGGAAGTCTCTGAGGTAAAGCGGCTTAAGTCACTTGAAGAGGAGAACGCCCGCCTTAAGAAGCTGCTCGCCGAAGCCATGCTGGATAAGGAGGCGCTTCAGGTGGCTCTGGGTCGAAAGTTCTGACGACAGACCAGAAGCGGGAAGCCGTGGAAGTCATGTGTGAGGTCGCCGGTCTGTCGCAACGTCGTGCCTGCAGGCTAGCAGGTTTGTCTCTTTCAACCTGCCGTTATTCAGCTCAGCGTCCGGCTGCTGACGCACAGCTATCTCTACGCATCACAGAGCTGGCGCTTGAACGCCGTCGCTTTGGTTACCGGCGGATCTGGCAGTTATTGCGTCGTGAGGGCCTTCACGTCAACCACAAGCGGGTATACCGCATTTATCACCTTAACGGCCTGAGTGTGAAGTGCAGACGACATCGTAAGGGTCTGGCGACTGAGCGGCTTCCGTTGCTTCGCCCGGATGCGCCCAATCTGACCTGGTCAATGGATTTCGTCATGGATGCACTGGCCACCGGTCGCAGGATCAAGTGCCTTACCTGCGTCGATGACTTCACAAAGGAATGCCTGACTGTCACTGTTGCCTTTGGGATTTCAGGCGTGCAGGTCACGCGTATTCTGGACAGTATTGCGCTGTTTCGCGGCTATCCGGCTACGATAAGAACTGACCAGGGGCCGGAGTTTACCTGTAGAGCACTTGACCAGTGGGCCTTTGAGCATTGCGTGGAGCTGCGGCTTATTCAGCCCGGTAAACCGACACAGAACGGATTTATTGAGAGTTTTAACGGACGCTTTCGCGATGAATGCCTGAATGAACACTGGTTTAGCGACATCAGCCATGCCAGGAAAACCATCAGTGAATGGCGTCAGGATTATAACGAATGTCGCCCGCACTCCACGCTGGATTATCAGACGCCGTCTGAATTTGCAGCGGGCTGGAGAAAGGGTAATTCTGAGAGTGAAGGATCTGACATTACTAACTGAGCCTTGTATCTAATACTGGGGGCAGGTCAGCCAATGTACATTGATGACGCTTTTAGAATTGTGCAGGAACACGGTACAAGTACGTATTCAGTACGTGAAACGCGTAGTATTATGTTTGGAGACTTAGACAACTCTCCCTTTTAACCTTTTTTAAATGGATTTGATTTATGTACTTAAAAACATACCTCAAAGCATTACTTTCTGGCTTTAACGAGATATTTGAATTATTTGGAAAAGTACAATCATTAATTGCTTTTTTATTAGCGTTGACGGCTGTATTTTACACAGCCAATTTTACCGTGTACCTTCAACCTATAAAACCGTACTATCCTCAAATTATTATTGCAGCAGCATTCATAGTGCTTTTTATCTCTGGCTACCGAGCATGGATAAAAGAACATAAAGTTAACATGGAAAGGAATTCCAAGAAAACAGAAATTAAAACAACAAGAGCGAAAAATAGGATAGTATCCTATGCCACAAATGACAAAATTCACACATTAGGAATTGTTCTTACATTCCAGGTTAGTAACTTTAACGAATATCCTATACAAGTCATGCGTTTCGACACTGCGGCTATAACTAAACAATTCGGTTTTAGAAAAACTTCTTCAAGTTTCATTCCTTCAAATAACGTTTTCCCAACTACTATTGAACCTGCAACCGTTAAGGAATTCCACTTCGACTTAGCTTATGATGTTAGATTCATGACGCTTCATGAACAACTTCAGTATATAAACGATGTAAGTGGTAAAAAATATATCACTAAGGCAAATATACTGTCTATTGAAGGGGATGAAGAAATAGAGGTAACGATTGACTTTAAGAATGATGATTTCATTTCTTTCGTTAAGGACAATAGTTATAAATTCAATCAATCAATCATCGACTCTATACTAAAAGGATAATGTGTTGCCTATATGTGTGGTTTGCAGAACACACTCTCGCTTAAGGGCCATAGGCAACACATAAAAGATTCTACTCAATACATGTGGATTTGTCACGATATTAGAGCTAGTATCAAAAATTGCCTATGTGCTTAGGATAATCTGAACTTAAGAGATAAAAATGAACAACAAAACCTTCGTAAGAACTTTATTGGTAAACTCAGAAAACAAGCAATTTATCAAGTCCTTAGATGAACGCAGCCTGGATAGTTACATTGAGTTATTGTCTAAAGAAAGACAAAAAGAAAATAAAAACCATCTTACTATAATTGATTTCTCACCGGTTATTGAACACTTTCATCAAACCATTGAAACAGCTTTTAGAAAGCATAGAAGTGAAGAAATAAAACTCCACCATGCGACCACTTATAACAATTGGTTAAGGCTTAAAGACATTCCTGCTGATAAAGAAACCATCATTTCTGATCAATCAATGAAAATCATGAATGATACTGAATGGACAATCAATGCGGTTATAGCCAGCACAACGTCATTAAGACACAAGTATTTTTCAAAATCAGAAGAGGAAAAAAAAGAGCTGTGTGATTCAATTATAGGCGATACAGACATCTTTATTGAATCAATTTTATGCCATATCCATGCTGCAATTATCTTCGATACAAGGGTACTAAAAAAAAGCATCACCATTCCTCAACACTTAATTTCCATTTTTGAAAACCTGCAAGATTTACTAAGATATGAGGCAGGAGTTCATCCTGACTTGACTCTTGCCCATGCTAATATTATTGAGCAGAGTTACATGGAGAACATTGGAATCGACCCTGAATTGATTATAAACCTAACCAATGCAAATACCTCAATTGAAAAAATTAAGCAAAAAATATATTCAAACCCTATACAGGACGTACAAAATTTTGGGAATAACCAATACACCAGACAATGGACTTTGATCTGGCATAAAGCTTCCACTCATAAAACAGAAAGAGCAATTGTTATCGCTGACAAAATGAAAAAGATATTAAGCATAATGAATTTAATCAATAAAATTAAAAATCAAGAATACGAATATAGTAGAGACAGTATTGATGTAGCTAATGTTGAAATGGAGATAAAACTATTAACGAACAAGCAGTAGGATCAAAAAAAGGGGATACCATATGGTATCCCCTCTTCTACATACCGAATTTGTGTATGTAGCTTTGTATTTCTTCTTTGTTGGTCATAGTACCGGCAAGTAGCTCACTCTCCATCAAACGCCTTGTATAGAGGCCGTAGCACAGCTTATTAGGCTTGCCCTGATGGTACTGAGAGCAATCATAGTAGTACTTACCATTCCTGTGTTCCCAGCGTCCTTTAGAGTAATCTGGCTTCCTCTGCGAGACATAACGCCATTGCAGTACTGCTTTGCTTGCCTGTACATAGTTACCCTCAGCAAGCCTCTTTTTTACTGTACTGTTATTTGCTGCATTAATGCCTGCGTTATAGGCGAAATCCAGAAACCCTACAGTTGTTGAAACCGGCATTACTGGCAGGTTGTTCAGTACTACTGTGTACTTATAAAGTGTCTTATCAAGCAGTACATCACACTCTTTCTTTGTATACTCTTTTTGAATAGCCTCTGTCATTTGTGGTACATAGCCATAACAAAGAGTCGTAATACCAACAGGATCTTTATAAGGCGAGTAGCTGCCGTTAGGATTCATTGATGGTAATCCTTCAAAGGTTACTACGCTTGTTCCAAACAGAAGTAGTACCCCTGCACTTATTCCCTTAATTGTGCTTTTTAAATCCATCCATAGACTCCGTTTTTAATATCTTGAAGTCAGTTATATCAGTACAATCATGAACCCTTCCGTCCACTACTACGCATTGAATATAACTAATTCCTTTTGGCTCTGTTTGTGTACTACTGTGTGCAAAGAACAGGATAGAACCAATAACGATAACAAGTGCGATAACAATCTTTTTCATAAAAACCTCTCATTGAATAAAAAATCAGGAAAAGAAATCATCTTCCCTTCCTGATATTATTTAATGAATTAACATTAAAAAGAGGTTTAAATGAAACAGCCTTACTTCTTATTGAAGTACTGCCTGATTTTTTTATACCATCCATATGAGAACTGTATGAACTTAACTAAATTCATCACAAATAAAAGCACTGCTCCTATTGCAAGTATGATTGTTACCCATCCACCTAACGTTACGCCTAAGAACACTAAGTTAGAAATTTGGGTGCTCGTTACTGCTGCTGTAATGCCTTGATGTGTTAATTGATCAGTAATACATGAACCGTATACTGTTATTGCCGTAATTACTTCTTTATCTGGTAGCATTCCCCGCCCCCTGCTTAAAGGGGTAATCATTACCCCTGTAGTATATTGTTGTTGTCCACTGAATCAAGGTATGCGTTAACTCCGTCACTTAGTTTTGAACTATATACCGGATCGTCTAATCCCCTCCATCGCTGGACAAGTTTGTTATAATCGCCGCCATTTTCTGAATCTAAAATTTCAATAATCTTTTTGGCAATCGAGTTATATGTTTTTCTGAATTGTGGCGTACTACCCATAACGCCTTTCTTACCATACCCAAAGGTAGGATCATCAGGGCGTGCGGCCATGACCTTAGCTTGATCGATAAAGTTGTTCGCATATTCAAGTTCTTCATTACTGAATGCTTGAGGATAGCGAGACACAATATCTTCCATCAAACTACCGGTAATCTGTGCCGGGCCATATGCAGTACTTGTACCGCCTACAGTACTATCCGGTTGGCCTGTACGTATCCACGGATCTTTAAGCCCGCCAGTTTCTGCATGAACAATACCGTTATACAACGCTTCATTGCGTAGACTGATTTCAGGTGCAGTACTTTTCTGTGCTTTAGCTTGAGGCACTTCTACAGACTGAGTTACATGTACAGGCTCAGAGATAGTCTGTTGTTGGCTTACAGTGTTCTTTGGCTGAGTATCGGTAGTACTTGCAGTACGGCCTAATGCCTCTGCTGCTGTCATACTGTCGTCAATTAGTCTCTGGATCATCGGTACGTTCTTACGTGCAAGAGCTTCCATATCCTTCTGAGATAAAGAGTTCCAGTACTGTACCGCTTGGTTGTAGGTATTAATATCGGCCTGGCTTGCATTACTACCTGGTGCAGTTGTTTGTGCAACACGTTGTTCCTGTAACCTCTGCATCTCTTTTTCAGCAAGAACATCAGTCATGTTCTTGCCCTTACTACTTTTCAGATAGGTTTTGAGTGCTAACGACTCTTGAACTTTAGTAGCGTTATCAGGTTGTGTTAACTAGTCGATGTACTGGCTCGCTTTACGGTTCGTACCGCGTAAGCCATCTACCACGCCTTCAGTGATTGCTTTTCTGGCTCCTGCTCCTGCAAGATGCCCGACGAGATAACCGCCAGGACCACCGACAAGGCCACCAAGTACACCTGAACCCCATCCGATACCGCCGCCCAAGTTGCCGTACCAGAAGGTATTGCCGGGATCTTTAGGTTTTGCTCGTAACTTAGTAATATCAGCAGCGTCAGAAAGTGCACTGTTAATTGATTGCTGTACTGGTGCATTGGGTAATTGACTACCAGCGGCAATGAGTTCATCTGAAGCACCGCTTTGTACATCAGAATTACGCAGTACTTTAGCAAGTGTACCAAAGTTCATTTGACCAGAAGTTTCAGCTTTCTCAACTGCACGGTTTCGTACAGCAGTACTCAAGCCCTGCCCTAATTTAACTGCATTTTTACTCACATCTGGTGTGCCATTAGTTGCAATGCGTCCAAGTACAGAATCTTTTACGTTATTAGTATTGAATTCACCTGAAGTTGGATTGAAAAATTTATTTTCAGCAGCCTGTTCATTAGGATCATTGGCAATTTTACTAAGTACAGATTTTTTACCAATTGAGTTTACCCCATCACCATAAAATTCATCGGCTTCACGATATAAACTACCGGCAGCAGGATTAATACTACTGATTGTTGCATCAGCTTCCTGTTTTAATCCTGAAAGTACTTCACGGATAGCATCCCTGCTTGTGTAATCACCCTGACGAAAGGCAATGTCTGATTTATTAGTGAGGGTACGTTTCCATTTATCTAAATCCTGAATGTTGCGTAGATCTGCTTTGTTGAAATTCTCAAGAGTTCTGCGTACTTCAGGACTTAGATTCACATCACCCATTCTTTCATTTTCATCCAAATGATACTGAGCTACTTGCTTAGTACGTGGCATTTTGAGTTGTCCAACCTGAGCTTGATCCAGTAATTGCTGTGCTTCGTTTGCTCTTGCCGTATAGAGTTTTGAAGCCTCTTTATGGAAATCATTACCTAAAGCAACACCTGCGTTTTGAAGCGTAGTCGGACTTACGTTCACGTCCTTAATCGCATCCTTGATCGCATCGCCAGTATCAGTAGCTAGACTGGCCCCATAGATCACCAGACACTTCGCCTCTCTTAAAATAAGAGGTAGTCTTAGACCTATGTTTAACACCAGTCAGAATAATAAGATGGTTGAAGTGTTATCAGGACCTGAGCGGCGTCGCCGTCGTACACCGCAGGAAAAAATTGCTATTATTCAGCAGACTATGGAACCCGGCATGACCGTGTCTCATGTCGCTCGCCTGCATGGCATCAATGCTAACCAGATCTTCAAATGGCGCAGGCAGTATGAAGACGGTTCTCTGACCGCCGTGGCATCAGGTGAAGAAGTCGTACCCGCGTCTGAACTTGCTGCGGCCAATAAGCAAATCCGCGAACTTCAGCGTCTTCTGGGCAAAAAGACGATGGAAGCTGAGATACTCAAAGAGGCCGTGGAGTTCGGTCGGGCAAAAAAATGGATTGCGCATGCGCCCTTGTCGCCCGGGGACGACGACTGACCGATGTCTCCCGGAGTATTGGTGTGTCGCGTGCGCAACTGAGCATCAGAGTTCACCGGCCACCTGACTGGCAGGATCGCAGACGGCAGCCCCGCTCTGACGATAGCGCCGTGTTATCCCGGATAAACACGGCGGTGTCTGATCTGCCGACGTATGGCTATCGCCGCGTGTGGGCGCTGCTGCGACGGGAGTCAGAGCGGGGTGGCCTGCCTGTGGTTAATGCGAAGCGGGTGTATCGCATTATGAAAGCACACCATCTGCTTCTTGAGCGTAAACCTGCGGATCCTCGCCGGAAGTGCGCCCACAAGGGGCGCGTGGCGGTAGCTGAAAGTAACCGGCGCTGGTGCTCAGATGGCTTCGAGTTCCGCTGTGACAATGGCGAAAAGCTGCGGGTGACCTTCGCGCAGGACTGCTGCGACAGGGAGATCATAGACTGGGCGGCGGGCACAGGTGGCTATGACAAAGAGACCGTGCAGGATGTCATGTTGGGCGCGGTGGAAAAACGCTTCGGAAGGCAGTTGCCCACAGAGTCGCTGGAATGGCTGACGGATAACGGTTCAGCCTACAGAGCGCATGAAACACGGGCGTTCGCCCGGATGCTGGGACTTGAGCCGTGCACAACAGCAGTCCGTAGCCCGGAAAGCAACGGCATAGCAGAAAGCTTCGTGAAAACGATAAAGCGGGACTACATCAGCTGCATGCCGAAACCGGACAGCCAGACCGCAGTGATGAATCTGGCCGTGGCGTTTACCCATTACAATGAACATCACCCGCACAGTGCGCTGGGATATCGCTCACCACGGGAATATATACGCAGGAAGTTATCGCAACCGTAAGAGAGAAAAGACGTCTGGATATATAGGGTCAAATCCAGTCCGGTACTCAAACCCTCTTCAGTAAGTTTGAAGATTTCTTTAACTTCTTCAGTGTTTTCAAGAAGATTATCAGGAGCTTTACCTACATGAGCTTTATTAGCATCGATCAAATTTTGAACTATGGTAAATTTTTCAGGCTCAACTACAATTGGGTACACACTGGGTAAAATTTGACCATTTAGACGCTTATGTTCACCGATCAATCGTCTGCCTCGAAGTAGCTTGGAAATGGTCACTAAGCGAGAGCCATCGTTAAGCATTTTGACAATTTGACCTGTGCTATATCCGTGGATATACCATTCAAAAATCTGCTTTATCTCTTCAGCTTTTCCTGGCTTGAGAGCATATTTGTTATCGACATTTTCTAACCAGCGGGGAAGTTTGTTTGAAAGTACTTCACCCTTTTCTACCGCCTTAAGTACCTTGTTTTCCCAAGCAGTTTTGGCCCGTACTGACTTCATTAGTGACTCGTTATGACTTCTCGAAAGAATAATTTCCATATGAATTTTTGTGAAAGGATCATCTTTCTTTAACACAAGGCCAGTACTGATATCGAACACTACGACATCGGAATTTACAATGAACTGAATAGTATTTTCTGACCACGCGTTACGACGCGACAGCCTATCAAGGCTGGTAACTATAAGAGCACTACCGAAACCAATTCGGTGCTCCTTCACGTCTTTAAGGAAAAGTCCGAGAGCAGAAGATTCTGCAATGTTGGCTTCGGTGTAGGCTGATGTCCCAATATCCTCGATGAATATCGGCTCACCTGTGAATTTTGCAGCATTTTCCTCTAAAAAACGCTCAATTATCGACCTCTGATCGTCTAATCCTTGACCGCCGACCACTTGACTCATTGTAGAAAGGCGTCGATAACAATAAGGTATGTATTTCATAAAATTCCTCGCTCAAGAGGCGTGCTTCAAGATGTAGCCAACGTATCCTTTTTTGTTCCCAACGATTCTAACAGGACGGGCATCGCTATGAATATATTCGATCACTATCGTCAGCGTTATGAAGCTGCCAAGGACGAAGAGTTCACACTGCAGGAATTTCTTACCGTTTGCCGGCAAGATCGTAGTGCATACGCCAACGCGGCAGAAAGGCTATTAATGGCTATTGGTGAGCCAATAATGGTCGATACTGCTCAGGAGCCACGCCTTTCCCGACTGTTTTCCAATCGCGTCATTGCACGCTATCCCGCCTTTGAGGAGTTTTACGGCATGGAGGAAGCGATTGAGCAAATCGTTTCTTATCTGAAGCATGCCGCGCAGGGGCTGGAAGAGAAGAAACAGATCCTCTATCTGCTGGGCCCGGTGGGCGGCGGTAAATCTTCGCTTGCCGAGCGTCTGAAATCTTTGATGCAGCGCGTACCCATTTACGTGCTCAGCGCCGACGGCGAACGTAGCCCGGTCAACGATCATCCGCTGTGCCTGTTTAACCCGCAGGAAGACGCCAATATCCTTGAAAAAGAGTACGGCGTGCCGCGGCGTTACCTCGGCACCATTATGTCGCCCTGGGCGGCCAAACGGCTGCATGAGTTTGGCGGCGATATCTCCCGCTTTAAAGTTGTAAAAGTCTGGCCGTCGATTCTGGAACAGCTCGCCATTGCCAAAACCGAACCGGGCGATGAAAACAACCAGGATATTTCCGCGCTGGTAGGTAAAGTAGATATCCGTAAACTGGAGAACCACGCACAGAACGATCCGGACGCCTATGGCTATTCTGGCGCGCTGTGCCGGGCTAACCAAGGGATTATGGAATTCGTAGAGATGTTTAAAGCGCCAATCAAGGTGCTGCATCCTTTACTGACCGCGACCCAGGAAGGTAACTATAACGGTACCGAAGGGATTTCCGCCCTGCCTTTCAACGGCATTATTCTGGCGCACTCCAACGAATCAGAATGGGTGACCTTCCGTAATAACAAAAACAACGAGGCGTTTCTTGACCGTGTTTATATCGTCAAGGTGCCTTACTGCCTGCGCGTGTCGGAAGAGATCAAGATCTACGACAAGCTGCTTGACCACAGTGAGCTGACGCACGCGCCATGCGCGCCAGGCACGCTGGAAACGCTGGCGCGCTTCTCCATTCTTTCTCGCCTGAAAGAGCCGGAAAACTCCAGCACCTACTCGAAAATGCGCGTCTATGACGGCGAAAGCCTGAAAGATACCGATCCAAAAGCTAAATCCTACCAGGAATACCGTGATTACGCCGGGGTCGATGAAGGGATGAACGGTTTATCCACCCGCTTCGCCTTTAAAATCCTGTCCCGCGTGTTTAACTTCGATCATACCGAAGTTGCCGCCAACCCGGTGCATCTGTTCTACGTGCTGGAGCAGCAGATCGAACGCGAACAGTTCCCGCAGGATTTAGCCGAAAAATACCTTGAGCACCTGAAAGGCTATCTGATCCCGAAATATGCCGAGTTTATTGGCAAAGAGATCCAGACTGCCTACCTGGAATCTTATTCAGAGTACGGTCAGAATATCTTTGACCGCTACGTAACCTATGCCGATTTCTGGATCCAGGATCAGGAATACCGCGACCCTGATACCGGCCAGCTGTTCGACCGTGAATCGCTGAATGCGGAGCTGGAAAAAATCGAGAAGCCTGCCGGGATCAGCAATCCGAAAGACTTCCGTAACGAAATCGTCAACTTTGTGCTGCGTGCCCGTGCCCACAACAGCGGGCGTAATCCAAACTGGACCAGCTATGAAAAACTGCGCACGGTAATCGAGAAGAAAATGTTCTCGAATACCGAGGAACTGCTGCCGGTTATTTCGTTCAATGCCAAAACGTCCACGGATGAACAGAAAAAACATGATGATTTCGTCGACCGTATGATGGAAAAAGGCTATACCCGCAAGCAGGTTCGTCTGCTGTGCGAATGGTATCTGCGCGTGAGAAAATCATCCTAAACCCGACTTCATAAATGCATTCCCGTGGGTCAGCAAACCTGGCCCAACGGCAACGTTGTTTGGGGGAATTATGGCCTATTTTATCGATCGGCGTCTTAACGGTAAAAACAAAAGCGCGGTGAACCGTCAGCGCTTTTTACGCCGCTATAAGTCGCAAATCAAACAGTCGATCTCCGAGGCCATTAATAAGCGTTCGGTAACCGACATTGAGAGCGGCGAGTCAGTTTCTATCCCCGTTGATGATATCAACGAACCGGTATTTCATCAGGGCCGTGGCGGCCAGCGCCATCGCGTGCATCCCGGCAATGACCATTTTGTGCAAAACGATCGTGTTGAACGCCCTCAGGGAGGCGGCGGCGGCGGCGGTAGCGGACAGGGCAATGCCAGTCAGGATGGCGAGGGCAAAGATGAATTCGTCTTTAATATCTCTAAAGATGAGTATCTGGATCTGTTATTTGAAGATCTGGCCCTGCCGAACCTGAAAAAGAATCAGCATCGTCAGCTGAACGAGTACAAGGTGCATCGCGCCGGCTTCACCTCTAACGGCGTGCCGGCAAATATCAGCGTGGTGCGTTCGCTTCAGAACTCGCTGGCGCGGCGTACGGCCATGACCGCCGGGAAGCGGCGAATGCTGGGCGAGCTGGAGGCCGCGCTGGAAGCCGTGCAGAAAGCCGAACCGGCCCAGCTGCTGGAAGAAGAACGCCTGCGCCAGGAGATTGCCGACCTGCGCGCCCGTATTAAACGCGTGCCCTTTATCGATACCTTTGACCTGCGCTATAAAAACTTTGAGAAGCGTCCCGAACCGTCCAGCCAGGCCGTGATGTTCTGCCTGATGGACGTTTCCGGCTCCATGGATCAGGCCACCAAAGATATGGCTAAACGCTTTTATATTCTGCTCTATCTGTTCCTGAGCAGAACCTATAAAAACGTTGAGGTGGTCTATATTCGCCACCATACGCAGGCGAAAGAAGTGGACGAGCAGGAGTTCTTCTACTCGCAGGAAACGGGGGGCACTATTGTTTCCAGCGCCCTGAAGCTGATGGATGAAGTGGTGAAAGAGCGTTACGATCCGGCGCAGTGGAATATTTATGCTGCTCAGGCTTCCGATGGCGATAACTGGGCGGACGATTCACCGCTCTGTCATGAAATCCTGGCTAAGCATATTTTGCCGGTAGTGCGTTATTACAGCTACATCGAAATTACCCGCCGCGCCCATCAGACGCTGTGGCGCGAGTACGAGCATTTACAGGCGATGTTCGACAACTTTGCTATCCAACATATTCGTGAGCCGGAAGATATTTATCCGGTATTCCGTGAGCTTTTCCACAAGCAGGCGGAAAACGCCTGAAAGTAGTGATAAATCAGTCAGCATTTCGGGCTGGCTGATTTTCTTACCCGCTTAGCAACATTCAGCGCTGCCTGAAGCCGCCTTTCAACCCCGGGCTATTTACAGCTTTGGCAAAATGACGTGCCGGGCCGGGCAACGTACTTATGCCTGGGTCAGGCAGCAGCCTTCTGAAAAAACCTTGCTCCTGAAGAGTGCATTGCGTTTCGCTTTCGATGCTTAAGCGTTTATACCCTTCCCTTAGCCTTCGCCGCCGTCAGGCCAGGCTTACGCTAAAAACGACGTCCGATGCAACGCTTACCGCTGCTGATTATGCAGTAAATACCTCTTCTTTCTCCCGTTTCGCTCCCATCCTTCCCGCCAGTCCCTCTCAAGCTAACGACATTAATCGTATTCTGATGTCAAAAGCACAGGCTATTTGTTACTATTATTCCCGCGATCGTTCCAGAATTTCTAAATTATCATACACTTGTTAGCTGCAGCAGCAGAAAACACGCCAAAACAGCCGTGGCGAAACAAAATTGCCCCTATTCCCATATTCAGGGTATGCTTACGCCTCGCCATCGACGCAGTTTTTTTATCAGATACAGGAGATTGCCCCATTGGAAGCCAGTGCTATCTATAGTCTGTTTATCATCGGTTCAGTGCTGGTGGCGGCAAGCATCTTGCTCAGTTCCTTCTCTTCAAAGCTCGGCATCCCTATTCTGGTTATTTTCCTCGCGCTGGGCATGTTGGCCGGCGTGGACGGCATTGGCGGCATCGCTTTTGATAATTATCCTGCCGCTTACCTTATCAGTAACCTGGCGCTGGCGGTGATCCTGCTGGATGGCGGAATGCGCACCCAGGCCAGCTCGTTCAAAGTCGCGCTGGGCCCGGCGCTCTCGCTGTCGACCATCGGCGTGCTGATTACGGCCGGGCTGACCGGCATGGCGGCCGCCTGGCTGTTTAACCTGAGCATGATTGAGGGCTTCCTGGTCGGGGCGATTATCGGTTCGACCGACGCGGCGGCCGTATTTTCGCTGCTCGGCGGTAAAGGGCTGAATGAACGCGTCAGCGCCACGCTGGAAATGGAATCCGGCAGCAACGATCCTATGGCGGTATTCCTGACCATTACGCTGATCGAAATGCTGGAACAGGGTCAGACTGGCCTGAGCTGGATGTTTATCGTGCATCTTATTCAGCAGTTTGGTTTGGGTATCGTGCTGGGCCTGGGCGGCGGCTGGGGGCTGTTGCAGCTGATTAATCGCGTCTCGCTGCCCAGCGGGCTTTATCCGCTGCTGGCCGTCAGCGGCGGCATTCTGGTGTTTGCGCTGACCACCGTGCTGGAAGGCAGCGGCATTCTGGCGGTCTATCTTTGCGGCTTCTGGCTGGGCAATAACCCAATCCGCAACCGGCACGGCATTCTGCAAACCTTTGACGGCATGGCCTGGCTGAGCCAGATCGGTATGTTCCTGGTGTTGGGGCTGCTGGTGAATCCTACCGATCTCTGGAATATCGCCTTACCGGCCATGCTGCTGTCGCTGTGGCTGATCCTGTTTGCCCGTCCGCTCTCCGTTTTTGTCGGCCTGCTGCCGTTTCGTGGATTTACCACGCGTGAGCGCTTCTTTATCAGCTGGGTTGGTCTGCGCGGCGCGGTGCCTATTATCCTGGCGGTTTTCCCGATGATGGCCGGACTGCCGCATGCCTCGCTGTTCTTTAACATCGCATTCTTTGTGGTGCTGGTTTCGCTGATGGTACAGGGAACCTCTCTCGGCTATGCTGCCCGTAAAGCCAGGGTGATCGTGCCGCCTACCGCCTCGCCTGTTTCCCGCGTGGGCCTGGATATCCACCCTGAGAATCCCTGGGAGCAGTTTGTCTACCAGCTGGGCGCTGATAAATGGTGTATCGGCGCCGCGCTACGCGAGCTGAAAATGCCGCGCGAGACGCGTATCGCCGCGCTTTTCCGCGATAATCTGCTGCTGCATCCAACCGGCAATACCCGCCTGCGCGAAGGCGACGTGCTGTGCGTGATTGGCCGCGAAAAGGATCTGCCGGAACTGGGTAAACTGTTCAGCCAGTCGCCGCCCGTTTCGCTCGATCAGCGCTTCTTTGGCGACTTTATTCTTCAGGCCGATGCTCGCCTGCACGACGTTTCAGAAATTTACGGTATCGAGCTGGATGAAGAGATGAATATGCAGCAGACGCTCGGGCATCTGGTCGCCAGCATGATCGGCGGCGCGCCGGTGGTCGGCGATCAGGTGGAATGGAAAAACATGATTTGGACCGTGGCGGAAAAGCAGGATAACGAAATAGTGAAAATCGGCGTGCGGATGGCGGAAGAGCGAGAATAATCCTGGGGCCGACTGGCAAATAACGACTACGCTTAAAGTTCGTGTCTAATCCGGAAGGGAGAAAATCATGGGTCATGTCGTAAAGATTGGTCGCTATGAAATTATCGACGCAGAGCTGGATGCGCAAAATGTCGATACGGTCATTATTCCCTGCAAGACCAACCCGGCGCTGAGCTATCAGCTCGACGGGTGGGATAATGAGACCAGCGTGCCCGCCTGGATTGATGGCGAACCTGTCGATCTGGCTATCGGTCACTACGATACCGAGCAGGATCAGTGGGTACTGAAAAAGCCAGCCTGAATCTGAACCAAAGCCGCTTATCTTGCCGCCGCGTTATTTCGCGGCGGTGAGCTATAATAATGTCTTATATTTGTTATACGCCTGTCATAAATTATCTTTTGCAATTTAATTTCCCGCTTCGTTTACTTTCCATTTCCTTTCAAAAAGCATTTTTCCCATTTTAGGAATTACCCGTATTAACTAACTCTCTGCTCTCCTGCATACTCTGTCACTGCTTCATGATGAAACAACGCCGACGTGTTTCATTTATTTAATCTCCTGAAACATACGGCCGTTAACTATTTAATACGCTGAAATTAAAACACTTAATTTCAGTATGATAACCCCTGAACGCGTGCTTGATCCTCGTCAGGTCAGCAATCCCTTATGAAAAGAGAGCAGGCATTATGGCAAGTACTCTGGTACTGAATGACCGTCGCCGCGCATTTAGCGGCACCCGGAAAAACATTATCGCCAAGCTGGCATTAAGTCTTAGCGACTTAATCTCCATTAACCTGGCGCTGTTTTTATCCACGGCAACCGTACGAGGTATTTGGGGGAACCTGGATATATTTCTTCCCCCGCAGGAAGTGCAAATACGCTTTACCGCCCAGTTTGTGATGTCCGTAGTCTGTACGGCCTGGTTCTGGATGCGGCTTCGTCACTATACCTACCGCAAGCCTTTCTGGTTTGAGCTGAAAGAGATCATTAAAACCCTGGTGATTTTCTCCCTGCTCGACCTGGCGCTGATTGCGTTTTCAAAATGGGATTTCTCCCGTCTGCTGTGGAGCTTCACCTGGATCTATGCGCTGGTCCTGGTGCCGCTGCTGCGCTCCAGCGTCAAGCACGCCATTCTGAAAGCGGGACAGTGGCAGAAGCAAACTATCATCATCGGCTCCGGTAAAAACGCCCGCGAAGCCTATGCGGCGCTGCAAAGCGAAGAGATCCTGGGCTATGAGGTAAAAGCTTTTGTCGCCTCTAACGGCCATACCGGCGCGGAAAGCCTGAACGGCGTGCCGGTTATTACCGCGAAGGACATCGTCTGGGACACGGTCGATCTGGAAAACACCCAGTTTATCGTTGCCATGGAGTACGAGCAGCAGGCGATGCGCGATAAGTGGCTCAAGCTGCTGTCGAAAAAGAAATGCCGCAGCGTTTCGGTCGTCCCGACGCTGCGCGGTGTGCCGCTCTACGGCACCGATATGTCTTTTATCTTCAGTCATGAAGTGATGATCCTGCGTGTCAGCAATAACCTGGCCAAACGCTCTTCACGCTTCCTGAAGCGCGTGTTCGACGTGGTGGTCGCCTCGCTGCTGCTGCTGTTCCTGGCCCCGGCTTTCGGCCTGATCTGCTGGCTGGTGGGCCGGGACGGCGGTAACAAAATTTACGGTCACGAACGCGTCGGTCAGGACGGCAAGAAGTTTAAATGCCTGAAGTTCCGCTCAATGGTCACCAACTCGAAAGAGGTGCTGGAAGAGCTGCTGGCAACCAGCGCCGAAGCGCGCGCCGAATGGGATAAAGACTTCAAGCTGAAAAACGATCCGCGCGTAACCAAAATCGGTGCTTTCCTGCGTAAAACCAGCCTGGACGAGCTGCCGCAGCTGTGGAACGTGATCCGTGGCGAGATGAGCCTGGTGGGGCCGCGTCCGGTGATTGAAGCGGAGCTGGAGCGCTACGCGGGCGACGTTGACTATTATCTGATGGCGAAACCGGGGATGACCGGCCTGTGGCAGGTTAGCGGCCGTAACGATATCGACTACGATACCCGCGTCTATTTCGACTCCTGGTATGTGAAAAACTGGGCGCTGTGGACGGATATCGCCATCCTGTTTAAAACGGCTGGCGTGGTACTGCGTCGCGACGGCGCTTACTGAGTTCCGGGGCGGCTGCTGCGGCACCGCCCCATAAGTTTTCCTTTTCTTTTCTCCCCGTTATCACTACTCTGTGCGGCTTGCTTTTTTTACTGGACGCCGCCGCCTCGATGCAAAAATTCACTTTACTTCTTCTCAGCCTGGTTCTGTTAGCACCGCTTGGCATCGATCTTTATTTGCCTACGCTGCCCGATATCGCGCTTGGGCTGAATACGCCGGTCAGCACCGTGCAAACGACTATTCCTCTGTTTCTGCTGGTGATGGGCCTGGGGCAGATTGTCGCCGGCCCGCTGGTGGATAACCTGGGCAGAAAGCCCGTGGCGCTGGCCGGGCTGCTGCTGTATATCGTTGGCAGCGTGCTGGCCGCCACCGCTTCCGGCTGGCCGCAGTTCCTCTGCGCGCGCGTGGTGCAGGGCTGCGCCGTTTGCTGTACTGCCGTGGTCGCCTTCAGCGGCGTGCGCGACAGGCTTGACGGCGACGATGCCGCCCGCGCCTATGGCTTTCTGAACGGTGCGCTGAATATCGTGCCCGCGCTGGCGCCAATGCTGGGCGGCTTTCTTGCCGAGGCCTTTGGCTGGCGCGCGCCCTTCTGGTTTTTAACCGCCTATGCGGTCGTCATCGGTCTGCTGGTGATTTTCTTTTTACCGGAGACCCGCCCGGCAGGCACGCTGGCCGTAAAAGGCATTCCGCTGCGTCAGTACTGGCAGATCCTGCGTCAGCCTCGCTTCCTGGCTTTCGCCTTTGCCAACGCGGGCGCGCTGGGGATGGTATTAACTTACGTCTCGCTGGCGCCGCAGGTGCTGATGACCGAGGGCCAGCTCTCTGCGCTGCAGTTCTCCATCGCCTTTGGCGCCAACGGCTTCTGGATCATGCTGGTCAGCGTGCTGGTGAATAAGATGATCCGCAAGGTGGGTCGCCCGATTTGTCTGGCGACGGGCAGCGTGGCGATGACGCTGGGCGCGGTGATGCTGTTGGGCGGCGTGCTGCTGTTACCGCTGGCATGGCAGCATCACTGGGCGCTCTATATGCTGCCGGTGGCGGTATCCGTCGCCGGGCTGGCTTTTACCGTCGGCCCGGCCACCAGCTACGCGCTGGAGCCCTATCAGAAACAGGCGGGCGTCGCTTCCGCGCTGGCGGGCTTTATCCAGATGGCCGGCGGCGCGTCGGGTGGGCTGTTGGCGATGGCGCTGCCGCTGGCGGAAAAATCCGCGCTGGCGCTGATGATGGTGGTGGGCGCGATACTGACGGGAACGGCCTGGTACTACAGTAAAAAAGTGCGCGGCACGCTGACCGCGCTTTAACCTTAAACGACGTTTACCGGTACGCGAGGCGCGAGCGCGCACATCAGCTCATAGCCTACCGTACCGGCCGCTTTTGCCACCTCGTCGATTTTGATGTTGTTACCCCACAGCTCCACCTGAGTACCGATGCCCGCCTGCTGGCAGGGCGTCAAATCCACCGTGATCATATCCATGGAAACCGCGCCGACAATCTGCGTTCTGACGCCATCAACCCAAACCGGCGTGCCGGTTGGCGCATGGCGCGGATAGCCGTCGGCATAGCCGCAGGCAACGATGCCGATACGCTGCTCGTCGCTGGCGCGGTAGCGTGCGCCATACCCTACGCCATCGCCGCGCCTGAGCGACTGGACGCCGATGATTTCACCGTTCAGCGTCATGGCTGGCCGTAGCCCGCTGCTGGCGACATCCTGCCAGTCGCCGCTTGGCGAAGCGCCATAGAGAATAATGCCCGGACGCACCCAGTCGTAATGGGTGTGGCTGTGCCACAACGTCGCCGCCGAATTCGCCAGCGAGCGCGGGCAGTTCAGCCCTTCCGCCGCCTGATTGATGCGCGCCATCGGCGCCGTCACGCCTTCATTGCTTTCCGCTTCGGCAAAATGCGCCATCAGCGTGATCTCGCCAACGTTCGGCAGCGTTTTAAGCTTGTGCCACACCTGCTGTACCAGCGCGGGCTGAAAGCCAAGACGGTTCATGCCGCTGTTCATTTTCAGGTAAATATCCAGCGGCGCGGAAAGCTTCGCCTTCGCCAGCGCCTGGATCTGCCAGTTGCTGTGCACGCTGGTGGTCAGCCGGTAGCGATCCAGAATCGGCAGCTCGTCCGCATGGAAAAAACCTTCCAGCAGCAGGATGGGCTTATTCCAGCCGCTTTCGCGCAGCAGAATAGCCTCTTCAAGATTCAGCAGCGCAAAACCGTCGGTCTCTGACAGGCTTTGCCAGACGCGAGCGATACCGTGTCCGTAGGCGTTGGCTTTTACCACCGACCAGACGTGAGAGCGAGGAGCAGCCTGGCGGGCGACGGCCAGGTTATGCCGCAACGCGCTGGTGTCGATAGTTGCGACAATAGGACGAGACATAACTTCTCCTGTTATAAGCGGAAACTAGCGCGCGCCGTGCAGTATTGGGCCTGTAGTGGGCAGAAATCCCGGCAGATAACGCATAACCGATAAATCGTCAGCGGCAATCGCCGGAGCGCGTCCTGAGATAATATCAGAAAGCAGCTGTCCGGAGCCGCAGGCCATGGTCCAACCGAGCGTTCCGTGACCGGTATTCAGATAAAGATTTTTAAACGGCGTGCGGCCGACAATCGGCGTGCCGTCCGGGGTCATCGGACGCAGCCCGGTCCAGAACGTCGCCTGGGCGAGATCGCCGCCCTGCGGATAGAGATCCCGCACCACCATCTCCAGCGTTTCGCGTCTGGCGGGCAGCAGTTTGGTATTGAAGCCGACGATCTCCGCCATGCCGCCCACGCGGATCCGGTTATCAAAACGCGTAATCGCCACTTTATAGGTTTCGTCCAGCACCGTGGAAACGGGCGCCGCCTCCGGATTGGTAATCGGGATAGTCAGCGAATAGCCTTTCAGCGGATAAACAGGGATAGCGATAATGTCGCGGAGCAGCGAAGTGGAATAAGAGCCGAACGCCACTACGTACGCGTCCGCCGTCACGATCTCAGCGCCGCATTTCACACCAACAATCTGGTTATGCTCCTGCAGCAGCGCGTCGACGGGCGTATTAAAGCGGAAAGTCACGCCTGCCGCCTTCGCCATCTCTGCCAGCCGACGAGTAAACAGCTGACAGTCGCCGGTTTCGTCGTTAGGCAGGCGCAGACCGCCGGTCAGCAGATGCCTGGTCGTCGCCAGCGCGGGTTCCGCTTCGGCCAGCTGGCTGGCTTCCAGCAGTTCATAGGGCACGCCCGCCTCTTTTAATACCGCAATATCCTTGGTGGCGCTTTCAAACTGCTGCGCGGTGCGGAAAAGCTGCAGCGTTCCACCCTGGCGTCCCTCATAGGCAATACCCGTCTCATGGCGCAGCGCCTTCATGCAGTCGCGGCTGTATTCGGCGATGCGCACCATGCGGCTTTTATTTTCCTGATAGTGGCGCATATCGCAGTTACGCAGCATTTGCCACATCCAGGCCAGCTGGAAACGGCTGCCGTCCGGGCGGATAGCCAGCGGCGCATGACGCTGAAACATCCATTTTATCGCCTTCAGCGGCACGCCGGGCGCCGCCCACGGTGCCGCATAGCCGGGCGAAATTTGTCCCGCGTTGCCCGCGCTGGTTTCCAGCGCCACGTCGGGCTGACGGTCGATAACCGTCACCTCATGCCCGCTTTGGGCCAGATACCAGGCGCTGGCCACGCCCACCACGCCACTTCCCAGAATGACAACTCGCATCGCTACTCCACCGCCGGTTTCTTAAAGATGAATACACTGGATACAGGCGGCCGCTGCGGTGAAAAAAGCTGCGGGATGACAGCGGACGCCCTGTAAAAATATTGCCCTTCTTTTTTACCCTGGGCGGGAATAAAAACAAGATGCCGATGATAAATCGGAGTTTAATATTGCAATAGTTGCGACGGCAGCAGCAAATAATCATGAAGGCGCTATTTATTCCTTTCCGCAGCAGAATATGATTACGCCATATTTTCCGCTTATATACAGGATATTATCCTGTCCGGATTATTATTTTTTGCGCTTTGCCTGACGTTAAAATGATTTTCCGGCTTCCGCTCTATTTTCTGCCGAAGATTTCCATTGTATTCCCCTGAGCGATCGGAGAGAGTGAACTATCATTGAGTTACTGGCTTCAATTCCAGGCCTGTTCCGATGGCGGCAGCGTCATGGCAGGTCGTAATGAAAACGGATGTTTGTCGCTACTGATGTAACGTCGAAAACCGGTTTTAAAAAAGGGGTGCGCTATGACGACTATCTTTGATGAGTCCATTACGAACAGCCAACGACTCAGCGACGGTCCCGACTGGACGTTCGATCTACTGGACGTCTACCTTGCAGAAATTGACCGCGTCGCCAAACTCTATCGCCTTGATACCTATCCGCATCAAATCGAAGTCATCACTTCTGAACAGATGATGGACGCTTATTCCAGCGTCGGGATGCCCATCAACTACGCGCACTGGTCATTCGGTAAAAAATTTATCGAAACCGAACAGCGCTATAAGCACGGTCAGCAGGGCCTGGCTTATGAAATCGTCATTAACTCCAATCCGTGTATCGCCTATCTGATGGAGGAAAATACCATCACTATGCAGGCGCTGGTGATGGCGCACGCCTGCTATGGCCACAACTCCTTTTTTAAAAATAACTACCTGTTCCGCAGCTGGACGGATGCCAGCTCTATCGTTGACTACCTGATTTTCGCCCGTAACTATATCAGCGAGTGTGAAGAGCGCTACGGCGTGGAGGAAGTCGAACGGCTACTGGATTCCTGCCATGCGCTGATGAACTATGGCGTCGATCGCTACAAGCGCCCGCAAAAGATCTCCTTGCAGGAGGAGAAGGCCCGTCAGCGCAGCCGCGAAGAGTATCTGCAAAGCCAGGTGAACATGCTGTGGCGCACGCTGCCGCGTCGCGAAGCGGAGGCGACCCATACCGAAGCGGCACGCTATCCCAACGAGCCGCAGGAAAACCTGCTCTATTTTATGGAAAAAAACGCGCCTCTGCTGGAGTCGTGGCAGCGAGAAATCCTGCGTATCGTGCGTAAAGTCAGCCAGTATTTTTATCCGCAGAAGCAGACGCAGGTGATGAACGAGGGCTGGGCGACCTTCTGGCACTACACCATCCTTAATCATCTGTATGACGAGGGCAAAGTCAGCGAACGCTTTATGCTGGAGTTTCTGCACAGCCATACCAACGTGGTTTATCAGCCGCCCTATAACAGCCAGTGGTATAACGGTATTAACCCTTACGCGCTGGGCTTCGCCATGTTTCAGGATATCAAGCGCATCTGTCAGGAGCCGACGGAAGAAGATCGCTACTGGTTCCCGGATATTGCCGGTTCAGACTGGCTGGAAACGCTGCACTTCGCCATGCGCGAGTTCAAGGACGAGAGCTTTATCAGCCAGTTCCTGTCGCCCAAAATCATGCGGGATTTCCGCCTGTTTACGGTGATGGATGACGATCGCAATAACTTCCTGGAAATTGCCGCTATCCATGACGAGGCGGGCTATCGGGCGATCCGTCAGCAGCTTTCCGCGCAGTATAATTTAAGCAACCTGGAGCCTAATATTCAGGTTTATGATGTCGATCTGCGCGGCGATCGCTCATTAACGCTGCGCTACGTGCCGCATAGCCGCGCGCCGCTGGATAAGAGCCGCCGCGAAGTGTTGAAGCACGTGCATCGCCTGTGGGGCTTTGATGTCCATCTGGAGCAGCAAAATGACGACGGCAGCACGGAAATCCTCGACCGCTGTCCGCCCCGCCCCACTTCCCTGTAATAACCTGAAAAGCCGGTGCTGAAGACCGGCTTTTTTACGGCTTATCCAGAGATTTTACAGGAATACTAACGACGTATGCCGGATTCAGCGGGCATGGTGTTTTGCATGCCGTGCCAGATTTCACCGCTGCGATGGCCGTAATCGCGCACCGTTTCCACAATCTTGTCCAGCTGCTGGGCCTGACAAATCGTCAGCAGCTGCTGATAGAATTCACGCGCCACGCGACGCGCTTCCGGATTTGAAAAATAGTGACGGCCTACGCGGGTGTACAGCCCTTTCAGCCCGTTAAGGATCAGGCCGTAGATAGGATTACCGGAGGCAAAAGCCAGCCCGCGAAAGATATTGTAATCCAGCTCGGTATAGGCTTCCGCCTTGTCTTCTACCTGCTGCGCGGTGACCAGAACCGCCTCAGCTTTATCCGGATGAATACGGATAGCGCGGCGAATAAATACGGAGGAAATATCGGTGCGAACCGAAAGCAGGCTGTCGATAAGCTGCGGCACGCTGTCATGATCGAGACGCGCCAGCGTTTCAAGGATGCTTAAGCCCGAGGTTTCCCAGAAATTATTTACCCGGGTCGGCTTGCCGTGTTGAATGGTCAGCCAGCCGTCGCGCGCCAGGCGCTGCAGCACCTCACGCAGCGTGGTGCGGGTCACGCCGATCAGCTCTGACAGCTCGCGCTCAGCAGGCAGAATTGACCCCGGCGGGAAGCGGCTGTTCCAGATACTTTCGATAATATATTCTTCAGCGAAGCCCGCAGGGCTCTGGGCCTTAATAACCATAGCGTATTGTTTCCGTTGCGTTCAGGGCTGCAAAAATTCGGCTCATCATACCAGATGGCTTAGCCGTCACCTAGACTGACGAAAGCGTAAAACGCTGCCGAAATCGCATTTCTCCTGAAATTAAGCCCTTGATTTACGTTATTAAGCCGTGGCCGCTTTCAGCGCGCCGTCGAAGCGATACATTTTTTTACACAGCGGCTAAGCCGCGCCGTATTCAGCAGCGTAAATTTACCGCATAGTGGCTGGCACGGCAGCCCTTTTGGTTTACACTGCCGGTTCAACGCTTATTACAGGGATTGATTATGTTGCACTATTTTAATAGCCGTTCTCGTGGTCGCGGCGCCTGGTTGCTGATGGCGCTGACGGCTTTTGCTCTGGAGATGGTTGCGCTCTATTTCCAGCACGTGATGCTGCTAAAGCCCTGCGTGATGTGTATTTACGAACGCTGCGCCCTGTTCGGTATTCTTGGCGCTGCGCTGGTGGGCGCTATTGCCCCCAAAACGCCGTTGCGCTGGGTGGCGATCCTGATTTGGATCTATAGCGCCGTGGAAGGCGTGCGTCTGGCATGGGAGCATACGATGATCCAGCTGCATCCGAATCCTTTTACCACCTGTGATTTCGCCGCCCGCTTCCCGCAGTGGCTGCCTCTTGATAAGTGGCTGCCGTCGGTATTCGTTGCGACGGGCGACTGTGCGGAAAATCAGTGGTCGCTGTTTTCGCTGGGTATGCCGCAGTGGATGACGATTATCTTTGCCGCCTACCTCGTTGTCGCCCTGCTGGTGCTGCTTGCGCAGTTTTTCACGCCGAAAAAACGCGATCTTTTTTCCCGCTAAACGCACTCCTCCTCCCGGTCGTGCCCGTTGTCTGCGGGCTGCCGGGCTTTGCCTTTTCCCGCAGGCCGCGTTGTCAGCCCTTAACAAGGCGGCTACGCTTTAGGCATACTTCGATGCGAAAAGGGAAACTATGAAAAACATTGCGTTAGCCCTCTCCTTTGCTTTTTCCGTTACGCTACTCTCCGGCTGCGCCCACTGGGGCGCCAATGATACGCACAGCCCGCCGCCGGCGCCGCCGAGTGGACAGCAGCCTCCGGGCGCACCGGGCGGCAGCGGCCCTGTCGGTCAGCCTCAGTCCTGAACCCGCCTCCCCTGAAGTCACGCGCTCAGGGGATTTTTTTTGTCTTTCTCCCTCCGGCACCTTAAAGCCAGGCCGGGTTCAGAACGTCATTTCACCGTTTACCTCCCCTTTTTTAATCTGCTTAAAACATAAGAAATATTGTTAAGTTAATATCACGCCGCTTATTAAATCGTAACGAGTTAATCGCGTAAATATATGAAATAAATAATAAAAAACACTATTGCCAATTCTTCACCAAAGGAATACAGTGCAGTTACTGTATAAACATACAGTTAAAAACTCACTAACAAAGGATGGAAACATTATGGCTGATACACTGATTTTTAATGAAGTTGCTTCATTCGCCGCGCTGCGTGCTCGCAAACCTGCCGCTGAAGGCGAACGCGTTTTCCTGAGCTCCTGGAATGCCCGCGCTGCCGGCGACCGCTCTGTCACCTTCGGCGAAGGTTGGTTTACCGGTTATCTGGTCGCGGCGGCGGACGACGGCGGCTTTATCGCCAGCAACGGCGGCGCGTACCACTGGCGTCGCGACAGCGATATTGAAGCGTTAACCGTTCATGACTTCGGCGCCGTACCGGGCGGCAAGGTTGACTGCGCGCCTGCCGTTAAGGCGATGTATGAATTTATGACCGGCAGCTTCGCCCGCGGCTTTACCGACGGCCTTTCCAGCAAAGTCGGTATCCGTTTCGGCACGGGCACCTACCTGGTTAAGCCGCTCGACCTGCGCACCTATGGCGACAAAATCCCGGCCAACCATTCGGAACTGCCTTATAACCCAAGCGGCTACTTCGCCGCCGGCGATTTCGTGATGCGCGGCGTGACCACCAGCTTCGGCAAGCAGATCGGCACGCGTATTATCTCTGACAAATCCGCTTCGGCCGTGCTGGCGCTGAACCACCGCTACTTTTCCATCTACGGCATTGAGTGGGAAGGCCAGCAAACGGTGAAGCAGGACGAAAAAACCAATATGCTGATTGGCGCAACGGTGGGCGTGTTTAACGATACCGCCTCCAATAAACAGCCGTTTATCACTAACGAATGCGTGGGCGGCACCTTTGCCAACGTCTCCTACTTTAAAGCCAGCAATACCGGTGAAGCGGCAATTTACTACCTCGACAGTCTTGACAGTAAATTCACCCAGATTTACTGCAGCCGCGTGGCGGGCCCGGTGATTAAGGTAGGCTGGAGCAACCGTCCGTCCGGCGCCTGGGATCACTCCACGGCGATTGAGCTTACGGAATTTAACTTCCAGTACTGCTACGCGCCAGCTATCTGGATCCCTCGTCATGGTCAGGGCCTGATCCGTAACGGCTGGATCGAACACAGCGCCGTTCCGATGGATATCAACAACGGCCAGTGGCTGATTGAAGCGCTGAGCATTGAGTCCTCTACCTACGATGCCGTGTTCTTTAATTCACGCGTTATTATGTCGCAATGGTCAAATCCGACCGGCGTGGAGTACGACCGCACTTCTGCGCCAGGCAGCGCAACCTGGTTCAGCTATCCGAAAAACCCGGACGGCAGCGACATTGTCGCCAGACTCTCCGGGTATGAAATGGGCATGTCGCTGTTTCAAAACAGCGGCACCTATCTGGACCATCCGCTGCGCGCGCAGTGGCTGAGCGGCGTGCTGCGCGGCACCATTGACAGCAGCCAGCGCTGGTTGAATATCGGTACGTTTCGGATGCCGAAAACCGGCAGCCACTGGAAAATTGAGGTGGACTGCCGCAGTACCTACGGCGGCATCGGTGGCGACACCGCCATGCCGATCCAGAACGACCGTGCAGCCGGTACGCTGCATATCCACGTAGCGCGTGGCGCGGGCTCGGTTCCGGCAGTAAGCTACTGGATGGAAGGCACGCCGGGTATTAGCGAAGTGCAGTATATCCCTCAGGATTTTAACGATATCCTGCCGGGCCTGTGGGTCAAGCTGCCTGATACCATTGCCGAATATGGCGTGCACGTTCGCGGCACTGGTGAAATGCGCGAAGATAACGGCAGCTGGGCAAGGTTTACGCCAAGCGGCGTGACGCAGAGCGCAGCGCCGGAAGGCGGCGTGGCGGCGCAGGCGCGGATGTCGATGAACAACGGCCTGGCCGGTTTTGGCGCACAGGATGATGTTGCCGGGATCAGTACTCGCTCCCAGGCCTCGACTACCGTGCCGGTTGAGCAATCTAAACCGCGGCAGTGGATGCGCATTAACATCAACGGAATTGAATACGCGATGCCTTATTACGCCTTTACGCCGCAGATTGACACCCAGCCGGCAGCCACGGTTTCCGTCGCGGCGGGCGGCACGTTAAATCTGACCGTTGCGGCTAAGGATGCCGCAACCTGGCAGTGGCAGAAGTCGACCAACGGCACTACCTGGACGAATATCGCCAATGCGAAAAGCGCCACCTGGAGCAAAGCAGCCGTGACTACCGCCGATGCCGGCCAGTATCGCTGCGTGATCAAGGGACAGGTCGGTGCCGTGGACGCCACCGTGACCACCAACCAGGTAACCACGAACGTCTCAGTGGTCACCGTCACCGCTTAATGCAGTACGGGGTGGCGACGCTTTGCGTCCCGCCCCCAGGCTACAGGCCGCATCGGAAACGATCTGCTCAGAACGTCAGGATGTGCCTGTAGCTGCCTTATGAACGCATTCCTTTATGTACTACCTCCAACACCTTTCCCAGATCCTGCACGTCAACCTGCCCCGACGCCGAAGCGTCGCCAAACATAGCGAAAGTCAGCGCCGAACCGGACAGTTCTCCGCTCATGCGTGACAGCACGCCCGTTTCACCCATCGACATCGTTAACAGCGGGCGCTGCGCATAGTGCTGATGCATATCCAGCGTAGCGTTAAGCAGGGTCAGCACGTCTTCCGGGCCTTTCGGCATCGCCGCCAGCTTCAACACATCCGCGCCGCGCCGCTGCTGCTCGCTCAGGCGGGCGATAATTTCCTGAGCGGAAGGCGTAGCGTGCAGCTCATGGCTGGAGAGAATGATATGTTTACCCTGTTGATGCGCCAGCCCGATCAGCGGATCGGTCAGCGTGCTGTCGCGGTACATTTCAATATCCAGCAGATCGAACTGGCCAGCCGTCAGTAAGGCGTGATACAGCGCGGCATACTTCCGATCGCTGATGGCTTTCTTGCCGCCTTCGGCTTTGGTGCGAAACGTCAGCAGCAATAGCTTGTCGCCAAGACGCGAGAACACCTGCCGCGTTAAAGCCGCCATCGCGTCGGTATCGTCAACGTTGTCCAGCGGATCGAGCCTTAGCTCCAGCATATGAAAATCGCTTCTGTCCGCAATCTTATCAACGAAGGCTAAAACCGCCTTTTCGCTGCTGTCAGTGGTTGGGATAATTACTTTGGGCTGACCTTCGCCAATAGCGATCCCTTTCAGTTTCAGAACGGGTTTATCAAGCTGAGGCGGTGTCGAAGCTTCGGAGGCCGCTGCGGCGGCAGGTGTGGAAGACATAAGCGAAAGGGCGACCAGTGCGCCTCCGCAACCGATAAACTCTCTGCGATGCATAACGCTTTACCTCCCGGTTAAGGGTAAAGATTTTAAGCATAGCAAAGGAAATCAAGCCGGTAGCGCACTGCCCTTGACGGATGCCAGACGCTAATCGATCTTACGACAGTCGTACGAACCGGAAATTTTTATCTGGCTGCGGCTGCTGCGCAATACCTCAACGTCAAGCGTGGCGCTACCCGCCTTATTCAGGTATGTCATCCCGTAATCGCCCTGAAATTTGGTAGCAGCCACGGTCCAGTGCATTTTCACATTGTCGACATCGCCTTTCTGCTGCAGCCAGCTGACCTGCTGCCTGCGGGTTTTTACGCCGTCCACGGTCGCCCAACTGCCGTTCGCCGTCTGCCCGGCCAGACGAAAAGGCCCGCATTTAATATCCGCCAAAGCAAGCTGTGGCAAAGCAAGTGCCACGGCAAGCATGGAAAGAAGGATCGGTTTCATTTTTACCTTGCGAATATAACTATCCATTGTAGAAGTGAGCATCTGGTGTTCCTTATTGAGTAAACTGCGGGCAATACCTGGAGCGGCATCAACATCTACTGAATAATAGCTTACTTAACGTTTAGCGCGGCGCACCCTGAGTTTAATTAGCCGACTTTTCTGCCCTACCTCAGAAATAATGCAAACCTGTCATTACTCCGGAAACAGCGCATTATTCTGGCATCTCTGTTTTGTATGGCTATGCTTTATGCATTCTTACACCGATGAGCCGTCGCCATGCAAAATTTTGATCCGCAGATGATGATGCTGCTTTATTTTGTGCTGCCCGTCTGGCTTATTGCCGGTTTCGCCGACTATTTATGCCACAGAGCCACAAACATAGAGACTACCGCCGGGCTGAAAGAAACCTTTATTCATCTTCTGATGTTTCTGGAGATGGGCGCCCCGCTTCTCGCTGCGCTTTTCCTGGATATCAATGCGCTGGTGATTGGCTTTATGATCGTGATGTTCTTCTGCCACGAAGCGACAGCATTGTGGGACGTCAGCTATGCCGTAACCACCCGGCGCGTATCGCCCGTAGAGCAGCATATCCACAGTTTTCTGGAGATGGTGCCGTTAATGGCGCTGTTGCTGGTGATTTCGCGTCACTGGTCGCAGTTTCTGGCGCTGTCTGGCCTGGGCGCAGAGCCTGCCCGCTTCGATCTTCATCAGCGAGCCGATCCTTTACCTGACGCATATATTGCCTGTGTTCTGGCCGGAATACTGTTTTTTGAACTTATACCCTATCTGGAAGAATACTGGCGGGGTAAGCAGGCTCAAAATAAGGGCTATAAAAAAGACTAATAACTTCACTTTTTATAAAGTTCAGATAGAGAATTTACCTGTATAAATAAATTTAACCCCGGCATTAAATGCCGGGGCTGGCGTATTAAGCGATAAATTTCCGTTCGCTTTTATTCAGACTTGCGTCCGCCGCCGTGGCTATGCTCACCCCCTTTCTTGCCTGCTTCTGATGCTTTTTCACGGTCGTTAGCAAAATTACCTCCGCTATTTTGACCGCCTTTTTTACCTGCCTCAGAAGCTTTTTCACGGTCTTCTGCAAAGTTTCCAGAACCGCCACGATGTTCAGCCATAATCTCCTCCTGAATACAAACTTCATTAGTTAATTGGCAACCGGCTTTTACGCCGGGAATTTCGTGTTGCGTAATTAAGAGTAGATAAAATCTTTGTATTTGCAAAAGTGTTAACCGCTTCGCTTAATAAAAAATTATACAAGCACACCGACGTGTACAAATTTAAATATAAGGCGCGTGATTTTTTCCGTTCAGGGATAATAATTTATCTAATGGAATAAGAATAACCCCAAAGGTGCAAGAAACAAAAAATTACATTTTGATATTTAAGAAAACACCAATGAAACAGACGAATTACCCTACCTCGCTGGTTACCTTGTCGTTCTTTGCGAATATCTGTGGACAGACTGCTCACTAACAAGCTGTTTTCGTTTAACTTTCTTGGGTGAAACTATGCGAACGGCTGATTTGCACTGCAACAACGTATTGCCGTCGTCTGGCTGTATTGGGCACAAATGTGCAGTCAGGCCAGACGGCGAGCTGATTTTGGCAGCTAACAACGTATTGCCGTCTACCATAAACCCCAATCAGTCCATGGAAAGGTCAGAAATGGCCTGAAGACAGACCCTGAAGCAGTGAAAAGGCCAAATGACGAAGCGCAACGCTAATGCGTCGTGGGCTTGTTTTAAGCGTGCTAAAAAGCAAGCCGGCTCATCTTACGGAATGGGGATAACAGCCGGGCTTAGAAACAGAGCGGGACAACTGTCCCGCAGTCAGTCTGCGCTCTTATCGTTAGAGTGCGCAGCAGGACAGCTATTGCTGCATGTCAGCAAGCGTTTTTTCCTCGGTCGTCTCCTCGACGACCATGACCAAAGGGCATTTTTTAACCTTACAGGCCTGGGAGTAGGCAAGTTCACAAACCTCACACAGATCGCGTACCTCTGATTCGTATTCATATTCCATAAAATAACGAAACGTAGCGCTGCGCGATGCTGTTCTCCAGAACCTCTGCTGTTCCAATATTTCATCAAGCTGCCTGAAAGTCAGGGCTGAAGGGTTATGGAAACCCACTCTCACACGGTATGTAGTCATACCCTGATTATTTGCAGAGTGACGCAACTTATCCAGGCGGTGCTGATTCTCATTGAGATAGGCAAAACCTAAACTGCGTAGTCAGGTAGCAGCAGTTTAACCCTGGTAGCTGGAGGATGTGGCCTTCTCTGCCAAACCAGAGGCCGGTCTCGCTATCAGCGGGCGCAGAGGATGCTCTTACGCCTAGCCTGCGCTGAATATATGGTTTCAAAATCAAGGCGAATACAATCAGCAGTAGAGATCGAAGACATTTGCTTGTTCTCAACTAATCCTGACAAATCACCCTGCCAGTAAAAGTGGCAGCTCACCACCCCGTCCTTTCATAATCTATGACACTACCACATTAACAATTAGCGTTTATCGAGAATGGAAACCTTAAGCGCATCGCTACCGGATTTGAATTATGAGCCGATAAAAGGGGCACGTTTGAAGGTTAGAAGGTTAGAAGGTTAGAAGGTTAGAAGGCACAAGAGTATGGGATTTTTCGTCATTATTCCGCCGTCAAAAATTGACATGTCGGGCCAAAAAAAATAATCACCCCTTCCTTTTCTGGGGAAATAATGATACTCCTGAAGCCTTTTGTTAATTGAGGTATTCTGGCTTACATTACTCAAGAAAAACCCGCCGAAACGGGCTTTTACTTTAAATCATCATGCCATAGAAGGTTCATTAATCGAAATTAATTCTTCACTCATTTCTAAAGAGCGATAATATTGAAGCGCAGCGGGGTTAACTATATAATCAACTTTTCCATGATTCTTCTCCACGCACTCAATGATTTTCCCTATATCGGCTTTAAAAAACTCCTTGCGAAGATTTACTTTATTTATGCGTTCCCCGCTGAGCATTTTATGTAACTTAGCTTCCAATGCTGGTGCATCATCACAACTAATCATTGCATGGACATCAAATTCAAATGGTACACTAGCTCCGCTTAACTCAGAAACACGGTCAAAAGGTTCCAGACGTCGAGTCATGCCGATTTTAAATACATTCTCACCAAATGATCCTATGTTAGATATTATGTAGACATGCCCTTGCTTAGTCATCTGAGCTAATGATTTAGCCCTCTCGTATCGCTTGTGTACTTCTTCAATTTCTTGCTCAAGCTTGCGCCGGGTTTCTTCCAGCTCTAGTCTATGCTCTTCATCAGCTGCTAATAATGCTTCGTCAATAGCTTTTCGACGAGCTTCCAGCTCCTGTTCTTTTAGTTCAGTCTCTAATTGTTCTTTTTCAAGCTCTTCAGCACGCTGCCTTTCTTCCCGCATCTGACGTTTTACCTCATTTTGGGCTTCTCGCTCATCCTGCAACTGCTGAAGCGCTAATACTTTATCCCGAAATTCTTTTTCTACGACATCCCAGTCAGCATTGTCTTTAAGCTCGAAGTAGTCGTATTTAGCAATTAACGACTGATAAATAGAGGTTTCTTTTCTTATATCTTCTAGCTTTTTCTCAAAGTTCCTCAATGTTATTGAGTTAAGCAAGGTTTTCCTTTTAAATCGATAGGTGTCGTCCAAAACCCGCTGGATTTCTTCCTGTGCATTTTGATGTTGATCTTTAAATATCTTTTCAAAATCAAAGGCAAAATCTACAGCCTTATTGAAAATGGCCTTACTTCTATTTTGATGGAATGCAATTGATTTATGGAGCTCATCCAGAAGCTTTCCATGCTCAGCCTCACGATAAATGTCACGATTTTTATATTTTCCAATGGTTTCGTTTTTTTCTTTTATGGCCGCATCTATTGCTTCTTCTTTTTCAGTGACCTCCTCATTAATTCGGTTATAAAATACGGCCTCAAGCTTAGCGTTTTTTTCATCATATCTTTTTTTTAGAATTTTATAAGTAATAAACCAGGCACATAAAGCCCCAACACCAAAAATAATCAGCAACAGGTAAAGCGCGTCCATTTCAAAACCTCATGTTATAATCAAGTGTGATGAAAATATAACATGCCCTTCTCTGTAAACGCCATTGAATGTTAAGATTTCATGAAGTAAATCAATAATTATGGAGATGTAAACAAACCATTCCACTGCTCTTCAGGCAATTATTCGTCTCATAAACTTGCGACCGATCCACTATGCAGCAGACCGCCTCAATGTTGAAAATGGTTTTGCCATGGTGCTTTTCTTTACAACGCAGGGGATAGCGCTGATAAGACAAGGAGTTTTAATCAAAATGAGCTCCTGCAAACGATAGTGGAAAATCTACGGAAAAGAATAAAAGGAGGGAGGTAACTAATCGCGGAAGCCCACAACTTCATCGCTCAGCAGGCGGACCACGCTCCGTTACAGATGATGTTCGCCATGTGCGGCCAATCAAACAGATAAGCAAAAACAGCGTGGATCAGACTGGCCTTTTAAACGCCAAATCCACCTGCGATGCCCCACCCATGCTCCAGAGCAGCGCAAGCTAAGCTAATCCTTTCAAATCAGTCTATTTACCGTACCAGCGCGGCTTATTGATGATGTGATCTTCCCAGTCCTGCACTTCGCTTTCGCGTACGGCAATATGGCGAACAGAAATACGTGCCGCGTGCATCGCCGCCTTGCTGCCGCTGCGCAACGGATGCCAGACGGGCAGATTCTTGCCTTCGGCCAGCACCCGGTAAGCACAGCTCGGCGGCAGCCAGGAAAACGTCGGCAGGTTATCGCGCGTCAGCTTGATACAGTCTTCTTCCAGCTCAAAGCGGCGTTCGTAGTTACGGCACTGGCAGGTTTTAATATTCAGCTGATTGCAGGCGACGTTAGTGAAGTAGATTTCATCCGTATCGGCATCCTGCAGCTTGTTCAGACAGCACTGGCCACAGCCGTCGCACAGGGATTCCCATTCCTCATCGCTCATTTGCTCCAGCGTCTTTTGCTGCCAGAAAGGGGTATCACTCATTTTGCTGTCCTGTTTAGTTAAAAGCCCGCACCTTATAAACAGTTCGGGCCTGAGTTGCAAGTCTTACAGCACGCGCGTCGCCACGCCGCGTCCGCCCAGCGACACTTCCAGCGTATCGCCAGAGGACATCGGGCCAACGCCTTCAGGCGTGCCGGTCAGGATAATATCGCCCGCGCGCAGCGTGAAGAACTTACTCATATAGGCAATCAGCGGCAGGATTTTATGGATCATATCCGCAGTGGAACCCTGCTGACGCACTTCGCCATTGACGATCAGCTTTAGCTCGATATCCTGCGGATCGGCGCCCAGCTCGCTGGCGGCAATAAAACCGGAAACCGGGCAGGAATTGTCGAAGCCTTTCGCTTTTTCCCACGGCTGTCCCGCTTTTTTACAGCCGGCCTGCACGTCACGCAGCGTTAAATCCAGCGCCACGCCGTAGCCTGCAATAGCTTTCGCCACGTGCTCTTCCGTTGCCTGTTTCAGCGTGGCGCCAATCAACACTGCCAGCTCAACTTCATGATGCACCGCGCCCAGATCTTTCGGGATCGACAGCGGCTGACGAAGATCGCACAGCGCGGTTTCCGGCTTGATAAACAGGACAGGCTCAGCAGGCGTCGCGCTGCCCATCTCTTTAATATGTTTTGCATAGTTGCTGCCTACGCAGACCACTTTGCTCACCGGGTAATCTAATAAAGCGCCCTGCCAGTTATGATGCTGATACATACTGTTCCCCTGCCTGTTTGCGTGAGTGGTCAGTGGACCACATCCTGTTGAGAAATGGCGTCGGCCATCATGCCGATACTGATGGCGAAATAATATGATCGGTTCCAGTGCATAATGACGCGGAAGTTGTCGTAAACCATAAAGGCCCGGCCCGGCGCGTCGTCGGGCAAAATAATCCAGCTGCGCTGCGCATTATCCGGCAGCGGCGCATCATCGCTGAAGCGTACGCCCAGTTTTTGCCAGTCGCCAACCGATTTCGCCTGGTCGGTTTTCAGCCCTGCCTGCGCTTTAGCAAAATCGACCGGCAGGATCACCTCCTGGCCCCAGCGCCCGCCGGGCTTCCAGCCTTCCGTTGCCAGATAGTTGGCCGTAGAAGCAAACACATCCTCCACGTTATTCCAGATATCGATTTGCCCGTCGCCGTCGCCGTCCGCGCCGTAGCGCAGGAAAGAAGAAGGCATAAACTGATTCTGCCCCATCGCGCCAGCCCAGGAGCCCTTCATCTGCGCCGCGCTGATATGCTGCTGCTGAATAATCCGCAGCGCCGCCATCAGCTCTTTAGTGAAGAAGGCTTCGCGGCGTCCTTCAAAAGCCAGCGTAGAGAGCGCAGAGACGATCTCTTCTTTTCCCTGGATTTTGCCGAAGCTGCTTTCCATCGCCCAAAGCGCCACTATATATTCCGGCTGCACGCCATAACGCTGGCTGGCCGTTTGCAGCTGCGGCAAATACTGCTGGAAGTTTTCGCGCGCACGCTGCTTTTTCCATTCCGGCAGCACGCGCGTCAGATAGTCGTCCAGCGTGACTTTCTTTTCTAACTGGTTACGGTCGGCAGAAATAGCGCGGTCGACGAAATGAATATTGCTGAAGGCAGTGTCGATAGTGGCGGCATCTATGCCCTGCTCCCGCGCCTGGCGCTTAAGCTCCTCGACATAGGCGGGAAACTCCGCCGGATCGCGCCCGGTTGCGGCCAGCGTGGTTTTCTGCTGCGCCGGCGCGGCGTTTTTTTTCTCAAGGGCTTTACTGTTCTTGCTGGCACAGCCGGCCAGCAGCAGGGAAAAAATAAGCGTGGTGAAGAGAGGTTGCTTCATAAAAGGCCCTTTTTACGTGCTTCCCGCCGTCAATAATATCCGGCGGGAAGAAAAGCGGTGGGAAAATAGCTTGCAGATGATTCCTAATTAATCTTTTTTACCTTTTTCCAGATGCATCTTAAGCAGACTTTCCATCGGCGGCGGCACCTGTAAATAATAACCTTGCTCCAGCAGCGCCGTTTTCACTTTTGCCTGGTCCGCATTGGCCAGGCGTTTACTGCCGTCCAGCGGCAGGACCATCGCCAGCTGGGGTTTACCAAATCCCTGAAGCAGTTCAGCAGGCACGCGCGAGAAATCGTCTTTTTTTTCAACATAAAGATAAGTCTGGTCACGTTTAGGACTTCTGTAGATCACACAAAACATATTTTTTACTCGAATTAACCTGGTCGGTGGCTTGCCTGAATATAGCAGTAACTATAACATGCTTGCTGAACTTCGGAATATCGTCCGGGCGCGATTAACCGTCACTCTGACGGAGATTTCGCCGGGATTTGAAATAACAGGACTGAGCGGGACAGATGTCACAAACGCCAATCGAGTTAAAGGGCAGCAGTTTTACTCTGTCTGTAGTTCACTTACACCACCACGATGCGGATGTGGTGCGCCAGGCGCTTCAGGATAAAGTCAGCCAGGCTCCCGCTTTCCTGAAAAACGCGCCGGTTGTGCTGAATGTTTCCACCTTAACCAGCGAGGTTAACTGGCGGCAGATGCAGCAGGCTATCGCGTCGACCGGCCTGCATATTGTCGGCGTCAGCGGCTGCAAAGACGAGGCGCTCAAGCGCATGATTGTGCGCGCCGGTCTGCCGCTGCTGTCTGAAGGCAAAGAACAAAAGCCCGCGCCTGAAGCGCCGGAGCCGGCTAAGCCCGTTGAGATCCCGGCGGCCAGAACGCGCGTCATCAACGCGCCCGTTCGCTCTGGCCAGCAAATATACGCGAAAAACAGCGACCTGATCGTCACCAGCAGCGTCAGCGCGGGTGCCGAACTGATAGCCGACGGCAATATCCATATCTATGGCATGATGCGCGGCCGGGCCTTAGCCGGGGCCGGCGGCGATCGCGACTGCCAGATTTTTTGCACGAATTTATCCGCAGAGTTAGTGTCCATTGCCGGTGAGTACTGGATTATGGACCAAATCCCTGCTGAATTTTTTGGAAAAGCGTCACGTCTTTGCTTAAAAGATGGCGCCCTGACTATACAGACACTGAACTGAGCCAGGCTCACGAGCCCTTTCTTTTCTTAAGGAAAATTATTATATGGCACGCATTATTGTTGTTACATCGGGTAAAGGAGGCGTGGGCAAAACCACGTCCAGCGCGGCCATCGCTACCGGTTTAGCCCAGAAAGGTAAAAAAACCGTCGTGATCGATTTCGATATCGGTCTGCGAAATCTCGACCTGATCATGGGCTGTGAGCGCCGGGTAGTCTACGATTTCGTTAACGTCATCCAGGGTGACGCCACGCTTAATCAGGCGCTGATTAAAGATAAGCGTACTGAAAATCTGTTTATCCTGCCTGCTTCACAGACGCGTGACAAAGATGCCCTGACCCGCGAAGGCGTGGAAAAAGTGCTTAACGATTTAGCCACGATGGCGTTTGATTTCATCGTATGCGATTCACCGGCGGGTATTGAAACCGGCGCGCTGATGGCGCTCTATTTCGCTGACGAAGCGATTATCACCACCAACCCGGAAGTCTCCTCTGTCCGCGACTCCGACCGTATTCTCGGCATTCTCTCTTCCAAGTCTCGCCGCGCGGAAAACGGTCAGGATCCGATTAAAGAACATCTGCTGCTCACCCGTTACAATCCGGGGCGCGTTAGCCGCGGCGATATGCTGAGCATGGAAGACGTGCTGGAGATCCTGCGCATTCCGCTGGCGGGCGTGATCCCTGAAGATCAGTCCGTGCTGCGCGCATCTAACCAGGGCGAACCGGTCATTCTGGATATCGATTCCGACGCGGGCAAAGCCTATGCCGATACCGTCGATCGTCTTCTGGGTGAAGAACGTCCCTTCCGCTTCATTGAAGAAGAGAAGAAGGGTTTCCTGAAACGCCTGTTTGGGGGATAAAACATGGCCTTACTTGATTTCTTTTTATCCCGTAAAAAAAGCACAGCCAATATAGCCAAGGAACGGCTGCAGATTATCGTGGCGGAGCGCAGGAGGGGCGACGCCGAGCCTCACTATCTGCCGCAGCTGAAAAGAGACATTCTGGAAGTTATCTGCAAATACGTGAAGATCGATCCGGAAATGCTGAGCGTTAAACTGGATCAGAAAGATGACGATATCTCCATTCTGGAGCTTAACGTGACGCTGCCCGAGGCAGAAGAAACCCCGAAATGAGCCTTTGCCACGCCTGACTTTCCCCTGCCTGTTTGCAGGGGAAAAGGGCTGCGGGCAGCCCGCGTCGTTAATAATCTGCCAGCAACGCCAGAATGTCGTCGCGCAGCAGATCGCCCCGCCAGCCGTCGAGCAGCTCCGGCGTCCCCATCGGTTTCAGCTTCCAGTGCCAGTTCAGCAGCTGATTAATCTGCCGCCGCGAGGCCAGCAGTTCCTGACTGACGCCGTTTTTCTCCGCCGCTTCCGCCATTAGTGCCTTCAGCGCTTTAAAGACTTTTTTATAGGCGGGATTGTCGATCAGGTTAGCGACCGGCTCTGGCAGTTCGCTTTCCGGCAGCGCATTGGCCTGCGCCACCATCGCCACCAGCGCCTTGCCGTGGAATCGTATTTCCTGGCCGCCCAGGCCAAGGTGATCCAGTTCGCCCAGCGAACCCGGCATATACCGCGCCACCTTCCAGAGGTTCTCTTCCCGCACCACAAAATTCACGGCCATGTCTTTTTCACGCGCCAGCTCCAGACGCCATGCGGCCATCAGGCGCAGCGCGGCAAGCTGGCGAGGACGCAGCTGCCAGGCATTGGCGATGTCGCGCCAGGCCTCTTCCGGCACCACAACGGTACGGCGACGCTGACACAGCAGGCCACACTCGTTCAGCGCGGCGTTGAGCCGACCGGCCGCTTCGGCTTCCGCCATCAGTTTCTGCGCAATCGGCAGCAGATACCAGACGTCCGCGGCGGCATAGTGGCACTGCTTTTCCGTCAGCGGACGTGCCAGCCAGTCGGTGCGCGATTCGCTCTTATCCAGCGCGATGCCGGTAAAAGATTCCACAATGGTGGCAAAACCGCAGGAGAGCGGCCGGCCGGTGAAAGCAGCCAGGATTTGCGTATCAATCATCGGTTCCGGCAGCACGCCATACTCATGCAGGAAAACTTCCAAATCCTCGCTGCCCGCGTGCAGATATTTAATGACGTTTTGATCGAGGAGCAGCTCACGAAACGGCGTCCATTCGCTGATGGGAAGCGGATCGATCAGTGAAACCCGCTCGCCGTCAAACAGCTGAATCAGTCCAAGGCCGGGATAATAGGTGCGGGTGCGAACAAACTCGGTGTCCAGCGCCACGGCGGGAACCTGACGGGCGGCCTGGCACACTTCGGCCAGCGCCTCGTTGGTGGTTATCATGGTGTAATTCAAGGTGATCCTCTCGCTGCGGCTTCTTGTGCCTCAGTGTGGTTCAATAAAAACGCCGGCTTAACCGGCGTAGAAGTTACTGGCGTGCGCCTGACTACGGCTACGGCGTCGTTTTTGCCGACGCGTCGCGCAGCTCGCGGCGCAAAATTTTGCCGACGTTGGTTTTCGGCAGCTCGTCGCGGAATTCGACAATCTTAGGAATTTTATATCCGGTCAGATGCTTCTTACAGTGGGCGATTAACTCTTCTTTGGTCAGCGAGGCGTCTTTTTTTACCACGCAGATCTTCACCGTCTCGCCTGCTACCGCATCAGGAACGCCTACCGCCGCCGCCTCGCGCACTTTGGGATGCAGCATAGCCACATCTTCGATCTCATTAGGATAAACGTTAAAACCGGAAACCAGAATCATATCTTTTTTCCGATCGACGATGCGAATAAATCCTTCCGCATCGACGGTAACAATGTCGCCGCTGTGCAGCCAGCCGTTTTTCAGCACCTCGCCGGTGGCCTGCGGATGATTCCAGTAGCCCGGCATAACCTGCGGCCCTTTAATGCAAAGCTCGCCCGGTTCGCCCGGCGCTACCTCGTTACCCTCGCCGTCCACGATGCGGATATCGGTCGACGGCACCGGCAGGCCGATGCTGCCGCTGTGGTAACGGATATCGTAAGGATTCACCGAAACCAGCGGCGAACACTCCGTCAGGCCGTAACCTTCCAGCAGATAATGACCGGTAAGCTTCTCCCAGCGTTCGGCAACGGCTTTCTGCACGGCCATGCCGCCGCCCGCCGATAGCGACAGGCTGGAAAAATCCAGCTGCTGGAAGTCTTTGTCGTTCAACAGCGCGTTAAAAAGCGTGTTGACGCCGGTAATGGCGGTAAAGCGGTTTTTCGCCAGCTCTTTCACCAGCCCCGGAATATCGCGCGGATTGGTGATCAGCAGGTTCGCCCCGCCCAGATCGATAAACAGCAGGCAGTTCACCGTCAGCGCGAAAATATGATAAAGCGGTAAGGCGGTCACTACCGTTTCTTCGCCCGCTTTCAGCAGCGAGCCATAGGTCGCCTTGGTCTGCTCCAGGTTGGCCTGCATATTGCGATGGGTCAGCATCGCCCCTTTCGCCACGCCTGTCGTCCCGCCCGTATACTGCAAAAAAGCCAGATCGTCGTTCACGATCGCAGGCCGGACATACTGCATCCGGTAGCCTTCTTGCAGCACGCGACGGAAGGAGATAGCGCCCGGCAGATGGTATTTCGGCACCATCCGCTTGATATAGCGCACCACAAAATTAACCAGCGTGCCCTTAGCCGGGGAAAGCTGGTCGCCCAACCGGGTCAGGATCACGTGCTTAAGCTGCGTTTTCGCTACCACTTTTTCCAGCGTATGGGCGAAGTTTGACACGATGACGATGGCACTGGCGCCGCTGTCGTTAAGCTGGTGCTCCAGCTCGCGCGGCGTATAGAGTGGATTGACGTTAACAACAATCATGCCTGCACGCAGAACGCCAAACAGCGCAATCGGATACTGCAACAGGTTGGGCATCATCAGCGCGACGCGATCGCCCTTTTTCAGTCCCAGTCCCTGCTGGAGATAGGCGGCGAAAGCCCGGCTGCGCTCTTCCAGTTTACGATAGGTCATCGCCTGGCCCATGTTCATAAAGGCGGGCCTGTCGGCATAGCGGTTAGCGGCGTGTTCGAAAAGATCGATCAGGGAAGGATAACGATCGGCATCGATTTCTGCGGGAACATCTGCAGGGTAGCGGTTCAGCCAAACCTTATTCAAGGAAACACCTCGGAAACTCAACGTTGTCGTCATCACAACCTCTTAACTGCTCCATCTGTTAACATTATATTAACTCAGCGTACCAGTTTGCTGGCCCGTTCCGTTTTGAGGTTGCGAAGCATATCACTAATTTCTTCTCGTTTTGAGAAGCCAAAAAATAACCCGACGGCCGGAAACCAGCCGTCGGGTCTGTAACGCTCGGTCTGAGCGCTATTCGGTCAGGATAGTTTGCACTTCCGCTGGCCCTGGATTATAGAACATCATTCCCGGCGGCGGGCCCCAGTAGCCGCCACGATGGCGACCGCGCGGCGGGCCATACCAGATCCAGGGATCCATCGGCGGCTGCGGTGAAACAACCTGCTGCGTCAGGCGCCAGCGCTGATAGCCCGTCACGGCGACCGTGACAAACTGGTAGCTCGCCTGGCCGATTTCGCCCTTTTCCGTGCCTTTGATCGTACCGACAACCGTCACCATCTGATTATTGAGGTCGACAGGATCGACAAAGCCGTTGATATCCGCATAAATACGGCCAATCGACGGACTGCCCAGCAGCGGACGCGCAAAATCGTCCAGCCGCATGGCGGCAATCTCCAGCCGGGTCGAGCCGTTCTGATTGGTGACCTTCACCACCTTGCCGCCAAAGCGCGACTCCTGGCCGACATACAGCTGCGGCGCATTCAGCACCCGCGCCAAATCCTGCTGCGGCGTAGGCGAATGCCCTTTGACGGAATCCGGCACGCTGGCGCAGCCCGCCAGCAGCAGGGAAATTAACAGCAAACTACCTGACCGCAATAACCGTTTATTACGCATAAAAACTCTCCAGGGATACTAGTCACTTTGACTCCTTTCGGGCCAATTAGTTGCTGAGTTTTTCTCTGCCCGGCTCGTTTCACGCAGCTTAAGGCGCGGCGCGGCCAGACTTATTCCCTGCCCGGCAGCTTTTTCCAGGTGACTTCGTTGCGCAGGTAGGTCGGTTCCGCCTCTTCCGGCAGCACCGTATTGCCTGCCGCCAGCTCAAGCGCCGCCAACGGGATCATATCTTCCGCACAGGGCAGCGTTACCTCGGTCGCCTGTAAGGTCAGCGTACTCTCCGCGCTCAGCTGCGGATACGCCTGCCAGCCGGTTCCCACCATCGCCCAGCTACCGTTCAGCTGCGTCATACGCGCCAGCGCATCCTCTGGTTTGAGCACCGCTTCGGTCTCTTCTCCCTGCCAGACGCCCTGCTCGTCGCGCTGATACTGTGCCCAGTACACTTCGCCCATACGCGCATCTATCGCGGCCAGCACGCGATCGGCGCCCTGTAAACGCCAGGCGCTCTGCGCCATGGTCTTCAGCGTCGACACGCCGATTAACGGCAGCGCCGCGCCCAAAGCCAGCCCCTGCGCGATGCCGGTTCCGATACGGACGCCGGTAAAGCTGCCCGGCCCTTTACCGAAGGCCAGTCCGTCCAGTTCGTTCAGGGTCAGCGCTTCTTGTTGCAGCTGCGCCTGCACCAGCGGCAGGATACGTTGCGTATGTTCGCGGGCGCACAGCTCAAAATGCGCCGTGACCTTGCCATTATTCAGCAACGCGACCGAACAGGCCTCGGTGGCCGTATCAATAGCTAAAATTCGCATGGATTTTTACCTCAGGCGGGACAAAATTTTCGGCGCGCAGCATAGCATACTGCGCGGGTAATTACTGTGGCCGCAGGAAATCCACCGCCTGTTGAATATCCCGCGTACGCGGCGTGGGCGGCAGGCTGTTCAGAAACACCGCGCCGTAGGGACGCATCACCAGGCGGTTATCGCAGATCACCAGCACGCCGCGATCGTCAACGTCGCGGATCAGGCGGCCGACGCCCTGTTTAAGCGTGATAACCGCGTCCGGCAGCTGCACCTCGTCAAACGGATCGCCGCCGCGCAGCTTACAGTCTTCCATGCGCGCTTTCAGCAAGGGATCGTCAGGCGAGGTAAACGGCAGCTTGTCGATAATGACCAGCGACAGCGCATCGCCGCGCACGTCCACCCCTTCCCAGAAGCTACTGGTCGCCACCAGTACCGCGTTGCCTGCCGCGATAAACTGTTTTAACAGCTCGCCTTTGCTGGTTTCTCCCTGTAGTAATACGGGCAGCGTCAGCATGGCGCGGAACTGCTCGGCCAGCTCGCGCATCATCTGATGCGAGGTACAAAGGAAGAAGCAGCGGCCGTTGTTAGCCTCGATCAGCGGCAGCAACATGCGCGCCAGCTGTCTGGCGCCACCGGGCTGATTGGGCGAAGGCAGATTGCGCGGCACGCACAGCAGCGCCTGGCTGGCGAAATCGAACGGGCTATTAAGGATCAGCGTTTCTGCGCCAGCGACGCCCAGCCTTTCAACAAAGTGGGTCATCTGCTCATTTACCGCCAGCGTGGCGGAGGTGAAAATCCAGCTGGCTGGGCGCTCGTCCATTACTTCCCGGAAGCGATCCGATACCGACAGCGGCGTCAGCGCCAGCACAAAATGGCGGCTGTTGCACTCATACCAGTAGCTGAAACCGGGCTGCGAGACATCTTTCAGCCGCTTCAGCCTGCCGCGATAGAGCGCCGCCCGTTCAAAGGCCGCATCCAGCAGCGCCGAACGGCCCAGCGACAGCTTCGCGACGTCATAACAAAGCTCCAGCGCATCGTCCAGCAGCAACAGCGCGCGCTGAATATTGGCGTTATTAAGGACTTCCCGCAGATTGCCGCGAAAGCCGGGATCGCCCAGCGCCAGGCGGAAATCCTGCGCGCTTTGCGCCAGCCGATCGGCAGATTTTTGCAGCTGCTGGGCGTCACGCACCTCGGTGCGATAGGCGATGGTGATGTCTTTGGCGAGATCCAGCAGCTGCTTGCTGGAAAGCTGCTGGCCGAAGTACTGGCTGGCGATATCCGGCACCTGATGCGCTTCATCAAAGATCATCACGTCCGCCTCCGGGATCAGCTCCGCAAAACCGCTCTCTTTTACCACCATATCGGCCAGAAAGAGATGATGGTTCACCACCACCACATCCGCGTCCATCGCTTTGCGGCGCGCTTTCACCACGAAACAGTCCTGATAGAGAGGACAGTCGCTGCCCAGGCAGTTGTCATTGGTGCTGGTGACCAGCGGCCAGACCGGGCTGTCTTCCGCCACGCCGCCGCAGGTGCTGATATCGCCGTCCACCGTTTCGCTCGACCAGCCGCGCAGGTGCACCAGATCGCTCATCGCCTGTGCCGCCAGCTCGCCGCCCGCCATCGACTGCTGCTCCAGCCGCTCCAGGCAGAGGTAGTTCGAGCGCCCTTTCAGCAGCGCCAGTTTCCCTTTAAATGCTAATGCACGGGCGACCGTAGGCAAATCGCGGCTGTAAAGCTGATCCTGAAGCGCTTTAGATCCGGTAGAAATAATGACTTTTTTACCCGAGCGCAGCGCCGGTGCCAGATAGGCATAGGTTTTGCCGGTTCCGGTGCCCGCTTCTACTACCAGCTCGCGCTTGTTATCGATGGCCGTTGTGACCGCCTCCGCCATCAGGCGCTGAGGTTCGCGTGGCTTAAAGCCTGGAATGGCCTGCGCCAGCGCGCCGTCTGCTGCAAAATCGTTTACCACGTATCCTCACCGCCCGTTAAAAAAAGCAGGCTATTATGGCAGTATTACCGTAAGGATACAAACCAATACAAATCAAAAGGTTATAGCTGAATCAGGCATGTTATGCCGCGAACGGACACAAAGAAAGGGGGTCAGAAAAGGAGGAGGCTGCGCCACTGTAGCGAGGCGCTTATAGTATTAACACTGCTTTATTTTCCCTGGTGAAAGAATCATCTTTAGCGGTGTGGGTAAGGCCAGCTATGATCCCAGCCCGACGCCGAAAGCAAGCCGGTCGCGATAAAATAGACCAGCAAAACCGCAAAAACGGCTATGGCTATTTTTTCAATTAAAACAATAATCTTAGAAGATTGCATACGAATACCCCTTATTTTACCAGTGGATTTGCCTGCCAGAGCAAAACTAGAATGTTACCGGTAAAATCGCAAGCCTTTCCCTTTATCAATTCAATTAACTTTGTTAATGCATATTTCGTTTTTATAGCCACATCCCGCCACGGGCCTTACAGCAGCCTGAGCTGTTTATCCTTTGTCGGGTCTTTTTTGCGGCGCGGCGCGGGAGGCTGCGGCCGCTGCATCTCCAGCCGCAGCCAGTGCAGGATCGCCTGCACAACCCACGCCTGCTGCGCTGCCGTTAGCGGCTGGTGCGCAGGTATCTGGTGCCATTTGCTCAGGCAGCCGCGACAGCAGGTGGCCGTGGCATGCTGGGCAATAAATACCGGATGACCGCGCATCGGCGTTTGCTTGCCGTCATTAACAGGCTCTGCGGGAGCAAGGCGCTCACGAATAAAGTCAGCAGCATGCGCGACGATCTCCTCTTCGCCCTTGTCCAGGCAATAGCGGTATTCGCGGTGGCCTAAATGGAATTTTTGCCGAAACGGCGAGCGCGACAGGCGCAGAAAAAGATCGTCAATGGCGGGCATAATCAATCCAGGCAGAAAAAGTAAGGCAGAGCGCCAGCATAGCATTCTCCTGCCGCCGACAGGAATGCTGAGGGATGACAACCACGCAGGCATTATGCCAGGCTATCGGCCACTAAAGTGATAACAAGAGAGAACCTGATGCCTATTGATCGTCTTGACCCGGAACACCGCATGTCGGAAGCGGTTGTGCATAACGATACGATTTATTACACCAGCGTGCCGGAAAACCTGGACGAGGACGCCGAAGCGCAGACGGCTAACGCGCTGGCGGTAATCGACCGCATCCTGACCCGCCTGGGCTCGGATAAAAGCCGTATTCTGGACGCCACGATTTTTCTGGTACACAAAGAGGATTTTCCGGCGATGAACCGCGCCTGGGACGCCTGGGTGTCGCCAGGCAACGCGCCGGTGCGCTGCACCGTGCAGGCCGGCCTGATGAACCCGAAATATCTGGTTGAGATCAAGATCGTCGCCGCCAGATAAACTTATGGCGCACCGGGCGGTGCGCCATTTACTTACTCTTCTTCTTCGTCGTCAGCGTGGTGAGCGTCGTGGTAGTTAGCCCGCTCGCGCGCCTCGTCTTCATCCTCTTCATCTTCATCGTCAAAACGAACGGCAATCATCTCGCCCGTGTGCGTTTCGCGAATTTCAGCCGCCACCAGCTGGATAGCCTGTCCGCTGCTCATGCCGTCGGCCATCAGCTCCTGGATACGCTCCACTGCCTGCTGTTGCTGCTCAAGCGACAGCGCCGGTAAACCACTAATCATAATTGCTCCTGTTTCAGTCGCGGGAATTATTCCACGCGTAACAAACAGATGCCAGCAGCAGAAAAATATGTCAGGCTTGCTGCCTGTTTTAGTTCTAATCTGCCTTAATCATGCCACCTGTTTATTATCCTCTGGAGTATACGCCCGAATCGCTCGGGGATCTGTTTACTGTTGTCGCCCATCAGCCCTGGGCGATGCTGCTGGACTCCGGCTTTGCGGAACACAGCGACAATCGCTTCGATATTATGGTCGCCGACCCCGTCGCCACGCTGACCACCTGCGGCGGTCTGACCTGCGTAGTACGTGACGGCCTGGTGACGGAAAGCGAACAGGATCCGCTCGTTCTGCTGCATCAGACGTTGCAGGAGAGCAATTTGCAGGCGGCTGAAAGCAGCGACTACCCTTTTCAGGGCGGCGCGCTGGGGCTGTTCGGCTACGATCTGGGGCGGCGGTTCGAGAAGCTGCCGCAGCGGGCGAAGCCGGATTTAACCACGCCGGATATGGCCGTGGGCATTTACGACTGGGCGCTGATTGCCGATCACCATCGCCAGACCCTGACGCTGATCACGCATGGCGACGCCGCGCAACGGCTGCGCTGGCTCGATGAACAAACGCCGCAGGTGCCCGAGCCTTTTCGCCTGACCAGCGCCTGGGCTTCCAATATGAGTCGTGAAGCCTACGGCGAGAAGTTCCGTCAGGTGCAGGCGTGGCTGCGCAGCGGCGACTGCTATCAAATCAATCTGGCCCAGCGCTTTCAGGCCAGCTACAGCGGCGATGAATGGCAGGCATACAGATCGCTGACCCGCCAGAACCGCGCGCCCTTCAGCGCCTTTCTTCGCCTGCCGGACAGCGCCATCTTAAGCCTTTCGCCCGAACGCTTTCTGCATATGGCGGCGGGCGAAATCGAAACCCGCCCAATTAAGGGCACGCTGCCGCGCCTGAGCGATCCCCAGGCCGATCGCCGTCAGGCGGAGAAGCTGGCGCAGTCGCCTAAGGATCGGGCGGAAAACCTGATGATTGTCGACCTGCTGCGCAACGATATTGGCCGCGTAGCCGTACCCGGCACGGTAAAAGTGCCGGAGCTGTTTGTCGTAGAGCCTTTCCCGGCGGTGCATCATCTGGTCAGTACCATTACCGGCACGCTGAAACCCGGGCTTACGGCCTGCGATCTGCTGCGCGCCTGTTTCCCTGGCGGATCTATCACCGGTGCGCCTAAAGTACGGGCAATGGCTATTATCGATGAGCTTGAACCGCACCGCCGCAACGCCTGGTGCGGCAGCATCGGTTATCTCAGCGTCTGCGGCCGCATGGATACCAGCATCACAATCCGCACCCTGACGGCGGAAAACGGCCAGCTTTACTGTACCGCTGGCGGCGGTATCGTGGCCGACAGCGACGAGCAGTCGGAATATCAGGAAACGTTCGATAAGGTAAACCGCATTCTTCCCTGTCTGGAGCACTATCATGCCTGACGCGTCACCGGCGCTGGAGCGTTTTATCACCCGTTTTCAGCTACAGCGGCCCGAGCCTGCCGTGCCTCAGCTGCCCACGCGCCAGGCGGCGGTGCTGGTGCCGATTATTAACCGTCCGCGTCCTGCGCTGCTGCTGACCCGACGCGCCGCCACGCTACGCAAGCATGCCGGGCAGGTCGCCTTCCCCGGCGGGATGCGGGATAATGAAGATCGGTCACTGATTTACACCGCGCTGCGCGAAGCGCAGGAAGAGGTCGCTATTCCGCCTGAAAGCGTAAAGGTGATCGGCGTGCTGCCGCCCGTGACCAGCAGCACCGGTTTTCAGGTTACGCCGGTAGTAGGCATTCTGCCTGATAATCTTGCCTGGCACGCCAATGAAGCGGAGGTGGAATCGGTTTTTGAGATGCCGCTTCAGGAAGCACTCCGGCTGGGGCGCTATGCACCGCTGGATATCCAGCGCCACGGCATAACGCACCGGATCTGGCTTTCCTGGTTTGACGACTATTTTATCTGGGGCATGACCGCGGGCATTATCCGCCAGCTCAGCCTACAGGTAACAGAGTAGCGGTTTCGCACAAAATAGCGTCGCTTGCCCGCTTTGCCAGAGCTTTACAGCAAAACGGCAGGCAAATTCCTTCTTTTAGTTTGCCTTACCCCTTCACAATTAGCGTAAATCCTTTATATTGCAGCGCAAAAGACCGGCCCCGAATCATAGCGGGCCGGTTTTTGTTTGCCTTAGTTCAGGTCAGGCAGAAAAAAGCAGCGGACGCCAGTGTGATGCAGCCCGCAATAACTTTTCTGTCTGCAGAAGATTAGTTTATTTCATGCGACTATCGTTCACATGATGATTACCATTAAATATTATCCAGCGATTAACTGCGGACCCGGGAGCAGAATGTGATTAGCGTTTTCGACATGTTTAAGATCGGCATAGGCCCATCCAGTTCCCATACGGTGGGGCCGATGAAAGCCGGCAAACAGTTTGTTGACGATCTGGTCAGCCTGGGCAAATTAACCGATGTGACGCGCATCGCCGTCGACGTTTACGGTTCGCTTTCTCTGACCGGTAAAGGGCACCACACCGATATCGCGATTATTATGGGCCTGTCGGGCGCCTCGCCGGAAAGTGTGGATATCGACGGCATTCCGGCCTTTATTCGTGATGTAGAGGCGCGACAGCGTCTGCTGCTGGCCGGCGGCGCGCACGAAGTCGATTTTCCACGCGAAGGCGGCATGGTGTTTCGCAGCGATAATCTCTCCCTGCATGAAAACGGTATGCGCATTCATGCCTTCTCGGGCGACGAGCTGATTTACAGCAAAACCTACTATTCCATCGGCGGCGGCTTTATCGTCGATGAAGAGCATTTCGGCCAGTCCACGCTGAACGAAGTGTCGGTGCCCTATCCGTTCAACTCAGCGAAAGAGATGCTGGCCCACTGTCATGAAACCGGCCTGTCGCTTTCCGGTATGGTGATGAAGAACGAACTGGCGCTGCACAGCCGGGCGGAGATCGAACACTATTTCGCGGACGTCTGGCAGAGTATGCGCGACTGTATCGATCGCGGCCTGAATACCGAAGGCGTTCTGCCTGGCCCGCTGCGCGTACCGCGCCGCGCCGCCGCGCTGCGCCGTTTGCTGGTTTCCTCCGACAAACTTTCCAGCGATCCTATGAACGTAATCGACTGGGTAAACATGTTTGCGCTGGCCGTTAACGAAGAGAACGCGGCGGGCGGCCGGGTGGTGACGGCCCCAACCAACGGCGCCTGCGGCATCGTGCCGGCCGTGCTGGCCTATTACGATCACTTTATCGCTTCGGTCAGTCCCGATATTTTTATCCGCTATTTTATGGCGGCGGGCGCTGTCGGCATCCTGTACAAGATGAACGCCTCGATTTCCGGCGCGGAAGTGGGCTGCCAGGGCGAGGTCGGCGTGGCCTGTTCAATGGCGGCGGCGGGTCTGGCCGAGCTGCTGGGCGCCAGCCCGGAGCAGGTTTGCGTGGCGGCGGAAATCGGCATGGAGCACAACCTGGGCCTGACCTGCGATCCGGTTGCGGGTCAGGTGCAGGTTCCCTGCATCGAACGTAACGCCATTGCTTCGGTAAAAGCGATTAACTCCGCGCGCATGGCGATGCGGCGTACCAGCGAGGCACGCGTTTCGCTGGATAAAGTGATCGAAACGATGTATGAAACCGGCAAGGATATGAACGCCAAATACCGTGAAACTTCTCGCGGCGGCCTGGCGATAAAAGTACAGTGTGACTGATTTTCCGCCAGCGCCCTCTGCGGCGCTGGCGCTTTCCTTTTCCCTCTATTTCTGCTGTTGGCAACCCGCTGTTTAACCCCGTTTTTCATTTCTCAGGACTAAACTTAATCTTACTTTTGCCGATAACAGGCTGGTTCGCGTTTCGCTTTAAGGATGGTCATTAATGCAAGTGTCACAGGAAGCCACTGGGGCGTTTCGCCGCAGACGCTTGTTAATTGCTGTAGTAGTCGCCGCGCTGGTGCTTATCCTTACCCTGGCTTTACGCTTTATCGTCGAAAAAAATCATATCGAAAAGCTGTCGCACACTTTTGCCAGCAAAGCGATCCAGCGTTTCGATCGCCTTTTTTCGCCGCTTGACGTGGCGGCTAATAATACGCAGGGGCTGGTGGGCCTGCCGTGCGATCAGGTTCGTTTTCCGCTGGTGGAAAAGCTGGCCTCGCTGCAAACCGTGCGATCAATTATCCTGGTCGATCGGGACAATATGTACTGTTCCAGCATTTATGGCAGTACCAATCTTGCCTTCAGCGCCACCTATCCTGAACTGGCCGTAAACAATCAGCGAATGTTGCTGAGCACCGACGATCATCTGCTTAAGGGATCACCGGTACTGCTGCTGTGGACGCCGCTGGAAGCAGGCAACAGGGCCGGGATCCTGCAACTCGTTAATATCGAGCTGATGAGCAACTACCTGCTTGAGCCTGAGCTGCCGTGGGTGGAACGCGTTATTTTCAACGTAGGCGAACACAGCCTGGAATACGGCAATCCCCTGATTGAAAAAGCGCTGCCGTCCGAGGATGAAGTCAGCTATCAGGACGCCTCGCTGCGCTATCCTTTTTCCGTCACGCTGTATGGGCCGGCGCCCGCCAGGCTGGCGCTGCTGGCGCTGCCTGAACAGCTGCCGCTGGCGCTGCTGCTGAGCCTGCTGTCCGGCTACATTGTCTGGCTGGCGACCGCGAACCGCATGAGCCTTGCCTGGCAGATCAGCTACGGCATTAACGCGCGTGAATTTATGGTGTACTGCCAGCCGCTGATTAACGCCCGCAGCGGCGAATGCGAAGGCATCGAGCTGCTGCTGCGCTGGCATAACGACCGCCAGGGCTGGGTATCGCCGGATCTTTTTATTCCGCTGGCCGAGCGGCATAATTTAATCGCGCCGCTGACGCGTTATGTGTTAACCGAGGTGGTCAGCCAGCTGCCGCTGCTGCCGGCCCGCTCCGATTTCCATATTGCCATCAACGTCGCTTCCAGCCATTTTCATGACCGGCAAATCGTGACGGATTTGAAGCAGCTCTGGTGGCCGGCGAACCCGGCTCCGCAGCTGATTGTGGAACTGACCGAGCGCGATGCGCTGCCGGAGGTTGACCAGCGCGTGGTGGCTCAGCTGCGCCAGAACGGCGTGAAGCTGGCGATTGACGATTTCGGCACCGGCCACAGTTCGCTCTCCTATCTGAAAACGCTTAGCCCGGACGTGCTGAAAATCGATAAGGTTTTTACCGCGGCGATAGGGACAGACGCGATTAACGCGACCGTTACGGATATGGTGATTTCCCTGGCGCAGCGGCTGAATATCAGCCTGGTTGCGGAAGGCGTGGAAACGGCAGCTCAGGCGGCCTACCTGCGTGAGAAAGGCGTGGATGTGTTGCAGGGATATCTGTTTGCCCGACCGATGCCGCTGGAAAGTTTCCCTCAGTGGCTTAGCGAACATCAGCCGCCCGGCGGCGGCTGATGTTTCGTCAGGTTTAGCCTTCTTCCACCGGGGCTTTTTCCCGCGTCACGCGGACCAGATCAATACGATAGTCGGTAGCAGAGACAATCTGGAAGGCGAACGGCGGCAGTGCTATTACCTCGCCCGCCTGGGGCAGCTGGCCTTTCTGGGCAATCAGCAGTCCCGCCAGCGAAGCATGATCGTCTGCCGGCTTCACCAGCATCTGGGTATCCAGCAGCTGCTGCAAAGAATGCAGATCGGTGCCGCCCTTCACCAGCCAGCCTTCGCCATCAGCGACGATATCAGGCGTTTCATCCTCATCCGGGAACTCGCCCGCAATCGCCTCCAGCACGTCCAGCGGCGTTATCAGACCCTGCACCACGCCGAACTCATTGCTTACCACCACAAAGCTGCCCCTGGCGCGACGCAGCACGCCCAGCAGATTGATCGGATCCAGCGTTTCCGGCACGATCACCGGCGGCATAGCGGCAGCGTAGGTGGCAACATCAATGCCCTGCTCCAGGGCCACCAGCAGCTCTTTTGCCCGCACGACGCCGACAATCTCATCCAGCTCTCCCCGGCAGACGGGGAACAGGCTGTGCGGCGTATCCAACAGCTGCACGCGGATTTCATCCGCCGGACGCTCGGCGTTGACCCAGGAAATATCGCCGCGCGGCGTCATAATGCTGCGTACCGAGCGCGAGGCCAGCGTCAGCACGCCGTTAATCATATAGCGCTCTTCATCTTTAAAGGTTTCCTGCGGCATCAGCTTGAGGGTTTCGCTCTCCTGTTCGCCGTTATCCGTATGGCCGCCGCGTCGTCCCCCCATAAGCCGCTGAATAGCTTCGGCGGTACGCTCACGCATCGGTCTTTTGGACTGATGGCGAAGAAAATTCACCCGCGCGATCTGATTAAACAGCTCGATCAGAATAGAGAAGCCGATAGCCGCGTAGAGGTAGCCTTTTGGAATATGGAAGCCAAAGCCTTCCGCCACCAGGCTAAGCCCGATCATCAACAGGAAGCTGAGGCAGAGCACCACGACCGTAGGATGCGCGTTGACAAACCGGGTCAGCGGTTTTGAGGCCAGCAGCATCACGCCCATCGCGATCACCACCGCCGTCATCATAATCGCCAGGTTGTTGACCATGCCAACGGCAGTGATTACCGCATCCAGCGAGAAGACGGCATCCAGCACCACAATCTGGATAACCACGGACCAAAAGCTGGCATAGCCCTTAGCGCCTCCGCCGATGTGCTCACGGTTTTCCAGCCTTTCATGCAGCTCCATCGTCGCTTTGAACAGCAGAAAGAAACCGCCGACCAGCAGGATCAGATCGCGCCCCGAAAAGCTGAAATCCGCGACGCTGAACAACGGACGCGTCAGGGTCACCATCCAGGAGATCAGAGAAAGCAGACCCAGGCGCATAATCAGCGCCAGAGACAGGCCTATCAGACGGGCTTTATCACGCTGCTTTGGCGGCAGCTTATCGGCCAGGATGGCGATAAAAACCAGGTTATCTATTCCCAACACGATTTCAAGGACGACCAGCGTCAGCAGACCGGCCCAGATTGACGGGTCTAAGAGAAATTCCATGACAGGCTCCGAACAGAGATAGGGAAAAAAGAAACTGGCAACACCATCGCGCAGCTTATGGCTGGATACAAGGAAAGATAAGCGCCATCAAAAGGCAAAGTCAGAGTGGCCGCGTAGGCCGGTGGCTTAGTTAAACAACTTCGGTGACGATCCATAGGGAGGGCGCAGGCCCGTGGCTCCTGTAAAAATTAAGGAGTTCTACTGTAAACAGCGCACGGGACAACGTCAAAATATTTGCTTACATTTACAGAAGACCGTTCTGTAACAAACGGCCCTGCTCCGCTATTCGCCAGAAGAAGGCGCCTCTGCCTGCTGCGCAGCCTCAGGCTTTTCCTTTTGCCACAGGCGCAGCGTAAAGTCCGTTTCAACCTCAAACGACGGCGTGGTAGCCAGTACGCCCCAGACTTCAGGACGGGCGCGCCACGCAAAAGGCGTCATCTGCAAGAGTGCGGCGGACGTCTCACTGTTAAGGCTCATTAAATAATTAAGCGAATGCTGCTCTACCAGCGTAAAGCCCGGCAACGCTTCGGGCGTTTCATCATGCAGGCGTGCTTCCTGATAGATTAGCTCTTTGAACTGCAGCAGGTGACGCGGCCCCGGCGTAACGGTCAGGACGTAGCCGTGGGGCTTTACTACCCGCGCCAGCTCCTCCGCCTTGCAGGGCGCATAGATACGCAGCACGGCATCAAACTGTTCGCTGGCAAACGGCAGCCGGTGGCTGGACGCCACGCAAAAACGAACGTTGCGATAGCGTTTAGCGCCAGCACGCACCGCGACTCTGGATACATCCAGCGCGTGGACTTCCGCCTCGCCGTTTTTTTGCAGCATATCGGCCACCGCGTGGGTGTAATAGCCTTCGCCACAGCCAATATCGAGCACGCTGGCGTTTTCGGGCGGCAGGATGCGCTGGAAAATATCGCAGACGCTGGACTGGAGAGGCTGATAGTGCCCGGCATCCAGAAATTCACGTCGCGCCTGCATCATCTCGGCGCTGTCGCCCGGCTGCTTCGATCGCTTGTGCTGCACCGGCAGCAGATTGACGTAGCCCTCTTTTGCCCGATCGAACTGATGCCGGTTTTCACATCGCCAGCCGGAAGCATCGGGCAGCAAGGGATGATGGCAAAGCGGGCAAAGATAAGACATAACAACTCTCCGGTAACGTTAAGAGCGGCAGTTTACCGGAAATATGCAGGCCAGGGCAGGTTTTCATGGCCGGAAAGGAAAAAGCCCCGCCGATACCGGCAGGGCTTTATTATTCTGATGCTTGCCTGAACCGTCGCGCGGGCAACGGCAAGATCGAAAATTAGATAGCGGTGACGTTCACAGCAGCAGGGCCTTTCTGGCCGTCCTGAATTTCGAACTCAACGTTCTGGCCTTCAGCCAGAGTTTTGAAGCCATTGCCCTGGATAGCAGAGAAGTGTACGAACACGTCTTTGCTGCCGTCTGCAGGGGTAATGAAGCCAAAACCTTTAGACTCGTTGAACCACTTAACCTGACCTTTAATCTTTGCCATTTTGCAAATTCCTTAGAGTGTTAATTCGCCCGGGGGCGTGACGTACAGAAAAATCAGAGACACAACTGCATGAGGCATAAATTAAGGCTCGGCAAGGAAGCGGTATTCAACGTAACGTCTTTACTCAGAACTTCTTTACTGAAGATGCCATACATAAACAGAACTGTACCCCGTTTTACCAAAAGCGTTATCACATATTCGATTATTAATGGCAAGTCATTTTTATAAGGTCGTCGGACTGTCGCACATATTTGAAACGTCTGCGGCACTTATTGCACATCAACAAAGGAATTATTGAACGTCGCCAGAGTAAAACCGAATGGCACAGGCCCGTCGGTCATGCAATTTTCTAAGCACATCTTAGCCTGCCGCCGCTGCCAAGTCTACGGCTTCTCGCTGCGCTCCGGGCGATTTTCCATCTGGCTTATTGCAGAAATATGACATTGCTTACTCAAAAATCTTCATTTAAAGATGGCTCCGCGCCACGCAAAATTAGAATGGCATTGGGGTATCAAAAGGAGCATATGGTTCATATTTAAATTTAAACTGCACCAAAATCAGGAAAATGTATTTTTGCCTGCCCCATTTAAATGCAGCCCCCTTCGCGATTAATTGCCATTAGTACCATCAATCTATTTGGATTAACCGGCATTGATATCAGCGCGTACGCATTTTAAATTCCCTTACCAGGATTATTCTTAATTTATATTTTTAAGGGGCATCCTCGCGCCAATTTTCCACGCGCTGAAACGGTGCTCGTCCAGCTTTGCTGCCTGCATCTTTTCGCTCAGCACGCGCGGCGGCTCGTCCAGCGATTCGTCCGCCAGCTCGAATACGCCCCAATGAATGGGGATGGTGACGGGCTGGCCCAGCGCCTGATGTAGCGAAATGGCCTCGTCCGGATCCATATGCTGTCCGCGCATAAACCACTGCGGCGCATAAGCGCCCGTTGGCAAAGCAGCCAGGTTGAAAGGCCCCAGCCTGCGCGGGATCTCCAGCAGGCTTTCGGAATAGCCGCTGTCGCCGCTGAACCAGAAATTTACGCCCTGACTCTTCACTACCCAACCGCACCATAAAGAGCGGTTGCGATCCCAGGGCGTACGCATACTCCAGTGACGCGCCGGAACGGCAAAGATCTGCATTTCGCGATCGGTGACGCTTTCCCACCAGTCCAGCTGCGTGACCTTTTTCGCCCCGCGTTTTTTAAACCAGGGCGCCAGCCCCAGCGGCACCACAAAATGCACGTCCGGAAAATGACGCAGGATCAGTTTGATGGTAGGCCAGTCAAGATGGTCGTAATGGCTGTGCGAAATCAGTACGCGATCCAACGCGGGCAGGTCTTCGACTTTCAGCGCGGCAGGCGTTTTGCGCTGCGGCCCGTAAAATTGGAGCGGCGACGCGCGCGACGCCAGCGCGGGATCGATCAGCGTGTATTTGCCCGAGGTGCGCAGCAGCAGGCAGGCATGGCCCAGCCACCAGACGGCATCCTCCTCGCCGCTTAAATCGGCAGGCTGCCACCACTGACGAATAAACGCATCGTAGCCCTGCGCCGGTGGAAAAGGCAGCCCCTGCGCCTTGCGCTCTTTGCGCCAGCGCTGTAAATCACCGGGCTGGCGGAGATCCTGTTCAGGGTTACGGAAGCCTTCCGGCGTGTGGTGCGCTTTTTGCGGATCGTACCAGGGGTTTTGCCAGGCCATGCGGTGCTCCTTGTGCCGGAGCGATTAGCGCTCCGGAATTAAACGAATAAAATCAGTCTCATTGTTATCTTCAGCCGGCACCTGCCGCGCGCCGACAAGCTTTATCAGCAGCTGGTTCTGCCGTTTCTGCTCGTCAAGCAGCGCCTCCAGCAGGCGGATCTGTTCATTAGCTCTGACGCTGGCGCGAGTAATAAAAAACCAGGCGACCAGCCCGACAAGCATAATGCCGATAAGCAAGCCGGCTCCCGCCGCGCCATTGGCGACCTCGTTTAACATACCTATACTCCTGATGTTACATATAATTATAATGAGCCGAATTTTACCTGCTCATCAACGAATTGATAGCGCGCTGATGGAAATTTAGGAACCTTCGCGCAGGCTTTATGGCGGCACTGCTGTATGCTGACAATGTTTTGCGTATCTGCTCACAATGTACTGGCGTCGGCGACTACGGGAAAGGCCGACGCATAAAGGAGAAAGCATGAAATTTTTTGTTCGTCTTGTTGGCCTGCTGGTCGTGATTTGGCTGGCTCTGCTGGTCACCGGCTATGGCGTACTGGCCGGAAGCCATAAGAATGTCGCAGGGATGGGGCTGCAATGCCAGTATCTTACCGCTCGCGGCATGACCACCGCCCAGTATCTGCACAGCGACAGCGGCATTGTCGGCGTCACCGACTGCCCTTTGCTGAAAAAAAGCAGTGAAGTGATCGATAACTGAAACCGCGACGGGCCGAGTGCTGTCGGCCCGTCGGTTCAGAAAGGATAGTCCCGATAGCCCATCTGTTCCGATATCAGCCTGCCCGCACGGTGCAGCATCGCAACATAGTTGCCCTTCTCTTCTTCCGTAAAACGGATGGTCGGGAAGGAGATGCTCAGTCCGGCAATCACCACGCCAAAGCGATCGAATATCGGCACGGCAATGCAGCGCAATCCCTCTTCCTGTTCTTCGTTATCTTCGCCAAAGCCCTGTGCGCGTACCCGTTCCAGCTGGGTTATCAGCGCGTCCGTAGACGTAAGCGTGCGGGAGGTATTCTTCTGAAAGCTGACCTCTGCCAGGATGCTTTTCACCTCTTCCGGATCGCGCCAGGCCAGCAGCACTTTACCAATAGCGGTGCTGTAAAGCGGATTGCGTCGGCCAATGCGCGAGTACATGCGCAGATTGTAAAGCGAGTCGATTTTGTGAATATAAACAATACTGTCTTCTTCCAGCGCGCCCAGGTGGATCGTCTCGCGGGTGAGGCGGGAAAGTTCGCGCATCTGGATATCGGCGCTGCGTATCAGATCGACATTTTGTAACGCCTTTGCGCCCAGCTCAAACAGCTTCAGGGTCAGGCTATATTTTTCCGTGTCGCCTTCCTGCGCAACGTAGCCCAGCGACTTCATGGTCTGTAAAAAACGATAAACGGTGCTTTTCGACATCATCACCCGCTGTGACAGCTCGGTAATGCCGTGCGCTCGCTCTTCGCCTAACGCCTGTAAAATGCCAAACACTTTCAGTACGGAAGAGACCGAATCGGGCTGTTTATCCACCTCATCCTTCGCCATAACGCTTTTGCCTTATTGTTTTATAAAAAATGGAACACTATTCCCAGTATACTTTTTGCCGCAGCGGCAGCGCAACGCTAACCTGTCGGCAGCACAGACACATTTGCTGATGGTTGAGCGCGCTGAATAAATGGCAAGGACTGATAAGTAAGAGAATTATCATAGTCACCATCACGACTATTTTCCTGTAAGCCGTAACCCCTTCCCTCGTATGGCCCGCCCGTTCCGCAGCGCTATGACGCAATGTTAGCTATCGCAACGGGTATTACGTCGCGGTGCTATCACCGACGTCAGGCTACCGACGATAGTCCCTTTTCTTTAGCCCAACCCGGCAGCGCCTGGCAAAACTGATGTTAAAGAAGATAGTCCGCATCGAAACAAAATTTTGATTGATGTCACACTTTGTTGTCATAGAGCAAAAAACCCAGTGTCAACTTGTGTCAACTTTGTTCGCATAGATAAAAAACTTTGCGTTCTGACTTTAACAGGAAACACCAGGATGAAACTTTCAACCATCGCTGTGCTGGTAATCGCTGCGACTACTTCTATCAATGCTGCACAGGCAGACCAATTTTCCGCAGCTAACTCAGCCTTAGGTGACGCGATAGCTGACAATGCCATGCATCAGGACGCAGGCACACAGCAGCGTGTTCATGACGCTTATTCACGGGCCAAACTTGCCGCCGCTGATGAATCTGGCGAGGCAATCAGCCATAGTCAGCCTGCAGCAATTACCGCTACTACCAGCGCGCTCAGCGAGGCTGATGGTAAGGCTCTGTCACAAATGAACATACAGCGCACCCGTCAGCAAGTTGTTGCAGGTGGTGTTGCAGAGGTTAATGCTCAGATGCAGGCTACTGCACAGCTTCAGGGAGAAGCCCTTACCAAAATGAACACACAGCGCACCCGTCAGCAAGTTGTTGCAGGTGGTGTTGCAGAGGTTAATGCTCAG